>DHFN01000017.1 GCA_002402275.1 Anaerolineales bacterium UBA4823
CAATGATAATAGGTTGTGGTTGAATAAGTCTCGTTTCATGAGTGCGACTATGAGTGCGGAAGTCGTAAATGGGGAGATGTATGGGTTGATGACGTTTTAGTTGCTGGATATGTTCTATCAATAAGGATGTCTCGAGGGAGTTAGGGTGATCAAAATTGATTTCTGCTCGTTGAGCTTCTGGTAGATTAGCTAAGTCTTTATAGTAGGCGTCATGAGGCAAATAGGTAATTTGATCAGCTCCAACCTGTTCGACGATCACATTCGCGACAGTGGTTTTCCCGGAGCCGGTGCCTCCAGCAATTCCAATGACAATGGGAGTAGTTCTATTAGGCATAATGGATATATATCCTATAAAAAAAGAGCCACCGAAGGGATTCGAACCCATGACCTAACGTTTACGAAACGCTTGCTCTACCAACTGAGCTACGGTGGCAAAATTCATCTTAGATTATACAAAGGAAATGATAGAATGGCAAGGAAACTAAAAGTTTCATCAGATCAAAGAAAATTATCAAGTTTAGTAGGAGAAATATTTCCAAAATATGCGTATAGCTATGATTTCTTACCATACTTGTCCGTTAGCTACGTTAGGGGGGAAAGATACCGGAGGAATGAATGTCTATGTACGAGATTTAACCCGCCAATTAGGGGCGATTGGTGTTTCGGTGGATGTGTTCACTCGTTCCCAAGACGAACATGTTCCTCACGTTGTTCATGAATTAGGTTATGGCAATCGAGTTGTCCATATTCCTGCTGGACCGGAGCACCCTCTTCCAAAGATAGAATTAATGAATTATATTGATGTTTTTGTTAACGAAATTGATCAATTTGCTCAAAATAAACATTGTCAATATAACCTTATTCACAGTCATTATTGGATGTCCGGTTTAGCTGCTCTAAATTTGAAAAATATGTGGCATGTTCCCATTGTCCATATGTTTCATACTTTAGGAAAGATGAAACAGCGGGTAGGTAGAAATGAAGAAGAAAAAGAAGGGGAATACCGGATTGAAGGGGAAAACAAAATTGTTAGAGAAGTGGACCGCATCATTGCTGCTACACCTGCTGAATTAGCTCAATTGCTATGGTTGTATCACGCCAATGAGAATAAAATTGAAATCATCCCGCCTGGGGTTGATCTGGCACGATTTTACCCGATTCCGGAAGATGAAGCCAAAGAGTTTATTGGTATTCCCCGCTGCGAAAGAATGATCCTTTTCGTTGGGCGAATTGAACCCTTAAAAGGCTTAGAAACTCTATTACAGGCGGTCTCAATATTACATGAAAACGGAAGCTGGGCTCAAAATCCATTTTGTTTGATATTGATAGGAGGGGTGTCAGAGAATGAATTAGAACACACTTCCGATGAACAAGCTCGATTGAATGAGTTAAGAGATAGGTTTGGATTACATGATCTAGTCCTCTTTTTGGGGAATAAAAGTCAAGATACATTACCCTATTATTATTCTGCGGCAGAAGTAGTGGTAATGCCATCTTATTATGAATCATTTGGAATGGCTGCATTGGAAGCGATGGCTTGCGGGACTCCGGTAGTGGCATCGAATACAGGTGGATTAGCGTATTTGGTGAAAGATGGCGTGACCGGATTTTCAGTTCCAGTTGATGAACCTCAGACATTAGCAATGCGGATCAATCAATTAATTTCTGATAAAGAATTAAGGACTCAGATGAGTGAACAGGCAATTGATCACGCAGCAAATTATCGTTGGGAGACGATTGCCAACCAAATTGTTAGGGTCTATAAATCGCTGATTGAAAATTAGTTAGGTTAAACTGGAAATTCTTGAAGATACTTTTCTCTATTAGCAGATCGTGCAATTTTTCCACTACTTGTTTTAAGCAGCCAGCCTCGGGGAACGATCAGTACTCTGCGGACAGTAATATCGCTGGATTGGTTGATTGCTGCCCGGATTTCTTCAGCTAAGTTATCACGAAGGGTATTTTCAGTTAACTCACTCTCTGAGATTAAAATAACATCCTCGGTACCTAACTTTTCATTAAAAATGCCAAAGGCTACCACTCTTCCTGGATAAACCCCTTCGATATTATTCGCAATCTGTTCAAGGTCTTGGGGGTAGATATTTTTTCCGCCCACAATAATTAAATCTTTTTTGCGTCCAGTTATGTATAACTCTCCTCTAGCAATATAACCTAAATCACCAGTCAGATACCAGCCATCCCGAAATGCCAAAGTGGTGAGATCAGGGCGCTTATAATATTCATTTAGCATACAATCGCTTTGAATTGCAATCTCGCCGATTTCTCTCTCTGGAACAAGTGCTCCATGGGCATCAATCACTTTGACTTGGGTGTTTTCGATTGGTTTACCTGCTGAAACCATGCAAATTGCATTTTCATTTATTTCATTTGGGTAAGCTTTCTGTTGATTAATCAAAGCTAATCGGTTGACCCAATCCAAGCTAACAGGTTGGTCAATACCTCCTTGAGAAACTGCAAAAACATTCTCTGCCATGGCATAACATGTGGAAAGTGCCTCAGCTCTTAACCCATACGGATGAAATCTTTGTAAAAACATTTCATGACTTTGGTTTCGCATAGGTTCTGAACAATTGATCACCGCCCGTAAAGAAGAGAGATTGACTCCGGTCAGGTCTTTATCGCGAATCTTTTGAGTACAAAAATTGTATGCAAAATTGGGTAACCAGACTAATGTACCCTGATATTTAGTAATTGCTTGGAAGAGTTTTCCTGGTGATTTTACCCAATCAAATGGAGACATCATGACCAGAAGATTTTCCATCAGGATTGGCATCAGAAAGCCGGCAATCAACCCCATATCATGATATAAAGGTAACCAACTCACGATCACATCGTTTTGGTTTAATTGGATGGCATTTTTGTATGAATTCAATTGATTCATTATTGCACGGTGAGATAATGCTACCCCCTTCTGGAGTCCGGTTGTTCCAGAGGAGTGTTGGAGTAAGGCGATTGAATTCTCATCTCTTTGCAGGCTAAAACAATTTGTGTTGTTTATGTCGGTTACGACCGGGATCTGCTCTGCTATTAATATTAATCGAACTGTTGTATTTTCGATGGCTTCATGAATTTCACTTTCAAAATCGGAATAAGTAATTACTGCAGCGGGTTGGATAACTTCAAATAAAGATTGGAGAGATTGCCGATAATGATCTGGCGATAGTTTTTCGGTAAGAAAAGGCATTATCGAAGGGATTGCCCCGTAAAGAATGCAACCCCAGAAAGCAAAGATTAAATCTTGCCCATGCTGGAGGACAATAATGACTACTTCATCGGGTTTAATACCGTTTTCTTGAAGTGCCCTGGCGTAAGCAGATGCACCTTGTATGAGCTCACGATTGGTAAGGGTGGCATCACTATGACCCGCGGATTGCAGAACTAGGGCGGGCTTAAGAGGATATTTTTCATTAGTGTCTAATAAAATTTTCGCTAGTGAATTCATTGGTCTTTTGTTTTAGATTGGATAAGGTGATAAAGCTGGTTGAGATTATCGAAAGTTTGGCGGTTCAATTCGGTATCTTCGATTTTAACCCCAAAACGATCTTCGATATAAAGTGCGAGGTCAACCAAATGAAAAGAATCAAGGATCCCACTGGATATAAGTGGCTCATCTGGCTTAAGGATTTTGTGTGGTGACTTTAAGATGTCATTTACAATATAGAATGAAATTTCGTTGATCGGGTCATCCATTATTAGATCCTTCCTTATGGTTTTAAGACTTTGTAAAGTTGATCGAGAACTTGTAAGGCAGTCAAATTGCGGATGGGCCAACCAGCTTCTAAATTAAGCGGATTGCTAAAATCATTTGACGCAAAAGTGATATGAACACCATCCTCTTGTAATCCATGATTTGGTAAGGTTTGAACAGCTAGCCAATAATTCCACAACGGAATATCATATTCTGTTGCTAAACTTACGATAATACGATTGATTTTATGGTCCCCTTCTACATTGTCTGGTTTAGTGGCTAGGACTGGGATAATTCCATGCTGAATTGTGGTCTCAATGACTTTACGCATTTGAACTTCAAAGCTATCCAAGTGAAAAACATCATTTGCACCCAAGGTGATTAATGCAATGGCTGGTTTTTGGACCCGATATTCACATTCTAATGGGGATTCATCCATCCCGCAATGTTTTTTATCTGACCAAAGCGGTGTGAGAACACTGGCAGTGTTATATCCTGCTAGGGCAGCTAAACTTATTCGATTAAATGAGCCATGATAATGATCAATCACTTCTTGCAAGTAGGTATAATGCCCAAGATTATAATAGCGAGGACCTCGATCAAAGTCGCCTAAAAACCAAGCTGGTGTGCTACCACAATCCCCTACTTTTGAGAATGCGTTGGGGTGGTTCCCTAATTTTTGTCCTCGTTGAAATATCTGGACACTATTCGGGGTTATATAGGGGATGACGGGTAAAGACATCCAATTTGGTTGATCTGTTATGGATGCAGAAGATCTTGATGAGGTTATTTGGGTCGTTGATGAAGGATCGAATGTGTCTGTTGGGGAAGGTTTTATATTCAGAGAATTGCTTGAGTTAGTTTGAGCAGGGATGGAAGAAATTTTGGCTGAATAAGGTGTTACTAATGTGGGTTGTGGATAGTTATTTGGCTGACATCCCCAAATCAATAATCCCAATAATAGTATCAAACCAGCCTTTTTCATATTTTTGTGATTATACCTGGAATCAAGGGCGAGTTTTTAGCCAATTGGCTAATTGTTCACCTATCCAATTGGCGGATTGTTGTGTACCAGAGGGAGTCATGTGAATGGCTGTATTCGTAAATTCTGTAGATGGGATTAAATCCCAAAGGTCCCAGCAAATCCAGTTTTGAGATTTACATGTATCAGAAAACCATTTTCGATAATCGTCATAAGCCCAACGTGGATAATAAAAATTGTAACGAGTAGCGCTGTTTTCTCCATGGCTGATAAAAATAGGTTCATTTACGAATATAACCGGCACTGGTTTTGCTAAATTCTCACCTGCTTCAAGGATTGGAAAGGACAATGAAGCGATTGGTAAATGGGAGGGTTGGAATCCATGAAAAGTCAGGTCTTCGGTTAAATCTTCCTGTCGTGGTGGAAGGTTTTCTGGAATGAATTGGTCAATATGAGTTGCTGCCCAATCAAAACCATAGAGTTGATAACGATATAAGTCAGCTAATTGTTTTCTTTGAGCGATGATCGTCTGCTTCCATAAATTTTTTGGTTGAGGGCTTGGTATAGATAAATAATTTTCTAAATGATTATTTTTGATAAGCAAAAAGAGTTCATCTAGATTCTCTTGAATAAGAGGTGAAGATGTTTGTTTATCTTTCGGGAAAGACTCCAGGGTTACTAACCAGATGATCAAATCTGGTTGATAAGTTAGTGAACGGGTGAGGATCATTAAATCCTTGGTCAAGGACATCGTCGGATAGCCTAAATTGTAAAAAATTAATTTTCTGCCATCAGAAGAGAAAAGTTGTAATTGGTTAAGGTAACCCGCCAAAGTGTGGTCATTCGATAATAAATAACCCCAAGTAGCTGAATCCCCAATTAAAACTACTCTAAATTCGGCTGTGGGTTTACCAGGTTTAGCGATGATATGCGAAGCGAACATTGCGTCCAGATTATTCAGTGTCAAATTATAAGATTGACTAGGATCATCTCCATAAGGGAGCCGAAGTCTTCCCGGGAAAATAGCATTGTATAAAGTGAGTTTCCCGATGGATAAATGAGGTATGAGCAAAGCATAGATTAAATTACACAAGATCAATAGGATAGTTGTCTTTATGATCAATCCTTTCCAGTCAACCTTAATTTTAAATTCACTCTGATTCATGATGCCAAACCAAATAACCTTTGAAAAACCAGCATAGCTGAATGGAGGTCACTCATTCCAAACCAAATCCAACCTAGGCTAACATAACTAAAGGTCAAGATCCAAGATAACGAAGTAAAAAACCAATTTTGTTTTAATAGGTAAGGATGATTGCGTTTCCAGTCTGCCCAACGATTATTGACAAACAACCCAATGCCATGCCATAAACCCCATACAGCAAAGTTTAGAGTAATTCCATGCCAAAACCCAATAAGGAGCATCGTAATCACTTGGCCGGTAAAGATTAAAAGCCAGAGAGGAAGCTTCTTTGTGCGTTGATATTTTCGGGTGAAGGGGTAGAAAAAATAGGATCGAAACCAGTTTGCAAGTGTAATATGCCAGCTATTCCAGAATTGGATAAGATTGGTTTTTCGGTAAGGAGCAGAAAAATTTTCTGGTAAGCGCACACCGATTAATAACCCGCTTCCTATGGCAATATCCGTATAACCAGAAAAGTCAAAATAAATCCTCAATGAGTAGCCTATTAATGCTAACCACATATAGAGTGTGGAGCTAATCTGAGTGGCATTTTGCTGGGATAGCGCCAGGATAGCTAGACTATCTGCCAGAACAAATTTTTTGAAGGAGCCAATTATGATCCGGTAAAAACCTTCTTGCCGAAGGGTGTTACTCGGAGACGGAGATGAGATCTCATTTACAAAATGTGGGAAAAGGTCAATAGGGCCAGCAATTAAAGCTGGAAAAAACAATAAATAAAAAACATAATCTTGAAAACCGGGGATTGGCTGGCGTTTTTTATGGACGTCTATCAGAATATGAAGCATCCGCAGGATGATATAAGAAATTCCTAGCCATTGGATGTCGGTGGCTAGGCTAAATTGGAGGGGTTGGTGATTGATTATATGAAAAGCTCTACTGAGTATCAGGGTAAAGGAAGGGATTTTTAGAAACAGAAATAGGATTAATAAAAAGAAGAGTGAAAATGAAAAATCGTAGTGTTGGGGTATAACTCGATATAAGAGAAAAAAAATAGCCAAGGTGATGATTACCCCTAGGATTACTCTTTCAATCGTAGGGGGAAGAGTGGGAGTTATACAACACAAAGATACATACCGGTTCAGATCTGCCAGAAGGGTTGGAACAAGAACAAACCCAAAATCCCGGAAGGTTAGCAGAATTTTTTCACGTGAATAGATAATCATCCCTAGATAGGTCGCAAATGAAATGAGCAAGGTGAAGGTAGGCAGCCAGAAATCCAGATTGCGAATCGAAGAGGAAGGTTGTAACCAATAATAAAAGGTTACGCTCATAAAAATCAAGAACGATTTTTTGAGTTGAATGTTATGGATAAAACCCGCTATTAGAGCGACCAAGACCAGGAGCAGAACCTGGTAAAGACTCATTTAAAATCCTTGATAGATCCAGGTGGGAGAAGTATCAGTGCTCAAAATGACCAGAGCAAGCAGAATTAAACAGAGGAGAAGTGCATAAAAATTCTCTTTATTGAAGATTTTTTTCAACATGATTTATTGAGTCCTCCTGTTGAAAAAATTATTGATAGCCACAGAGACGCCATTCTCCATTTTCTTGGATGACTTTAAATAAGAATTTCGATAAATCTATTTCCAAGATTTCATTTCCATAATTTGCCTCAATTTTTCCTTGACAAATCACAGCTGCATCATTGTCCTGCTGGGCTTGTACTTGGCATTGAAGGTTTTTTAATTGGGCTGATACAGCAGCAAATGATTGGTAATCATTGCGAGCTTGTTCTTCCCAGTTGGAGCAAACCGTCGCCAGCATTCCATTTAGGTTTTTATTTATCAATGCCTGATAATAATTCTGTACAATAGTTGCAGGTGCGGAGCTTGGTGTAGAGCAGCCTACAATAAAAAACGAAAGGAGGATTAATGATAAAAATTTATTCTTCATTGCTCAACTTCTCAATCTTCAATTTGATCCGATTAATCTTCAATAACCATCCTTGCAAATGTTCTAATTTTACCAATAAGTGGTTAGAAAAGACTTAAGATATTACTTTGAACTTACAAGTTGTTTGATGACTATTTCCTTTTTGTAGTTTGAAAACAAGCAGAACTTTTCTATTGATCATCCTATTTAAAAGATAGTTATCTATTTCACAGAGTTCTGGATAATCCTGAACAAGCGAATAATAAGGACAGTGGTTCAATTTTATAATCGGCTGTTCTTTTTCTGCTTCCCAATTAGCTTCATAGTTGTATTTATTTAGCCAATTTATAGTCTGAATTAAATTTTGAGTTAGTGTTTGCGCACTTGGTTTTTCATTCCCGAGAATGGTATTTGCAATTGATTGGTAGATTTCCTGCTTATTTGATTGAGATTGCGCCTTTATTAAATCAAGCAATGCTTTACATAAGATTGGGTAATTATTTGCCAGCTTGCGACTTGATAATGAATAAGTTTTGGTAGGTCTTCCCCGTGGAATTGAAGTTGTCTCTAAAGAAATATTAACCGAACCTTCTTTTTGGAGGATGGCAAGATGATGGCGGATATTTGCCGGTGTGAGGTGGAGGAGATTCGATAATTCACGGACCGATGCAGAATGATGGTGTTCTAGATAGGATATAATCTGTAATCGGGTGGAAATCATGGATGAATTATACATGATTTTAAGGTGATTAAGAAAATATATATTATGTTAAATAGAACTTGACCGATTATCCTGTCAGGTGTATAATTTTTCCAAATGATCAATGGAACTCAATTGAGCTGGGATTATACAACTGATATTGTTAAATTGTTAATTGACACACATTCTGATGTTCCATTAGATGGAATTTCTTTGGGGGAATTAGAAAAATGGGTTCTTGAACTCCCCCAATTTGTTGGGGAAGCAAACTTGGTTAATGATGCAATATTGTTATCAATACTCACTGAATGGATAGAGGAGGTTTAATTCTCATGGGCGAAGATCTTAACAAACCGGAATATGAGATACCACCCGAGTTAAAAAGCTCAGTCTCAATAACCACATTAGATCGAATTTATAACTGGAGTCGCCGTTCTTCCGTCTGGCCTATGATGTTTGGCTTGGCATGTTGTGCGATCGAGATGATCTGCGCTGCTGCTAGCCGCTATGATATTGCTCGATTTGGAATGGAAGTCATGCGCCCCAGTCCACGTCAATCCGATTTAATGCTTGTTTCTGGCACTGTGACGAAGAAGATGATGCCGCTTATTGTTCGTTTATTCAATCAGATGCCAGAGCCGAAATATGTCATCGCGATGGGTGCTTGTGCTTCTGGTGGAGGACCGTTCAAAGAAGGATATAACGTAATTTCAGGAGTGGATAATTATATTCCAGTAGATGTATATATTCCTGGTTGCCCTCCTACACCTCAGGCATTAATGAATGGACTAATTACGTTACAAAAGAAGATTGATACTCAATCAATTCGAGAAGTAAGATGGTATAAAAAAGGCGCTAGTGAAACGATTCCAGTACCCGTTTTAGGACCTGATATCATGGATCCGCGTGAGTATGATTTAATCCGTCAGTACACTAATCAAAAGCTTCAAAATATTGATGATCCTGCTGCACAAGTAGCCAGGCAAGAAAAGGGGAGTTAAATAATTTATGAGCGCTCAAATCATAACGAAAAATAGTGATTTATTAGAAAAATTCCCCCAATATGTAAAACCAGATGAAAGGACGGGATACAACGGATATGTTGTATCTTCGGATCATCTAATTGACGTCGCTCGAGCCATTCGAGACGAGTTGGGGTATGATTATTTGTCTTCGGTTACGGGTGTGGATTACTTGCCAGATGGATTGATGGAGGTGGTTTACCATTTCTTTAAGTCAAGTGGTGGACCAGCCCTTGCCATTAAAAGTCAGGTGGATCGAAATAATGCAGTGGTACCATCGCTGGTATCCCTTTATCCAGGTGCAGATTTTCAGGAACGCGAAGCCTGGGATCTTTTCGGGATCCAATTTGCAGGGCACCCAGATTTACGTCGTTTACTCTTATGGGAAGGGTTTGAAGGACATCCCATGCGCAAAGATTGGCACGAACCTTATTATGAAGAAGATGGTAAACCTTTCAAAAGTCGTTGGCCAGATGGAAAAATTTCCCTCGCTGAGGATAAAAATCCATTCCATAAAAATATCGCATTTCCAACTGGTTTCGATCCGGATAAATGGATTCCTGATGATGATTCCGTTCTTTATTCCAATATCAAGAACATCATCAGTTCTGAGGATGAATCAGGACTAAAAACGGATTATGTAATTGTAAATATGGGTCCGCAACATCCCTCTACTCATGGTGTATTCCGGATGGTTGTCGCACTTGAGGGAGAAACTATCCGTGTCTTAAAACCGGTTGTGGGGTACTTACATCGTAACCATGAAAAAATCGGAGAGCGCAATACCTTTCTACAAAATATGCCCTACACGGATAGACTGGATTATATCTCCTCGTTGAGTAACAATTTCGGATATGCCCTAGCTGTAGAAAAATTGATGGGCATTAAACCACCTGAGAGAGCAGAATATCTGCGAGTGATCATGGCAGAATTTACTCGTATCAGTAATCACCTTTTTGCAATTGGCTCATTACTCAATGACATGGGCGCTTATTTTACTCCAATGCTTTATGCCATTGAAGAGCGTGAACTAATCCTAGACATATTCGAAGCGACTACTGGATCCCGGATGATGTGTAACTATTTCCGATTTGGAGGAGTAGCCCGGGATTTACCAGAGGGAATCTATGAAAAAATTCATGATTTAGCCTTTGAGCGGCTTCCACGTAAAATTGATGAATTGGACTTGTATTTGACCAATAGTGAGATCATAAAAGCCCGTGGCGAGGGTGTGGGAGTGCTAACCCCAGAGGATGCGATCGCTTATTCTACGAGCGGACCAGTCGTCCGAGCATCGGGTGTTCCTTATGATATCCGGCGGGCTGACCCCTATAGTATCTATGATCGTTTCGACTTTGATGTAGCAGTCCGTTATCATGGGGATGTTTATGATCGCTATTTAATCCGAGTTGATGAAATGCGGCAAAGCGTTCGGATTATTCAGCAAGCTTTGACCCAAATGCCAAAAGGTCCTATCCAAGAGGGTAAACCACAATATGTTGTCAAGGTTCCTCCCGGAGAAGCTTATGGGAGAGTGGAAGCGCCAAAAGGAGAACTTGGTTATTACGTTGTCTCAAATGGTAAACCGAATCCCTGGCGGTACCATGTTCGAGCGCCATCCTTGATCAATATCACACCTTTAGAAAAAATGTCGTTGGGAAATAAAGTGGCAGATACTGTGATCATTTTAGGCTCAATTGATATTGTTCTAGGGGAATTAGATCGTTGATCAGTTGTAAAAATAAATAAAAATGTTGAGCGGAGGCACAATATGGATGGACTTGGAATTATTAAAGGATTAGGTGTAACCTTACGTCGTTTTATTGCCACTTACGTTGATGATATCAAGTGGTTAGGTAAACGTTATTACAATCCAGAAGGGATACAACATCGTTCAAGTAAAGACGCTAATGGAATATTTACCATACAATATCCGGAAGAGAGAATCCCGTCGCCAGAGGAATTTCGGTTTATTCCTTTTTTAGTTTATGAAGAGAAAGAGGACGGCTCTATATTTTATCGGTGTACTTCTTGTGGGATTTGTTCCAAAGTATGCCCTCCCCAATGTATATGGATCGTTCGATCCGCCGATCCACACACGGGGAGACCTATCCCAGAACCAGCGGAATTCTATATTGATATTGACACTTGCATGAATTGCGGATTTTGTGCCGAGTATTGTCCATTTGATGCGATTAAAATGGGCCATGATTATGAATTAGCGGTAATTGATCGACATGCCGAGAATATTTATGATAAGAAGAAGTTAGGCAAATCGTTGTCGTATTATTCTTCCATCCGACCGACAAATTACAAGAGGGAGGAGGAGCTCCGTGCTGAAGCTGAAGCACTGAAAGCGGCGAGAAAACCAGCTCCAAATTAATTTGAGCGTTCATCAATATGACTAGGTTTGATACCGAAATCTTATTTCCACCTCGGTTATTGGGACAGTTACAAAATTTAAGATCAACAAAATGGAACAATTATGTAAATGACGTCCTAACGAAACCAATTGGGGACCCTGAACGAGCGGGATTTATTTATTTTATTGCTAAGTTCAATGCCTGTGCTACTTGTCAGGGTGATTCATTAAGAGCAATGCAAGGATGTAGTAAATGTGTTCAGCAGGTAATAAAAAGATTTCGAGGATCAGACGAGGAATTAATCCAAATAGCTTATATGTACAAACAAGAAATGGTTAGTACATTAACAAAATTATTTGAAGATAAAATTGACTAATGAGGTAAAAATGGTTGAAAAGCAAGTTACAAAAGAAATGGTTTTAAATGCACTGAGGTCAGTACAAGATCCTGAGTTACACCAAGATCTGGTGTCGCTAAACATGATCCAGGATGTGGAAATCGAGGGTTCGAAAGTCAATTTTCGACTTGAATTAACTACCCCCGCCTGTCCCCTCAGTTCACAAATTCAAGGGGATGCAAAGAAAGCGGTATTAGCTATTGCTGGTGTAACGGATGTTAATATTAAGATGGATGCCCGTGTTCCCGATGATGGAAAAGCCCGCAGTATATTATCTCTACCCATTCGAAACGCAATTGCGGTTGGATCGGGAAACGGTGGAGTTGGTAAAAGCACAATCGCGGTAAACCTGGCAATCGTATTGGCGCAATCAGGAGCTAAAGTAGGATTGTTAGATGCGGATATATACGGACCAAATTTGCCAACTATGATGGGTGTTCATCACTTACCACCCCAGAATAACCAAAAGATACAACCCGCAGAAGCATTTGGTGTCAAATTAATGTCAATTGGGTTTTTGGTAAAACCTGATCAAGCATTAATATGGCGTGGACCTATGCTTCATTCGGTCATTCGGCAATTTCTATCGGATGTTGATTGGGGTGAATTAGATTATCTTGTAGTAGATTTACCCCCAGGAACTGGGGATGCTCCATTAAGCCTAGCCCAATCATTGCCATTAAGCGGTGGGGTTATCGTTACCTTACCCCAACAAGTCTCATTGGATGATGCCCGACGTGGTTTAGAAATGTTCTGCCAACTCGATGTCCCCGTTCTTGGGGTTATTGAAAATATGAGCTATTTAGAGCTTAACGATGGAACAAAATTGGATGTCTTTGGCAATGGAGGCGGCATAAAATTAGCTGAACAAACTGGCGTTTCATTTTTAGGTGCTATTCCAATTGACCCGCAAGTCCGAGTAGGCAGCGATGTGGGAGTTCCCGTGGTGATATCAGACCCCGAATCGAATGTATCAAAAATATTAATTCGGATTAGCAAAGAAATTGCTGCCAAAATAAGTGTGGGAGCAATGAAACAGGGATCATCGGTCATTTAATTATTCTATGGATCTTAAAATCGTCGGAATTCGATTCCAAAAAGTAGGGAAGGTGTATCACTTCGACTCGGTTTCCTGTTCTGAGATCGCGGTTGGAGACTACGCAGTTGTTGAGACTAGCCGAGGTCAGCAGATTGGCGAAGTGATTGCATTTATTGAAAATCCTACTCCGCCTCCTGAGGGTACTTGGAAGCCTATTTTGCGGAAAGCAACTCCCCGGGATTTAGTTTTACACCAAATATATCAGAAGAAAGAAAACGAAGCACTGGTGAATTGCCGAACCAAGGTAATAGAATTAGGATATCATGGTTTAAAAATAGCGGCAGCGGAATATAGTTTTGATGGTAGTAAATTAGTTTTCCTTTATAGTACCGAAGCGGAAGGGAAGTTGGACCTCCGGCGTTTACGCAATGCAATCCAACGGTTATACCCTCAAATCCAAATTGAATGGCGTTTAATAGGGCCCAGAGATGTAGCAAAATTAACCGGCGGTTTCGGGGCTTGTGGTATAGAAAACCGGTGCTGTTCACGGTTTTTGAACGATTTTAGCCCTATATCAATCAAAATGGCAAAGGAACAGGGAATCTCTCTCACTCCGACGGAAATAACCGGTATGTGCGGACGTTTACGTTGTTGCCTTGTCTATGAATATGAGCAGTATGTGGAAGCCCGGAAACATCTCCCTAAAAGAGGTAAACATGTTGTAACTCCTCTCGGTGAGGGAAAAGTAGTGGATGTATACCCTTTGAAAATGGCAGTGATAGTAGAGTTCCCGACTGGGGTCCAGCAAGAGTTTTCAATAACCCAGATACAACCCTGGGATGAATTGAATGCTTTACAACAAAAAGCTCAAGCTCCATGCAATCAAGCTCAGAATGATGAGAATGGTTACGTAGATGAGGAAAATGAGGATTAACCATTGGCTATAAATTGTTAATGGGAAATCAAGGAAGGTGGATGTGGAAATTGAGTATATTGAAACCTGGGAGGAGCCTCAGCGCATTTGTGTAATTCTGGCTCATCCTGATGACCCAGAATTTTTTATCGGTGCATCGATCGCTCGTTGGGTTAAGCTTGGGCATACTGTTATTTATTGTTTATTGACTTGTGGCGATAAGGGCACTAAGGATCGAAATCTTAGTGCACATGATTTATGTAATATGCGACAGATCGAACAAATTAATGCTGCAAAAGTATTAGGAGTTAATGAAGTTCAGTTCTTAAACTATCCGGATGGTGGTTTATTCCCCGATTTAAATTTACGTAAAGCTGTAACTCGTATCATCCGGCAGGTGAAACCTGATATTGTGATTACCTGTGACCCACAAAATATTTTTATGGGCGATTATCGCATCAACCATCCTGATCATCGGGCTGCTGGTCAAGCTGTCATTGATGCAGTATTTCCTGCCGCACGCGATCATCTTTATTTTCCAGAATTAATGACGGAAGAGAAGCTGGAACCTCACATAGTGAAAGAACTTTGGGTAAGCCTTCCGGTCAATCCAAATGTAAAATTAGATGTGACGGAATATTGGGATCAAAAAATCCAGGCAATTTTGCAGCATAAGAGTCAGATTGCAGATACCAGTGAACTAATTCAACGAATGAAATCGCGTTTTTCTGAAGAAAGTACCATTGAGAGTCCTCGCTATATTGAGGAATTTAGGAGAGTACGTCTACAAATGTAGAGTAGGGGGTATTGTCCGTATAGTATAAGTAAAAAACAATTGAATAAGATGTGTTAACGATTGAAAGATTAGATTAAATTGCCAAAGGAGATGGAATGCAAACACAGTCTGAAGAAGCGAGGAAATCCGAAAAGCGGTCACAGATTATCAATGATTTTTCAATCACCATCGCAACCGTAAATGGATCCGGTTCTCAAACTTCCAATGCAACGATCCTGCGCTCTATTTTTAAAATGGGGATACCGGTTTCGGGGAAAAATATATTCCCATCAAACATCCAAGGATTACCTACTTGGTACACCGTGCGTGTGAACAAGGAAGGTTTCGTTGCCCGGGAAGATGAATCAGACATCCTTATTGAAATGAATTCAGCAACATTCAATGAAGATTTAGCAAAGCTGAAACCAGGGGGAGTGTTATTTTGTGATGAACAAATTCATTTGCCCTTCGAGCGCTCGGAAATCTTTTATTACCCCATGCCAATCAAGGAGATTGTCCGACAGGTTGAAGCTCCTCCAAATCTAAGAGATTACCTGGCAAATATGGTCTACGTTGGAATATTAGCTCAACTGATAGGGATTGAATTTGAAAAAATTCACCAAGCGCTGGAGTTTCACTTTAAAGGCAAATCTAAACCAGTGAATATCAATTTTGAAGTGGTTCTCAGAGCAGCAGAATGGGTTAAACAACATCTAGAAAAAAAAGACCCTTTTTATCTCGAACCAATGGAAATGACAAAGGGGTTAATCCTTACCGATGGAAATACCGCAGCTGCTCTTGGAGCCATCTATGGAGGGGTTCAATTTGCCTCCTGGTATCCGATCACTCCTGCAACGAGTCTGGCGGAAAACTTACAAAATTATTTACCCAAACTAAGAAAAGATGTAGATACAGAAAAAAACACCTTTGCAGTTATCCAAGCAGAAGATGAACTTTCTGCAATTGGGATGGCGATTGGCGCGGGGTGGGGTGGATTACGAGCGATGACATCTACATCAGGTCCAGGATTAAGTTTAATGAGCGAATACATCGGATTAGGGTATTTTGCGGAAGTGCCGGTTGTGATATGGGATGTACAAAGGATTGGCCCAAGCACGGGATTACCCACCCGAACTGCTCAAGGGGATTTAACCTTCATTGCTTTTCTAGGTCACGGGGATACTCAGCACATTATTCTCTTGCCTGGGAATATTAATGAAGTTTTTGAATTTGGTTGGAAAGCATTTGATATCGCAGAGCAAATCCAAACCCCAGTCATCATTCTGTCGGATTTGGATTTAGGCATGAATCAATGGATGGGAAAACCTTTTGAGTATCCTGATTCACCAATGAAACGAGGCAAAGTGCTTTGGGAAAAAGATTTGGAGCAATTAGATGGGAAGTGGGCTCGTTATTTAGATGTAGATGGTGACGGTATCACTTATCGTACAGTAATTGGGAACCGACACCCCCAGGCGGCATATTTTACTCGTGGAACCGGTCATGACGAATACTCAAGGTATTCCGAAGATCCACAAAACTGGCACGATTTGCTAGAACGATTGAGGAAAAAGTTTGTGACTGCAAAGCCGCTTTTACCAAAACCGGTGATTGAACGAATGGTAATGTCTGAGATCGGAATTATTTCAATCGGATCAACTAATCCAGCTATTCAAGAATCGCGCCACAAACTAGCTCAACAGGGTATAAAAAGCGATTTTATGAGGATTAGAGCATATCCATTTGTAGGGGAAGAAAAAGAGTTTATCGAAAGCCATGAAATAAATTATGTGGTGGAGATGAACCGTGATGGACAATTGAATCAACTGCTCCGTATTGAATATCCAGAATTAGCCAATAGACTTCGATCCTTTGCTTATAGCGATGGATTACCACTTACAGCAAAACGGTTGTTTGATTTTATCCAACAGGACAAGGAGTAAAGTGATGACAGAACAGATCGAGGCACAAGGAAAGAGAAGCGGAGTTAATTTAGTTGGTTTAACAAAGATGGATTATAAAGGCAATCCATCAACCCTTTGTCAAGGATGTGGTCATAATTCTATATCGAGTCAAATCATAGCAGCTTGCTTTGAATTAAACGTTCACCCTGAGGAGGTTGTCAAATTTAGTGGAATCGGATGTTCCAGTAAAAGTGCATATTATTTTTTAAACCGCTCATTTGGTTTCAATGGGCTGCATGGGAGAATGCCATCCTTAGCAACTGGGGCACTCTTCGCTGATTATACCTTGAAAGGTTTAGGGGTTAGCGGTGATGGGGATACAGCAAGCATCGGTCTGGGGCAATTTAAACATTTATTACGCCGAAACATGAAACTGGTTTATATTATCGAAAATAATGGTGTATACGGGTTGACCAAAGGGCAATTTTCTGCAACAGCTGATCAGGGACTAGAACTTAAATCCCATGGTGTCAATCCCTATATGCCAGTTGATATTGCCTGGGAGGCGTTGATTGGACATGCAACTTTTGTAGCCCGTTCTTTTGCGGGAGATCCAAAACAAGTTAAGGAATTAATCAAAGCTGCATTAAATCACAATGGGGTTGCAGTGTTGGATATCATTAGTCCTTGTGTAACCTTTAATAATATTGACCAAGCTACCCAATCTTATGTTTGGGGTAAGGATCATGAAACAGCACTCCATGAACTTTCCTTTGTGCCACGGGCAGAAGAGATCCTGGTCGAATATAATGAAAATGAAGTAAAAGAAGTGCAGTTACATGACGGATCCACGATTTTATTAAAAAAGCTAGGGCGAGACTATGATCCCACCGATCGGAGTGCCGCGATAACTATCCTAGAAGAATCCAATGCTTGCCAATGTTTGATAACTGGATTGATCTACATCAATCCAAATCAACCTTCGATGGTTGATATGTATAATTTGACAGAAAAGCCACTCAATAGATTAACCGAAGTTGAACTAAGACCTAAGCGAGAAACTTTACTAGAATTGAACAACACATTCTAGCGATGGTGGGCTTTATCCCAATAACGATATTAGCTCATATTTTGCCAATTTACTGATCAGTTGCTAGAGTTTAACAGCGAGCCCGCACTCGGTCAGTACATTGACGGGGGACAATTTGATTAAGTAGACGGCGTTCGCTGAGGGCAGGGATAAAAAATTTGAGGTCAAGACTCGAAAGTGTACTTATTAGTACTAGAACTCCTCAAACAAAAAGATATTTTTTATAGGAAGAAGGCTGCTAAATTAGAATTAATGGTTATTTTAATGTGTAACTTAATGATTGACATTCGATAAATATAATGCTATATTTATTTAAATATTAATCACTTTCCTATTTTTTAAAAGGAGATATACCATGACACTCGCCCAAGTAGTCTACCAATTATCTACCGATTCCGAATTCGCGGCTAAAATGCAAACGGATCCGGAAGCTGCTCTTGCAGAGCGGGATTTGCAACTGAGCAAAGAAGAGCAAGCATTTTTAATGCATGGTCTTCGTAGAGGAGCTAATGGCCGCACCGTCTCAATGCAAGAAGTGGCAGCGCTCGCGACAGGATGGAGATAAAAGATTTAGAAAGTGTTTTAGAGACAACTCAAACTCGTTTACGCGAGACTGTTGAATCAGCTTTGGCAAAGTCGGATGTATCCGAAGAGTATCGAAAAGCGATACTGAAGACTTTGCCATTCCTATCTCCACAAAAATATTCAATTAAAAATGAACGCTGGGTAGTTTTACCAAAACTTTGTTGTCACGCTTGTGGGGGAAATGAATTAGGGGTTGATCGAGTTACTGCAGCATGGTATTTATTTTATATTGCTGCATTTTTGATGGATCATGCTGAAGATAAATTGGAAGGAGAGCAGGTATCCTCCGAAACCCCGGGTAACTTGTTAAATGTTGCCTCTGGTTTCTTTTTTTTGGCAAATTTAATTTTAACAGAGTTACTTCATTCTCTTCCTGATCATTCAACGAGTATAGTTATTGTTCAAGCATTTCAACAGCAGCTTTTAAAAATGTGTGATGGTCAGCACTTTGATCTGTCCATAAAAAAATATACTTTAACGAATGCTTATGAGATTGCGCGATTGAAATCGGGTAGTTTTTTTTCCCTTGCCTGCTGGTCGGGTGCAAGACTAGCTACGGATAATGCGAAAACATTAAATGCCTACGCCAGTTTTGGTACTTCTTTGGGGGTGATCATTCAAATATTAGATGACTTAGAGGATTGGCAAGACTTACAAAATGATTTTTCGAAATTTGAGGCTCGTAAATACCAGCGAATTCTTCCTGCTCTGTATGCAAATGAGGTAATGTCAGATCAGGAGCGAAAACATTTCAATTCAGTAATCAATGAACTCATCTCTGCGCCACGACAAGATTTGGTAGCAGAATTTTGTAATATATTAGAGAAAGCTGGTGCAGGTTTATATATGTTGACAACTTTGATGAAAGAGTCAGAACAAGCCCACCAGGCGATCACAGATTTACATCCAGACAACCCTGCCGATAAATTGCTCTTATCTATGGTTGAATCTCTATTGAAATTCTGATTCTCCTTCAATAAAATACCTTTTTCTAAATGGCACAATAATTGCTATTAGTTTGTTATTCGTATCATCTTTTGACCAATCTATAAAAAGCAAACATGCAAACCTCGAAACGAATTCGTATGAGTTTTCCATTTATAATGGGGATAGGGGTGTTTTTCTTGATTGTATGGGGAATCGTTTTAGCACTGAATTATCCTTATGAGGGTATTCGAATACTATCTCCTCGAAATGAAATACTCGATTTAGATCCTTTTATTGCAGAAACAACACAATTAAAGATCGGAGATGTTTTATTAGAAGTTAATTCTAATAAAGTTTTGCAATATTTACCAACATATTCCTGGTATCTAGGTAAAAATGTTGGAGATCCGGTAACTTTCCTTGTCCGGCGGGGTAATCAGAATCTCCTCCTAGTTGTTTA
Organism: Anaerolineales bacterium UBA4823; assembly: GCA_002402275.1. Lineage (GTDB taxonomy): Bacteria > Chloroflexota > Anaerolineae > Anaerolineales > UBA4823 > UBA4823. The sequence goes on from DHFN01000017.1 coordinate 19,943, forward strand.
TTTGTCCCAACCATCCGCAGAGGAATTATTAACACGCCTCATGCCCCTCTTGATCGCATTGATTTTCCTTTTAGTGGGGATTTGGATTGTCGCTTTTGCACCGTCTTCAAAAGAAACCGAATTGGGTTATTGGTTTTTTATAAGTAGTAGCTTGTTGTTAACGAGCGGACAAATTTCTTGGACAGGGCCACCAATATTCATTGAAATTTATAATATTTTATGGTGGATGATTGGGCCTCTTGCAGTCCATTTTCATTTATACTTCCCTCAAGAAGCAAAATTTCGCTGGCGCGATCATTTTCTCATCTTTTTATATTTTCTAGGATCAATTGGAGGGATATTCAATATTGTCTGGGCATCTCATGGGAGTAATAATGAACCATTGATATTTGCCATTACCACTGCTTCCCAATATTTTATTGCGATAAATTTAATCCTTGTGGCGGGTTTGCTTTATTATCATTATCGGAATGCAGCTGACCCTGGTGTGCTCGCGAAAATTCGTTTATTATTGTTAGGGGGGTTGTTATCTGTGGTTCCATTTCTTGCCTTCTACATCATACCAGAAGTGTTGATAAATAAACCTCTCCTTCCCCATTATCTGACATTCATCTGGATTAGTTTTCTCCCATTAACCTACGGCTACGTCATTTTCCGTTATCGAATTATTGAATTTGAGCGGCATGTCAATCGTGGGGCAACAGTATTGCTAGTTTTCTTCGTTCTGGTTGGCATTTATATCAGCATTTTCTCCTTGTTACAAGCCATTTTACCCACTACAATTTTATATGATCCAACCCTGAATACGTTTTTGATTTTATTTCTAGCTGCCTCGATACTGCCTATATCAAGACAGGTCCAGCACTTGGTTGATGTGATGTTTTATGGGGGTTGGTATGATTATCGGTCTGCGATTTTGCAGATTACGAGCAATTTGGAACAAATCATGGATTTGAGGGAATTAGGAGCCACAATCTCAAAAAGATTAACAAATACCTTACGGCTTGAGGATACCTGTATTTTCTTGAGCGATATTGAGGGTGATTTTTCAGTGATCGAAGTGGCTCCTAAAAATAAATTAATTGATGGAAGCTCTGGTAAAGCCCCGATTCTTCCCCGTAGTAGTCTGGAATATTTGCTCAAAGTGGGAGGAGAGGAAAAAGCGACTATAGCAGAGGCATTGAAAGCTGCACAAGTTTCACCAGAAGAATATCAACTCTTAAATACCGAGCAAGAACATCTGTGGATACCGATCATTGGACATTCCAAGATACTTGGGTTGCTGGCTCTGGGACAAAAATATGGCGGAGATATTTTTAGCGCTGAAGATATGGACATTCTGCGGGTAGTCGCCAGGACTCTAGGACCGATAATAGAGAATATTCATCTGCTTAACCAATTACGGAAATATGCCAATGAGCTCGAACAACGAGTGGAAGAGAGAACTGCTCAGCTCTTTGAAGCCAAAGAACGTGTAGAAGCTATCTTGAGGAGCGTTGGAGATGGTGTGGTAGTAACCAATTTAGTAGGGGGAATTGAAACGGTCAATGATGCAATGGTCTCCCAATCCTCTTATTCGATAAATGAATTAGTTGGGATTAATTATCTCGCTTGGTTAGAAAAATATAATGATGTCGAAATTATTCAGTCTATAAAAGAAAGATTATGGGAAGGGAAAATTTGGAGTGGTGAGCTTGTTCATACACGAAAAAATGGTAAACAATATGACATCTTATTGACTATTGCTCCTGTTCGTGATCAGAAAGGAAGGATTATCAATTTTGTTGCTACTCAAAGAGACATCACCTATCGCAAAGAATTGGATAGGATCAAAGACATCTTTGTGGCAGATGTATCCCATGAATTGCGAACACCCACTACCAATATTACCCTTTACCTTGAGTTGTTAGAAAATGCTCCCGAATCGAAAAAAGAAGAATATATCAAAGTTTTAAAGGAACAAACTTTGTTGTTGCGCAAATTAGTGGAGGATATTTTAGATTTATCGAGATTGGCAATTGGAAAAACGAAAAAGATCGATTTTAGCCCTGTGGATTTAAATTTAATTGTCAGTCAATCTATCACCGCTAATCTTCCCTCGGCTCTAATGGCGGGAATTGACTTACAATTTGAGGCAAGCCAAAACCTTCCGTTTTTAAAAGGTGAAATCAATCATATTACTAGAGTTGTGAATAACCTGATTGGGAATGCGATCAATTACACTTCATTGGGGTTTGTTCACGTACGGACCTATCAACAAGACCATTTTGTTTGTTTGGAGGTTCAAGATTCTGGTCTAGGCATTTCTGAGGAAGATTTACCGCATATATTTGAACGATTTTATCGAGGTCAGAATGTTCGCCAAACCAAGCAGCATGGAACTGGATTGGGTTTAGCAATCGTAAACGAGATTGTAGACATGCATGGGGGGCATATCCAAGTCGAGAGCGAAGTGAACAAAGGCAGTACTTTTCGGGTTTGTTTTCCAATTTTCGAATCTTAAAGAAGTTGAGCCATGGTTTATCAAATTTTTACGGTTTCTGACGCATCTGGAGCTACGGCTGAAAGGGTGGTTCAGGCTGCTTTATTACAATTTGATGCAGAAGGAGTATCCATTGTTCGGGTGGGGGAGATACGCACAAGGTCACAGATCCACGATATAGTCCAACGCGCAGCCAACGATAATGGATTTATTGTCCATACTCTAGTCTCGGAAGACCTTCGTCATGCCATGTTAACCGAGGGTAGGGCGAACAATGTACCGACAATTGATATTATGGGTCCCCTGCTAGCCCGTCTAACCGATATGTTTTCATTAAAACCAAAAGGTATTCCTGGTGGATTACATCCGTTTGATAGAAGTTATCTACAGAGAATTGATGCAATTGATTATACGGTTAGACACGATGATGGGAAAAATCCACATGAAATAGATAAAGCTGAGATCGTTCTCGTGGGCGTATCCCGGACCTCTAAGACACCTTTGAGCATATATTTAGCTTATCGAGGCTGGAAAGTGGCTAATGTTCCCATTATTTTTGGTATCGAGCCTCCCAAAGAGCTTTTTCAGCTTGGACGCCGACGAGCCGTTGGTTTGGTCATCCGCCCGGAGCGGTTGGCAGAATTAAGGCAAGCGCGGGTTGAACATATCGGCACAGTTAGTACAGGATACGCAGATTTAGATTATATAAAAAAAGAAATGGCGTATGCATATCAAATTTTTGACCAACGCAAAGATTGGCCGCTTGTAGATGTTACTGTTAAACCCATCGAAGAAACAGCATCTGAGATTGTAACATTACTAGGTCAAACTCTTTATAACGACGATAATGCTATTTAATCATAGAGCATTATCTAATACCAATTGAACAGAATGGGTAACTTAATTGACATCGAGCAATTATGCAAAAGTGTGTTACGGATCAATAATCATTAAACAATGATGCTTGTTTTTTTTAGAGTAAACCCGAGAATAATTTTTTACTTATTCTCAATATAGATTAGAACGATCGTTTTCTGATTCTTAGGATTAGAACTGATCGAAATGGTTGCTACTCGGTTATCTTTTCCATAAGACAAAACACTGGCGATATCCGATTCGATTGAGTCTTTTGAAATAAAATCCCAGCCGTTAGTTGGCATCTGTTTTTTGTAAAATGAAGTTACTTCACTTAATGGAGATGATGTTATAAAAGAAATTGATTCTTTTGTTTCAATCAGGTTCTCTAGTTCGCCTTGAAATTTAGGGATATCCGGGGGTGGAGAACTGAGAGCATTTGGAATTTGGGTGAGAAGTGTTTGAGCAGTAGCTTGCAATTCGGGGCCCTCATTCGTTACAAAAGATTCTAAAGTAGCTTGCAACCCTGGTGCTTGTTCGGTTATGACAGCCTCAAGTGTAGGTACTAATGGATGTTCACTCATATAGGTTGCCCAGGCTTGGGCAGTTTTAATTGCCTCGCTATCTTGAGCTTGGGTAATAAAAGCTTTTGCAGTCCCTAAATATTCTTCACTACCAGAAATATTTTCAGCAGTTGATTTAATTTCAGATAATTCTTGTTGTAACCCGCCGAATAAATTACAGGAAAGGGTGAGCGCGATCAACGCGCTCACGAAAAAGATCTTGAAATAATTCTTGGAAACCTGCATTTTACTCCTAGCTTTGAATGGAATAATTTTTTGAGGTTTGTTACTCTTTATCATCAAAGTTACGGATGTATTCCTCGGCTTTTTCAACCAGTTCTCGATTTCCAATATACAGCGGAACCCGTTGATGGAGTTGTTGAGGCATAATCTCTAAAATGGATTGATGACCATCTGAGGCATAACCGCCAGCTTGTTTCATCACAAAAGCTAAGGGATTTGCTTCGTATAGCAAGCGTAATTTTCCGGTGGGGCGTTTGGGATCTTTTTTATCAGTCGGATAATAGAATATTCCTCCAGATAATAATGTACGGTGAAAGTCCGCTACTAGAGAACCAATATAGCGTAAAGATAATGATTTCATTTGTCCATCTTTTCCCTGGAGGTAATCTGTAAATTTATTAACCCCTTCACTCCAATACATACTATACCCTTGGTTTACGCTATAGTATTTGGGTTTCTTTGGGATTTGAATGTTAGGATGCGATAATAAGAATTCACCAATAGATGGGTCAAGGGTAAAACCATGGGTGCCATTTCCAGAGGAGTAGACCAGCATCGTACTGCTACCATAAAGGATGTAACCACCAACAACCATATCCTTACCAGGTTGCAAACAATCTTCTAATGTTCCAGGACCTTCTAGAGATAAACGACGGTAAATTGCAAAAATCGTCCCAATGGGGGCATTATAATCAATATTCGAAGAACCATCTAAGGGATCAAATAATAAAACATATTTACCCGATTCAAATTTTTCGGGTATCGGCATAATATCTGAATGTTCTTCAGATGCCATCACTGCTAATCTGCCCGTGTGATCATTAAGACGATAAATTGTATCATCCGCAAGTTCATCAAGCTTCATAACTTGCTCGCCCTGAATGTTGAAGTTATCTGTAGCACCTAATATGTCCATCAAACCTGCTCGACAAGTCCGGCTAGCAATATACTTTCCAGATAAGGCGATATCATACAATAATGCTGTAAGTATGCCAGTTGCTTCCGGATGGTATTTTTGTTCTTCAAGAATGTGACGTTCGATCGTTATTATGGTTTCATTAGTGTAGCTTACAAATGGATTCATTTCTTCTCCTATTCTATTAAAGATTTTTTCAGCAATACAAGGTTTGAGCGTCCATTATTTATAGTATATCTAATTTTAGGTAAATTTGTTATGATTTTCCTATCCGATTTCTGATAATACTATCCAACCACCGGGTAATTCTGGAAAGGTTTGCTTCTGAAGGAATTGATTTTCTATTAATTTGTCAATGGTCTTGGAGATGTCCAAGGGATTCCATTGGAATAGTTTTTGTATCCAATCCATATTAGAATAACCCATTGATTTAAAATAATTTACCATAATTTCCTGCCGAGCTATTTGAGGGGAAATCCACCGAGCTTTTTCAATGATTTCTGGGTATTGACGAGATGTTAAATCATAAATAAAAGCATAATGCCATGGACCAGCATCCGCAATCCCAACAGGAACGATTTTGAAATCCGATTGAAGAGCTGCTAAGGCAGTATTGAATCGTGATTCATGTTCTGGAGATGCCAGATGTGATTTTTGTTTCAATTGGATTGTATCAAGTTTACCGAATTCGAGAATCGCCTCATAGATTCGTTTAGCTTCTGAAGAGAGTTTTCCTTGACGGTAAGCAAATAAATAATCTCCTTCAGGATCGCCATAATTCTCTGATAATGCGTAAAAGAAAGGAGCGATATCAAGGGACAGGATGGTGGATCTTTTTCGTAATATTTTTGCGTAATACCATATTTTCTTATCCAACATCGTGTCTTTCCAATCCCAAGTAATCTGAGCTGGATCATCATGTTCATTTGGAACGGGCCGATCGCCAGCTACCGCCACCCAAAGACTAGGGAAAACGAGTTCTTTGATAGGCCAGAAAAAAAGCGCGCCACGCTCTTGCACGAATTGCACTGCTTCAGATAATGAGGTTAATGGTTGAATAACTCGAAAAGTTTTTTCCCGGTATTTTTGTAACGAAGATAAGCGTGCCATAATCAGTCGAGCTGAAACTCACGTGTTTTATCATTCCGGGGTGAGTCCTAGCCGGTCCCAAATTGACGATCTCCTGCATCAC
>DHFN01000044.1 GCA_002402275.1 Anaerolineales bacterium UBA4823
TCGCCCCTACGGGTTGCTGCCAGGGAGAAGGGTATATTATGGCGGTACTCAATGAGATAATTTGTAGGGGCGACCCATCTGGATTTATTTTCTACTCCTTCGGGAATAAATCTGTTGCCCAAATAGGAGAGGGTTGGCAAAGACGGGTCGCCCTTATGAAATGGCGGCGGGTAAGATGGATCACCCAGTTCGAATGTTGTCGTTTCGATTGCAAGGGCGACCCGTTCGTATCTATCATTCGCTTCCTCGGGCACATACCCATTGCCTGATGGTGGGCTGGTTGGCATGGGTAGGTCGCCCCTACGGGTTGCTGCCAGGGTGGAAGAGGTATATTGTGGCGGCATTCAATGAAATTATTCGTATGGACGACCCGTTCGTATCTATCATTCTAGTTAATAACTTGATCGCCTATAACGACACTGGAATAAATTATGATTCCAATTGTGATTTGAATGGTTCGAATAATATCTTTTGGATGAATAACTCAAATTCCTTTGAATTTATGGATTCCCTTCTAGTTTGAGCAACCAGGCTTTTGTCTGTAATCCACCTGGGCCACCGTAACCGTGTAATCTTCCATCGCTGCCAATCACTCGATGGCAGGGGATGATGATCGGAATCGGATTCTTTGCCTCAACCTGACCAACGGCTCGGGCAGCTTGAGGTTTGCCAATTTGCCGTGCGATATCCGCATAGGATTGTGTACTTCCATAGGGAATCGCCTGAGTTGCCATTAATACTTCAACATAGAAGGGGGAAAATCCCTGTAAATCAACTGGAATGGTGAATTTCTTTAATTTTCCAGTAAAGTAATCCAAAATTTCCGTTTTAGTTTGGGCCAGTAAAGGATTCTCTTCAGGACTGATAACAACCCTTTTTTCTTCTAATTCTTGTAGAATCCCAGCAATATCGGGTTGAAATACTAAATGGGTGAGTCCTTTTTCACTGGCTATCAGGAGGAATCTCCCTAGCGGGGTTGGATCAGTTTGGGTGGTGGAAAGGATTTGGCTTGCGAAAGATAACTTGGGTTTCATTTTATTTCCTTCTATTAATTCAAAAAGTTACAAAGTTGTTGGGTGAGCGTAGGGTAATCGTATAGTTATCGTCAAGCAGGAATTTGATTTTGTTGGTAAACTAACAATCGAAGGGCGATTTCTCTTCTTCTCCTCCTTAGAGAGAGCCGGAAGCGGCGTATCCGGCTCTCACTGATTTAATAAGGATTAGTCCCAAACTTTCATCAAACAGAATTGTAACATAATGCCTAATCCCTAATAATTTTCGAGGATTTCGCGATAACGAAAGCATTGAACGAGATGGTCATTGACCATCCCAACTGCTTGCATGTGTGCGTAGCAAATTGTTGGTCCAACAAAACAAAAACCATGCTGAATCAGATCTCTACTCATTTTCTGAGATTGTTCTGTCTGGGCGGGGATTGAAGATATACTCATCCAGGAATTTACCAAGGGTTTTCCGTCAACAAATTGCCACATATAATTTGAAAAGCTACCATACTTTTCTTGAACTAAAAGGAAGGCGCGGGCATTGGTGATGGCGGCTTCGATTTTCCGCCGGTTTCGGATGATTCCCGAATTTTGTAGGAGATTTTGGATGTCTTTTTCGGTGAATTGGGCGATTATTTCGGGGTTAAATTCAGCGTACGCCTGCCGATACGCCTCTCTTTTTTTAAGGACAGTAATCCAACTCAATCCCGCTTGAGCACTCTCAAGTACCAGGAATTCAAAAAGTTTTCTATCCTCATAAACCGGCACCCCCCATTCGGAATCATGGTAATGGAGATAAAGAGGATCACTGCCCACCCAATCACAACGTTTATTTTCCATTCATCTACCTCACAAATAATATCGGACGATTGGTCTTGTCGCTGACCGCCTCGCCACTTCTTGAAAGCCAGCCTCAATAAATGTTGAATAGAAACCGGTATAGGCAAACGCTGGTGGGTATTTTTTCCCCAAAGGGTCAATAGGGTAAGCTTCTAATATCTCTCCATTTTGCGACCTTGCATAATCAATGGAAGCCAGGATGAGAGCCTTGGTAACACCCATCTTTCTGGATTTCTTGGCTATATAAAAGCAAACAATTGACCAAACTGGTTTGTCATCAATTGGTTTGAGAACTCTGGAGCGTTCTAATGCGGGGTAAGTTGAACGGGGTGCTAAAGCTATCCAACCAATCGGGAGATTCTCATTGTAAGCGAGCAAACCAGGGGGTGGGCCCTGTTCCACTAATGACTTAAACGCCATCCGGTTAGCCTCGCCAGTTTGGCAATCATAGATTTTGCGAGGCAAATGCCAGTACATACACCAGCAACCTGCGCATGCTCCATTAGGACCGAATAATGTTTCCAAATCATCCCAGAGTTGTGGGGTAAGGGGGGAAATCTCATATTGAGTCATTATATGAACCATCCTTTTGATCTATGACTAGTCTTCTTCAGCCGAAGCGTGCTAGATCAATTCTTTGATTGTAATCGAATATGATTCCCTCAGCTTCCAATAGATGACGTTGCAGTTCAGCACCTTCGTGCAAGCTGATTTTACCTTGTGCGTTGATGACCCGATGCCACGGTATAACCCCAGGACAAGCACCCATTGCTGAACCAACCCGGCGCGCACTAAAAGCAATGTAATTTCTAAGACCTATTTCAGTTGAAGGGGTAATTAATTGGGCAATCTGCCCGTATATTGCTATCTTACCACTAGGGATTTGCCTAACAATATCCCAACCTTGAGAACGAAATAGAGACTTGGTAAAGGGTGATAAGAATTTCATGTTTATAAATATAATATACGAACGTGCGTTCTATGTCAAGGATGAATGTTGTAGGGATATTCCACTAGATATGGGTCGCC
>DHFN01000060.1:0-7353 GCA_002402275.1 Anaerolineales bacterium UBA4823
ACCGCGGTTAGCAGCGGTGGGCAGTCCGCTTGCTGAGACAGTTGTACAGCCACATGGCGTTGTATTATTGGCGGTGCGGCAACATGATCCTGAAATACCGATCTATGCAGGCAGTGACCTGCACATCTCGCAGGGATTGGAAGTTTCAGAGTGGAGACTAAATGCAAATGGTGTTTTACTGGAGCTGGCACTCAATCGGCGGTTGCGGGGGTATGTGGATTTGTGCTTGCCAAAAGTAATAAAGCATGCTGAAATGAATGGCAAAATGATCACACCGCAACTTATGGAAAATGGGTTGTGCCGACTAGCGGTTGAGTGTGAGGGTAGGGGGCGGATTGATGTGGAATATTTAATTTGTAACAGAATCAAAAAATCGAAAAAAAATTTCGCTTAAATATTCTTTGCTGGTAAATTGTAATGAGACTTCGAGAAATTCAACCCCATTGGTATTAATGGGTCTGATTATCTCATAAAGAAAAAAAGAAATTGGGAATTTTAAATAGACAAAAAAACATTATCTGCAAAATTCTTAAAAAATTACCGTCTCAATTTTATCCAGGCATATGCATAAGCAGGTAACGAGAAAAGTTCGTCAAGTGGATTTATATTTAATTTCATGCCAGGTGATGAATGGATGAGCACATAATCCTCTTCTCCAATATTTACTTCTTGGGCTTTCGCTGTGAGATTGTGGAAACACAGAAGGCTATGTGTTTCATTCCAGCGAAGAATCGATAAAACGCCCACATTCTCGCGATTAATGAATTCATAAGATTGTGAACTCAAAAAATTAAATTCTTTTCGGATTTTAATTAATTGCTTGAGACGATTGATCAGCGAATCTTGTTTATCAGCTTGCGACGCCACATTGATATGATGAAAACTAAAGTCCCCTTTATCAATAACTGGGAGAAAGAGCCTATTCGAGTCAGCAGCGGAAAAACCGGCATTGATATCATCAGACCACTGCATAGGCGTGCGCACGCCATCCCGATCGTTCAACCAGATGTTATCACCCATACCGATCTCATCGCCATAATAGATAATCGGTGTTCCCGGAAGAGAAAACAGAATTGCATATAACAATTCGATCTTATTAATGTTGCCATCCATTAATGGGGCTAACCTTCTGCGAATACCGAGGTTTAGGCGCATACGATCATCTGGGGCGTATTTTTCCCACATGAATTTTCTCTCTGCGTCAGTCACCATTTCAAGAGTCAGTTCATCATGATTGCGCAGGAATGTGCACCATTGGCAATTTTCAGGAATAGCGGGAGTTTTTTCCATAATTTCCATTATGGATGTGCCATCACCCAGTGCCACAGACATATAAATTCTTGGCATTAGCGGGAAGTGAAAAGCCATATGGAACTCATCGCCATCACCAAGGTATGGTCGCAAGTCATGTGGCCATTGATTGGCTTCGGCTAATAAAATACATTCGGGGTATTCTTGATCGATGAGCTGGCGCAATTCTTTGAGGTAGGCATGTGTTTCTGGTAAGTTTTCACAATTTGTGCCTTCTCTCTGATAAAGATAGGGGACTGCATCTGCTCTAAATCCATCAATACCCATATCCAGCCAGAACCGCATGATGTTTTTCATTTCTTCTTGGACTGCTGGATTATCGTAATTCAAATCGGGCTGACAGGTGTAAAAACGATGCCAGTAATATTTTCCGGCTTTTTCATTCCACGACCAGTTTGATTTTTCCGTGTCAACAAAAATGATACGGGCATCCTGATATTTTTGATCAGTTTCACTCCACACATAATAATCGTGATAAGGAGAAATTTTATCAGTTTGAGCTTCCAAAAACCATTCGCATTGGTCAGATGTGTGGTTCACAACCAAATCAGCAATGATATGCATCCCGTGTTTATGCGTCTCGTCAACAAGCTTTTTGAAATCATCAATTGTTCCTAAATCTGGATGGATATCATAAAAATCTGAAATGTCATAACCTCCATCTTTCAAAGGCGAAGGATAAATGGGCAGTAGCCAGATGCAATCGACCCCGAGTGATTTGATGTAATCCAGTTTGAGGGTTATACCTTTCAGGTCGCCAATGCCATCATTATTTGAATCGTAAAAAGTGCGGGTATTGATTTCATAAAAAATTGCGTTTTGGTACCATTTGCTAAAACCCATATAAAATGACTCCTTATTAATTAATAGACCGTTGATTCGAGAAACGGATAACCAAATCAATGAATACCGCAGCAGTCCAGCTAAAAGATACTGCAGCTTTCATTCCTGGTTTGCCTGTGGTGGCATTGTAGTATTCATAAATCCCATCATTATCATTGATGATGTCTAACGTTTTTTTGATTAACATTTCTGCGAACTCTATTTTATCAAGTTGAATTAAGGCTTCAATGAAAAGATAATTAATGTTTACCCAAACAGGCCCACGCCACATCGAATCTGGGGAAAATTTCGGATCGTTGCGTGCAACAGTTGGAATAATAAATTCACCGCCGAATTCCGCTGGATCATTTAAATGATCTAAGATACTTTGGTTGATACAGTGACCTAATCCTCCAGAAATGATTGGGAATAAGTTGAGAACGGATGAAACATGGATCTGTTGTTGGTCATGAAATACCCTAAAAGAGCCCTCAACCTCATCCCAGAAATAATCAATAATCTTTTCTTGAAGTATATTAGATTTATTTTGCCAGGCTGCTGCTTCAGGTTTTTTATTTATAATTTCAGAAATTTTCGCCAACGATTGCATCTGGACGACCAGATATGCATTTATGTCAGGCGATTTAATTGGAAAGGGAAAATCCCATGTGGGGTGGTCATCCATGCCAGAGGAATATGGATGATTGTATTGAACAATTCCTTCCTCATCGCTGCCATTATGAGTAAACCACCATGTGTTCCATTTCACTAGGGGTTCATATATCTCTTCAAGAAAATTATTATCAGGTTTTATTTCATGAATTTTCAACGCAGCCCATGCTAATATTGGTGGTTTTGTTACATAATTTTTGAAGGGATGATCGATTTCGTACACAATACCATCGTCAAAAATTGCGTCGGGCAGCATACCGTTGGGTAATTGATGGGCAATCACACCGCGTATTTGATTGCGTGCGAGATCTGGATCGAGATGTCTTAGCGCGATGGCATGGAAAGCGTTATCCCAGAGCCAAACGCCGATGTAAGATTTTTTTGATGGAACAAGCATTTCATGGGTGATATTCTCTCTTGGTGATAGCATATTATTTAATAATACCCACCAAGCATAAAAATATTTCTCTTTATATTTTTCGTTCACTGTATCCGGAATTTTTTTCAACCAGTAAAGCCAACCTTCCTCAGCTTTTGTCTTCAATAGCTGAGGATTAACAGAACTGGCGGATATTTTGGAATCTGTACTATTTGTGGTTAATTGGATTATGGAATCTGTGCCCGTAAGGACTTTAAATTCCACTTTACATTGACTATTTTTCCTGGTAATCTGATTGGTGTAGATCGTTGCGTTGGTCAGATATGTCAGATCTCGATAAGAGTGAATCGTTACCTTATTTTCAAATGAATGCCAATTATCAGCCTGCATCTTGAATTTGATACCACATTCTTGATGGTTGGGTAGGCAAATAATAATTGTTTCTATGTCATCAAACATTATTTGAAAATTTCCTAACCGAGTTTTAAAAATTATTAGGTGGGGATATGTAATTATCTTGAAATCTAATGGCTGCGATTGTTCATCGATAAATATGAGATCATCAATATAAGGGTCCCTAGATAGATAGGATTCTATTCCAGGAAAAATGCTAACAAGCCTCTCGGCTAATCTAATATAAAGGCTGTCTCGTTCTGCATGCTTTTGAAGTAGGAGTCGAGAACCGGGAAAGCTGAAAGGTGCTAAACAGATATCGATTTTATTTTTTAAAATCTCTAATCTTCTGTGCATCTGTTATGGTTTATTTTCTAACCTTTAACAGATCCGGCAAGCATTCCTCGTACAAAATAACGTTGCAAGGCAAAGAAGACGAGCAAGGGAAGCGCCATAGAAATGAAGGCGGCTGCTGTCAATAGATGCCATCCGCTCCCTAATGAGGTAACCATGTTTCCAATTTGGTATGTCATAACAGGATGCTGCCCACCCAGGAACACTAAGGCAACAAGTAAATCGTTCCAGATCCATAAAAACTGGAAAATTGCGAGCGAGGCTAAAGCAGGAATTGATAAAGGAATCGCTAATTTGTAGAATGCTGTCCAATGGGATGCGCCATCAAGGTAGGCGGATTCAAATATTTCATGAGGTAAACTTCCCAAGAAATTTCGCATTAGGTAGATTGCATAAGGTAAACCAAAACCAGTGTGAAACAACCATATTCCCAGGAAAGTTCCATTTAATCCAATCTGGGCGTATAAGCGTGAAATTGGGATTAAGGTCATCTGTAAAGGAACCACTTGTAAGCCAACCAAAAGAGCAAATAACCATTGACGTCCTTTAAATTCCATCCATGAGAAGGCATAAGCAGCGAATGCCGCGAATAATATTGGAAGAAAGGTTGAGGGGATAGCTACCAATAAGCTGTTGATGAAAGCTCGCCCCATACCTCTTGGGTTAGCCAAATCTCGAAAATCACAATACAGATCTAGAGATTGAGTGCCAGCTTCACAGTCTTCTCTATAAGTAGATTTCCCACGATAGCCTGTAAGGGCATCAATATAGTTATTCAGAGTAAAGGTTGTCCGTTTTTCAATGCCAGATAAAGTACGTAGTTTATACGCGATGTCAGCCGCCTGATATTCATCTGGTACCGGCAGATCGCCCATGTGTGGTGATCCATTAATGTCACGTTCGAGCGCCGAGATTAGTGAAAAAGAGCGACGATAATTTTGAACAACTTCAGGATCAGAAAGGTCGGCAGCAGATATTGCGTTACCATCATCGCCATGACACGGCGCACATAGAGATTGGTACTCTTCATGCCCCTTTGGAGGGGAAAAGATGGTCCACCAACCTGATTCATTGATATCCTGCACGGGTCGTAACGAGGTGACCAACAGACCGATGGTCGGTAAAAGCCAAATTAGACATAATCCAATCAATACAACATGAACAGGAAGATCTCTAAATCTGTTTTTCATATTTACCTCGTTTCTTCTTGTTCTCTGAACCGTCGGATATTAAAGATCATCGCTGGAATTATGACTGCGATTAAAACTACTGCAATAGCTGAAGCACGACCTGGATTATAATTAGCATACATTTCAGTATACATACGGTTGGCAATCACCTCGGTGCCGTAATTGCCTCCGGTCATGACGTAAACAATATCGAAAATTTTCAATACGTTGATGATCATTGTCGTGACCACAACAGTTATAGTGGGTAGGATTTGCGGAACCATGATTTCCCAAAAAACCCTCCATTCATTGGCACCATCCACCCGGGCTGCCTCTAAAATTTCTTCAGATACATTTTTTAATGCAGCAGCCAAGATTGTCATGCAGAACCCTGTCCACATCCAAACACCTACTACAATAAGAGCGATGGTATTAATCTGGGGTTCTGTCAACCACGATATAGGGTTTCCTCCCAATGTTAACACTATGGAATTAAGGAGACCTATTTGAACATCACCCGCATTGAAGTTGTACATAAATTTCCAGATCACACCTGCACCAACAAATGATATAGCCATAGGCATGAAGATAATTGCTTTAGCAACAGGTTCATACTTTACCCGGTCTGCCAGTACCGCTATAAGAAGACCTAATGCCACAGTACCGCTTACCATCAGAATTATCCATTTGATGTTGTTAATAAACGCAGTTTGCATAATTGTTGATGTAAGTGCATAACGGAAATTCTCAAATATCCCCCAGCAATTGCCTGCTGCAGAGCATGCAGCGGTTGCCCAGTCTGTGTTGGAACTGTTCCTTAAGCTTAAATAAAAAGTATTAAAAGCTGGATAAGCAATGAAGGTGGCCATAACAATCAAAGCTGGCAAAAGATACATCCATGGAGTGAATTTTTTTTGTTTCATGATGCCCGGGATATTATTTGGCACAATAAACCTCCATTAAAGTATTACAAACAAATTTTGGAAAGCAGGTGCATTTTCAGCACCTGCTTTTATTAATTTTTCTTTATTGTAAAGCTTCTGCCTGGACGGCTGCAAGCGAATCTAAAATCGCGTCGAGATCGGCTCCATTGACGTAATCCGAAATAGCCTTAAATTCTGCGGAGCCAAATCCGCCGGGGATAGTATCGCCGATATCGGGAGTAAAACCACTCGTTGTTGCCAGGGCTTCACCCTTCTTTACGAGTGCCGGATCGACATAATTACCAGCAGCCCCCACGTTAGGCGAAAGATCAAAGCTGGCTTTAGCCCAAGCGGCGCCGCCTTCTGTTGACGACAGGTAAGCGATTAATGCCTGTACCGCTGGTGAATCATTGAAAGCCATCAACCAGTCAGCGCCACCTTGCAGGCCCTGTGCTCCGGGAACGGCAAAGAAATCATAATCGGTACCATATTGCAGCTCTGGATACTGTGATGCAACTTCACCACCAGCAAAACCAGATTGTTTGACCATCATGGCTTCTGGCGGATCTGAAAAGACTTTATAGATGGCATCTAGGAATCCGGTAGAAAGTGTGCCTTGTGCACCGCCGATTGTGTAGATTGGATCAGTTGCCCATTTTCCATAAGTCTCCCATGCCTGCTTAACACCAGCATCATTAAAGGGGATATCACCGGAGATAAGGCCGAGAACATAGTCTGGACCTTGCTGAACCAGCATGATATCCTGGACAAAATCGGTTCCAGTCCAACCGGTTGCATCACCTGATTCCATACCCATGCTCCAAGGAATATCGCCATTAGCAACCATTTCGTCGACCAATGTTTCTAATTCCTGCCAAGTGGTGGGAACTGTATAACCCTTGACTTCAAAAACAACCGGGCTATACCAGATAATGGTTTTAATATCAGCTTTTACTGGTAAGCCAAGCCATTTGCCATTAACAGTCCCTGGATCTTTGAAGAAATCAGCATAGTTTTCACCGTGGGCTCCTAGAGTATCCATTGGTTTCAGCATATCTTCGTACTGGACGAGTTGGGCTACATTCCAGAAAGCAACATCCGGTGGAGTGCCAGCCTGAACCTTTGTGTCTAATAATGCTTGGTCACGGGTTGATTCCGGTTTGAGAACAATCCCACAAGCATCGACGAGAGGCTTCAGGATTTCATTAAGTCGCTCTTCTTCAGAACCTGACCATTGGTAGAGAAGCGTTAATTCATCGCCCGCTTCAGCACCCATGCAAATATCTGCTTCAACGGGTTCTTCTGCTACAGGTTCCTCAACAACAGGCTC
>DHFN01000060.1:7405-8656 GCA_002402275.1 Anaerolineales bacterium UBA4823
TCTTTTTTTCATTTTATTATTCTCCTCAAAAAATTGTTTGATTTTTCTAAACCCCGATTTTTTTCGAAAAAAATCACCTCCTTCTATTGACTAATCACTGGTTTGCCTGATGTGCTGCGAATTACTAATCGGGTCTTTAAAAATATTTGCTCTCGTTGGGGAATCTGTTCTGTTAATTGTTGTATGAGTAAACTGGCACTTGCCTGACCCAAGCTGTATGCCGGCAGATGGACTGTTGATAGTGGTGGGTTGATAAATTCTGACAATGGGATGTCATCGAATCCAATAACTGCCATATCATCAGGAATTTTGATATTTGCTTCATGCAAGGCGTGTAATGCGCCTAAAGCAACGGTATCAGATGCGATGAATACAGCACTCGGTATTTTATTTTGGGATAAAAGAGATTTCATGGCCAAATAACCAGATTCCGGAGTTCGGTCAGCCATAAAAATGAATTCTTCATTAATAAGAATTCCCCTAGATTCGAGGGCTTCTTTATAACCAGCTAATCGGTCCTGACTACTCAAGTAATTAAATGGAGCATTTGAAATAAAGGCTATTTGCTTGTGATTAAAATCTAACAAATGCGTAACAGCTTCATATGCTGCTTTGCGGTTATCAATATCAACCATTGGAATCACTGAATCCTTTAATGCCCCTATCAAAACGATTTTTGCCCCTTCTTTGAAGAGGTTATTTAGCTCAAGATCGTCTTCTGTTGGACCAGAAATCAATAAACCATCCACATGTCTTTCCCGAATGAGGCGAGAAAATTCACCCCCATCTTCTTCTGGAGGCAATGGAATTAATAGGATATTGTAACCAGCTCTCCGCGTAACAGAATTTATTCCTTGCATCACTTGAGGAAGGAATAGATCAGCGTAAGCCTTTTCAGGGTTTTGTCGAATGACCAAACCGATTACGTTTGTCTTGCCCCTGGCCATTTTTTGGGCTGATGAGTTTGGATGATAATTGAGTTCTTCAGCTGCCTGTAAAACGCGTTGACGGGTTTGATCGGGAATTCGCATTCTGTCTACTTTGTTTAATACGAACGATACTGTTGTTGGAGAAACCCCCGCTTTATTTGCCACATCAAGGACAGTAGAATTTTTTTTCATGCTAAAGCGTATTACTAAAACGTATTATCATAATAACAAAATCTGCTTGCAAAGTCAAGTAGCTTTTGAATAATTTTTAAAATTTTAAGATTTGAATGAATAGTTGAGGGTGTTGAAAAACATGTTTTTT
>DHFN01000147.1 GCA_002402275.1 Anaerolineales bacterium UBA4823
AATACACTAAGCAAATCAGAAAAGTAATACTCTACGCGAGCTAAATTCATCTCATCAAGCAAGACAAACCAGGCATTTTTTCTTTTTGCTTAAAACTATTATGAGCCCTCTTAATAAACTCAAGAAATGCTGTCGAGTGGTATTGCTGATCAATTGGGTTGAAGTATCCTAAAAGGCTTTTACTATCTCTCCAATCTGGGCGAACAGATAGGAATAGATAGTTATCTGGGTTTCCATTCGTTTCAACGGGAATTTCTTTCGCAAAATCTTTTTGTTTTCCCAGCTTAAACCCGACAACATTATCATCCTCATTCAATTGGGGTTCCAGAATCACTACATCATCTGGTTGGAAATTTTCCACAAACCAGATTCGAGCTTTCCCTTTGAGATATAGTTGAATATAGTCTGTATTACTATATTGATAATGCTTTAGCATGCATTGTTCACTTTGAGTTGAAAAAGTTAACTTTACTTGGATCGACTCTCCTGCTTCGGGAGGGGTAAAAAATTCTACGTTTGATTTCGGAATAATGATCCTGCTGTACTTGCGCATATATGGCTGAACAGTAATTTTTATCAAATCATCTGGAACAACAATTCTCACGGTGGGCTGAGGCATTAACCGTGCAAAAGCCTGGGCAAGTTTTGTTTTTCCCATGCCGCTGATTCCGCTCAATATGACAAAGCCTTTAGTCTGAAGAGCAGTGTAGAAAGTAGCAATCTCCCAATTTGAGAAACTTAACCCCATTTTTGCGAAAGAATTCACCAGATTATTCAGATTGACGCCGACAAAATTTGGATTCACAGGTTGTTTGGTGATTTTTACATACCCCGGCTGAGGGAGTGTTGAATCAATGTTATTCTTCCGGATATACTCCACAAGTCCTGCTCCTTTTCGTAGATGAGGTGGAATACTGTGGGTGTGGATGTCATACCGCGTTTTATCCTTTAAATATGCCATAAAGGCTGGCCAGATTTTTTCAATAACTTTTTCCTGTTCCGGCATCTGTAAAGTTATTGCTGACCAAAGATCTTTTTTGTCCTCCTGAACGTCCGCTATCTTTTCAATAAAAGACCGGTCTGGTTTTTCCATCTTATTAAGATAAACATGGAAAGTTAGAGCCTTGGTTTGACCATGAGAATCCAGAGCCCATTCATGCTCAACAAGTAGAAAGGGTCCGTCTCTGCCTATATTGATGCTCCAGCAATTTGGATTCAATGGATGAATAAACCTGATCGTCTTGGCAAAAACTCTCAGTACTGATTCTCGATATTCGTTATCCGGCATTGAGCGTTGCATTAACTTCGTGGCATTTTCAAGAGCAGCTGGTAGATCAACGATTTGAGATTGTATAGTCATAGTAGCTCCTTATCCTAATAATAATTTCTCCGGTTTCATAGGGAAAGCCCCGATCCCGGATAGCTTGCCTGAGAGGATGTCGTTAAGTTGGAATGTTTCCAGTTTTCCTTCTGACACATCAAAAAAGACTGTAGATTCACCGGGGTACAGGATGACTGCAGATTTCACCCCCAGCGCATCGCGGTAGGTATGCATTTTATAGAGGTCATCAAGTGTAGGGTCTTTCCTGATGATTTCTTCCATCTCATCCTCGTCGTTAAACCAAATACGTAATGAGAACTTGAATTTGGCGTCAAAAATTGCAACTGGCTTTCCATTTACTTCCCAAGTGAAATCTGGCCGCATGCTTGTCGAGTATGAGTGATATTGCGAAGCTCTACGCAAATATGAACGATTAAATCGAATCAAACCATATGATCCGAAACTGGCGACTGATGACCATTCCAGTCCCCGTTCTTCAGATGTTCTTAATTCGAGTACTGGAGTTACCTTAAGAGTATTACTAACCGTTTCTATAAGTTGGAAGAATACCCAAAACTCATATAGTTGGGCAATGTTCCTCGTATCAATTGCGTGTGTAATCGGTTCAAACAAAGGCCGGCGAGCTTGTTGGAAAAGCTGCCACAACATCAAAAATTCCCGATATCCTTCTTTTCTAAGAAGAACCTGGGAATTGGATGGCAGGTAATACTGCTCCCCGACCTCCTCAAATATCGGGTGTAGAACCGTTTGTTGAAGCAGGCTATGAGTCTCACGGATCGATCTTTGATCAATTTGTGAAACATTTCCCCACCATGGTTGAGAATAAAGGTTTTCGCTCGCTACTTGTAGACTCTGGATAAAGTTTTTGACAAAACGATTCTCAGGTGTATCATAGGTTTCCTGAGGAAGGTGCTGTTGTATGTGAGTCGGGACATATCCTCCTAACCTGGCCGCTAAAGGATGCCCCTGGGCTTTTGTCCAAAGAGATGATTGACGAATCATACTAATCATTGCATCGGCATCAACTGTTGAAGCTGACCCAATAGGAAGCAATAACTCCTCATCGATTAATATCCGATGTGAAGAAGCAAGAATTTCAGAAATAGAGGAGCGGATCTCTGCCCCATAATGTATTAAAAAATAATAGGTAAATAGCGGGGTCGGGGGGCGAAGTGCTTCTTTTACCCCACGACCTGTATCAGCTTGGTAAGTAAAAGGGAGGTTTACAATACGTTGGAATAAGGTGTTAAGAATTGAAGAATAGAAAAAGTGATGTGTTTCAAGAGTTTCAAACTTCGAAGAAATCACTTCGACAAAGAGCCCCGAAGTTGAACACTTACCGTATATGATCGTAGCTATTCGCGTCAACCCTAATTGATTTTTTAAGCGAATTGGATACCAATCTCCATGATCAGCAGTTACAATGGTTGAACCAAATTTTATACCTTCTACACCGGGGATTTCCAACCAATAGGTGTTCCATTCGTACAAGTAAATAGACGCAGGGCTAAAAACCCGCTGATATTCCTCAGGGATTAATTGACCACCCCGTTGGAGGAGCTGATTTTTGATTTCATCTATCATTATAAAAATATTACCTATCGTCAATTTTTAATGGACCTTTTTAGATTTCTTGTCATTTATTTATTGATAGTTGTTAATCATTAATCATTCCATATTTATTTTCAAATTGTTCCACCCATCCAATTCCCCCAAATTTCTTGAAAGTGGCAATGACCTGTTGAGTGCTTATGGAATGCATGCGGTGACTCAAATCTTCCGGAACAAAGGATTTCAAAAACGGCATCAAACCACGTTTGTTAGGAGGTTCACCACAATAGAATGTAGGATTCCGTTGGTCAAACAACAAGACAAAATCCCCACTTGATTCAATTGAAAAGAGCAATTCACGAAAGAACTGATAGTACATTGCAAGAGGGCAAATTGGACCAGTTCCTGCCAACCCATCTAGGAAACCATACTTTTCCATTAGCACCCAATACTGTCGCCCCAAATGATGGAGATAACAACGCTTAAAATCTTGAGCAGGATTACAACCATCACAATCTCCTGCCTTGAATACTGAGCAACCACCAAATTCATGCTCTACCAATTTGGCTTCAATAAATAAGGATCGAAGCCCGTTCTCACCCCGGATTACTAGATCTATAGAGGTTGGTTGACCAGAATCCTCGTTAAAAATCTTTCGATCTTCAACTTCAAATTTCGCTTGAACTATTTCTGAAGGCCAGTCTATACCATTAGTCTCGAAAGCTAGTTTCAACGGTGAAAGGTCGTTTTGAACGACAAGTGGACCAACTAGATTGAATAACATCGCCTGACTGCTCAAGCCATGATGAATATATTTATGGAGTGGGAAGCCTTCCCGTTTCTCATTTCGTCGGAAACGCTCGTCTTGTATGTATTGAGCAACTTCGGGAATGATGATATTTTGGGGCCAGTGTTCCCATTGATCCAACAAGTAGGATTTCTTTGGATTTATTAAAAACTTGCGCTCAGTGAACCACTCCGCGTTTGATTTACGAAGCTGCTTTTCAAAATTACGGCGGCGAGGATAAGGCCAGGTTCGCGCATTACGCCGGCTACTTTCAGTCATATTTCACCATTCCATTTCTATTAAATAATGGCAACCTGATGCTCCAGGAACAAATCGCACGGCTGATATCCGGTTGATCAATATGTCGTCTGAATAACAGATGGCATGCTGCGGTTTAGCCGGTTCTGGTACATCCTGCCATTGAGCCAGGTCTATTGGCGTTCGCGGGTGGGCGGCCATGAGTCCATCACAAATGCCGGTTATGAAGTTATCCAAATCGCCTTTGGATGGATCAGCAAAAACTTGAATCTTTATAAAGATATTTCCCTCAACAAGCGGCAAATCCTTCATGGCTTCAGATGCAGCTTTTCGAAGAGATTTAAGGCGTGCCAACTCGCTGCCCTTTCGCCACATGGAATTGGCACCATCCTTTTTAGGAGGTAAACCTGATACATCAAATTGTATTTTCATGAATTTTTCCCGCAATATCTATTTGAATAAAATCAATATGGTCCACCTCTAGTGGAGCAATTGTTTTGTTGATGTTTTTTCTAAATTGCAGAAATTCTTTCCCTCGATGTTCTGGGACTATTTGGGTCCAAGTCCCCCACGGTGGCTTGATCGAATACTCGGCAAAAACCAACAACCGACGGCTCTTTTTACCGGTAAAACATAAGGGAATTGTTATTTGTGCCAACTCTTCACCAGCGATTAAGAGCCAACTGAGTTTCAATTTTTCTAATGCAATCTCTATAGCAGCTTTTTCAGGTTTTTCTCTAGGATGATAGTTCCAATACTCAGAAGGACAAGAATAACTTTGCATAGAAGAGACAAAATAGGATTGTTCGTAAGTTAGTTCGGGAATTAACTGATCAAGGTCCATGTCTTCAGCCCAACGAATAGTTGCTTCCCATACAGCTTTCTTTTCATAATCCCCGCTGAAATTCCACCCTCCCAGGATCAACGGAATCGGTGGTCCATTTTTTCCTTTTGGGTTTACCTGCCAGGCAACCTTAAGCGCCTGGTAGATGTGATTCCAAGGATCTGGCATTGGACAAACAAATATCTCTTCCATTATTCACCCTATTTGAAACGGGACCCGAATGACTATTTCCATTCTAATAGATGGAATGCATTTTCATATTCAGTAAAACGTGGCCGTGGATTTGTGCCCTTGCTGCCAACGTTCGCAAATTTAATGCTTATTTTTCCTTTATTTTTTCCTTCTTTATTAGTATTTGCTTCTCTAAGTAAATCTAAAGAAGGGATAACCCAATACATGTTTGCAGACTCAGAATAGAAGATGTAGAAGAAATTATCTCGTGGTTTACGGATTTCCATCGCTGCAAACAAACCGGGGTTCTTGGCGGTGGACGAGCGTGCCTTTATTTGGATATCGAGGTAGCGCAATTCCCCATCCTTTTCCTGACGTATCACGCAATCGATCTGTTGATCGTCCACCAAAGTCATATAGACGTCGTGCCCAAGTTGCAATAATTTTCCAACGGCAACATATTCCATGCGTTTGCCAAAAGAGGCGGAAGAACGGTATGATTTTTTCTCACTAGCCGGTTTGACATTTGCTGGTATGTCTATTCTGTCATTGTCCTTCGCTTCTGAGAGAGGGGGACTCGCCGACTCTTGTGGAAGATTAGGATCTGATTGGTCTAGAAAGTATTGGTATTTAACTGGAACATCTTCCCACTTTGGTTGAAATGGATCATTTTCTCGACCAACAAAAGGAAGATCAAATCCAGGTTTAAAAACCCGATAAACTCCATGTTTTTCTCGCCAAAGAAAATTGAAACCGGAATTGAAATTCAGAGGCGAATTTGCAACACACATGCTGGCGGTTTGAGTTTTGATCCCTTCTTGAGTATCATTGAATTCTTTCTTGATAAACTTGCGAATCTCCAGCGGAGTAAATGTTCCCTGGTTTTGTCCTAGAATTCTTGAGGCAATAAATATCTCAACATGAATATTCATTCTTTCACTCCATTTCATCATCAGTCACATTTTCAACAATATAATAATTGACGATTTCTCGTAGAATTGGCAGCCCCATTTCAATCACTTGGGTGTCATTTGCATCACTCGGATTTTTCCCCCCGTGAACCAGGTTATTCCGGATTGTGTATAGCATAAATAAAATTTGCTCAATCAATATCTGCTGAACATCGGTGTTTCCATTCAGGTACTCCTGATAAGCATTTCTATCTATAGGACTCCAAACTAAAAGATTTGGAAGTATCGATCTTGTCAGATTCAAAACACCATTAATTTCCTGACCACGATGATCAAATTTTTCCCGCACTCCTGCAGGCGTACGTTCAATGAAAAAGGGGATATTATCGTGCCTTATGATGCTATCCCTTATATTCTGATCTAAGAATTGAATCGCTGCCTTAATCTGTTCCTTCTCGGGTGGAGTATTAACCTTTGGAAAATAATAGTTCCAATAATGTTCGAATTTATTTTGTCCATTTTCACTCGGGCTTGGTGTAACTCTGAGTCCTTGCCTCTGACTGAGTAAAACATAGATATTATTAAATGCAGTCCAAAGCGAAGAATATTTTTGAAAAGAATGTTGGGATATTTCTACTAGATCAATCATCGACATGGTTACTGGTATTTCCCTGTGATCAATCATCTTTACCTCACCTTTTTCAAATCCACACTCTTCTCGCCATGCTTTTCCCGTTCGTAATTGGCCTTCTCAAATCCCAGCATACTTCCCGCAGACATTACCTTTGGAAGTCCTAAAACCAGAAAGGTGTGCAATTTGCTTTTTTTGTCCTCATAAGCCTGGCACTTACCCTGCCCATGCCTTGATATTTTCCATCCCAACCTGAAACGCACGAGCCTTTAGCAAGTACCCATCTCCAAACCAAATCGATTTCAAATGTTGATCAAGATTTGTAGTCGTGCTGGGATAGTCTACCATTTCGGCGACCCCGTTATAAGCTGCCCATAAGGTGCGAGATACTCCCTTTTCCGTGTTGCCGCGACCTGATTCAAAGTATCTTTCAGCGTTTACACGATTCCTTTTTATGCGCTCAAGGCCAAGCTCATCCCCTGGATCTCTGGGGTCAGGAAACAGGATTTTATAATAAGCGGCAATTTTTTCTGTATTCATATTCACAGACGCCATTCTTTTTAAATCAGCCTCGATTATTTCAAATTGGTTGTGAATAATTCCAAGCAAATCTTCCGCCTGACGCATGCGGGTACGCAAATTACGAGTGTGAGAAATATGAATTGTTGGACCGCGCCTCAAGGAAAGCGTGAGTGTGTTCTGGCATACGACCCGAATAGGGGTAAATTTCATTTGAACGCTGGACTTGCCGTCATGGCTATTGCTGAGTAACAGATACTTATCGCAGATGTCGTCCCCAACTACGCGAATTGATTCAGGTAATTTTGCCAGGATCCAAACCCGTTCACCATTACCCAGCGCGCCTGCAGTGTGGTATATGGCGGCTTTTTGCCCTACCACATCATCAAAGAATTCAAATGCCTCATGATTTTGTAATAGCTGGTAGCCTCCGCTGACAATACCAAAGTAGGGGCCAGGTTTATCCTGCTGCCATAGATCTTTGCGCATAATGACAAACTGATTTTCGACCGTCTGGTATGTTGTAGGAGTTTTGACCTTCAGGGGGTATTTATCCACCAGCCAATCCAGCCCGGCTGCCTGGATGGCTTCTTTTGAAGTCGCGGGCTGCTCTAGCTTTTTGCCCAGCCTGTGCCAGGGCGTATCCCCCGCGTACATCATGGATATTTGACCGCTAACCGGATCGGTATATAAATTGTGCGGCATCAGGTACCTCCTGTGGCTTAACTATCGAAAGCGATACACTTTTTTCAACTACCCCACCTTCTTACACTCCACGGACTTCCCGCCGTGTTTTTCCTGTTCGTGGTTCGCCTTCTCAAAACGCAACACCATATCCCGTACCCCTCTCACTTATGTCGCTTATCAACGCTAGATAATGCCTATATCATAAGTTCAAGTATTGCCCACAACGACTTTTCCTTCACCAATTGAAGAGACTATGTCTGATAAAGCTTTAATGATATTTATTATTAGTCTCTGATCGCCCTTAAAATTCTTGTCTGGGGCTGACGCATCATCACGACGCTTTGGGATCCTTAGCCAGGCATTGATCTC
>DHFN01000050.1 GCA_002402275.1 Anaerolineales bacterium UBA4823
CCAAATGCCAATAATATCGCCGTTATGATTCCCGGTAATGTCTGGCGGATGATTACATGGATAGCCGTTTCCAGGCGGGTTGCGCCTAATGCAAACGAGGCTTGCTCGAGATCACGGGGTATCATGCGAATGACTTCGTCCATAGCTCGCGTCATAATCGGTAATTCTAATAAAGCCAGGGTAAGAATCCCACCCAGGAGTGAAGCCCTCATCCCCATAGCCAACATCAAAATAAACCCAAAGGCACCATAGACAATGGATGGCACACCCCATAATACATCCAATGAAAGGCGTACCCAATCAGAAATTCTGGATTTTCGACCATAAACACTAAGATAAATCGCAATGGGCAATCCTAAAATAAGCGCCAATAGCGTGCCGCCTCCCGCCAGATAAATCGAACCGATAATAGCATTTAGAATGCCGCCTTCTTTTCCAAGGTAGTAGCCGCCTTTGGGCGTTTGTGTCAGCATTGCCCAATTCAATGCTGGCAGCCCTTTAACGATCACGGTAAACAAAATAAAACATAAACTTCCCACGACCAATAAAAAGGAGATTATCATGATCGTTTTGAAAAAGTTTTCCTCGAAACGTCTTCGGTTCATGTCCATGTTCTCCCAACAATCCGGCTTAAAATGACCGTCGATATAATATTGAAGATGAATACAACCAACAATAGGATTAAGGCAGCTCCCATCAATGCAGCATCATATAAGGGGATGGTTAACATTTCGCCATAATTATTAGCAATCAACGCCGGTAATGGGTAAGCTGCATCAAAAATAGATTTGGGTATTTGAGGGACATTCCCAACGACCATCAAAACAGCCATCGTTTCCCCCAATGCGCGTGAAGCGCCTAACACAATTCCGGCAATGACGCCGGGTAAACTTTGCCGCATGACCACGTATTTGACCGTTTCCCATTGCGTGGCACCCACCGCCAGGGAAGCCTGACGCAATCCGTTGGGCACCGACTGCAACACCTCATAGGTAATCGCGATGATGAACGGTGCAACCATCACCGCTAAAACTATCCCCCCAGACATGATACCAAAACCGGTGGGATTATTCACTGCGAAAAATGGAATATCTCCCAACCATTTATCCATGAAGGGCGCAAAGGATTTTTGCACCCATGGGACAATGGCAAGCATTCCCCAAACCCCATATACGACCGATGGAATAGCTGCCAGCAAGTCGAGTAATGGTTTCATGATCTTGCGCATGGTAGAGCGGGAATACTCAGAAAGAAAAATTGAACTGAAGAGGCAGATTGGCACCGATAATACCATAGCTACCACAGTCACCCAAACGGTGCCGGTGATAAAGGGTAAAAATCCAAATTGCTTTTTAATCGGATGCCAGGTACGCCCAAGTAATAACGACCAGAGCGATTGTGTTTCCAAAATAGGCTGAGTGCGTATCCATAATGCGATGATAAGTAATGCTACCAGCACTATTGGCAACACAGAAATCGATAAGAAGAGTGTTTTTGAAATACGCTCCTTACTCGCCCGCGAAATTATTAGCAAGGAGCGTAATTTTTTAAGAAAGTTATTCTGCCCTGATACCTTCGATTTATTCATTAACTTTCCTTAACGGACCTTGGATAGGCTTGCTTCCAATTGATCCGCTGTCAGTTGAACAAAACCGGCATCACTTACAAGTTTTTGCCCATCGGTTAGAATCCACAAAATAAAAGATTGCACCAATCCGGTAGGTTTTCCATTGGTTACCAAATTCAATATTCTGGCTGGTGGTGAAGGATATTTCCCTTCGGCGACCATTTTCGAGGCTTCATCTTTGGTCTCGAGTAATTCTTCGGGTTCAACCTTTCCATTGTTATTGGCATCGATTGGGGCTGTAGTCGAACCCTCCACAGGTTTGTTGGTTTTTGAATCGTAGGCATAACCAAGGTTGTTATATCCAATGCCAAGCGGGTCTTTTACTACCGCATCCAATAAACCGGGATCTCCATACACACCGATTCCCAATAAATCTTCTTGCTTTTTATTACCTAAAAATTTTGCCCAGGTCTCAGCAGCACCACAAGAGTCAGAGCGTGTGTAAACATGGATTTTATCGGTGACTTCCGGTCGGCCAACTGCTTCGCCCCAGGTTTTGATTTCACCGGTGATATAGATTTTAATGAGCGTTTCCTGAGTCAATCCTTTTTCGTTAAGATCAGCAAGTACAGGGTTGGATATGCTGATCGTTGGAAAAACTGCATCTTTTACAACGCCTACCCAATAGGCACCTTTCGCTTCTTCCTCGGGAGAAATATCTCTCGAAACCATACCAATGTCTACCGCTCCAGCCAAAGCGTCTGCCATGCCTTTGCCGGCGCCACCCGCCGATATATCAAATTGTACCTCAGGATTGATTTTTCCGTATTCCTCAGCCCAGATTGTCATCATGGGGTAGAGCGCCCAAGCACCGGAAATGGTGATATTCCCCTTAAGAGGTGCATTTTCATCAACGGGCGCAGAAACAGGCGTTGAATTCGAGGTGCAAGCGCTGACCAAAATTGTCAGAACCAGCATTTGAATCACAATAATTGAAAGTTTCGATGGTTTATTCATGTGAACCTCCTGAAATTTTATTACTTTGTGAAATATTTGTTATAAATACAAGAATGTCTAGTCCTATAGTCATATTTTATATCTAAAAGGATCCAACCTCTAGGCGTGATAGAGGCAGGTAATCAAATCAACTCTGTTGAGGTATCGACGAGGGGTTGTCCCAAAAAGCGCGGGCGCCTTCAACGCGGGCAGAGACGTCGGCAAGCGAAGTATTATCCAAGATGTCTGCAATGGCATTTCTAACATCGAGCATTACCAGTCGGAGTCCGCACGTGCGTTCATCGGGACAACCACACGGTTCATATGCCATCTGGCTTACACATCGAATTGGCGCCAGAGGTCCATCAAGAATACGGATGATCTGCCCCAGGGTTATCTCATTGGCAGGTCGTGCCAGATAATAACCACCGCCAATGCCCATCTTGCTGTGCAGTAATCCAGCGTTCTTAAGAGTAAGCAGGATTTGTTCCAAGAACTTAGCAGGTATTTTCTCCCGCTCTGCAATATCCTTGATCTGAATTATGCCATTGCCCGATTCGGGCGCAAGAACAGCCAGGTCGATCATGGCACGTAAACCGTATTCACCGCGTTTGGATAATCGCATAATCTCTCTAATTGTCTACTATTATTATAATGATTATAGTTTATATAGGATACAATAATTATTAATCGCTGTCAAGAGGGGAATATGAAATCTACCAATATATCGATTATATTCTTTTGGTTTTTATCTCACTATTAACATCATAAAAATTAACAGGCGTATATTAAATACGCCTGTTAATATCACCCATTCCTAATCAAATATTTTATTCTTTGCTGTAAACCACTTCACCGCCTACAATAGTCTTTTCAACACACAACTGTCCTTCCCATTTTTCTGGTGGCAATGTAAATGGATCATCTGAAAGGACCAGCATATCGGCCAATTTGCCTTCCTCAAGGGTGCCTTTATCTTCCTCATCGAACAACGAATAAGCTGCTTCCAGAGTGAACATCCGGAAGACTTGCTCGATGTTCAATTTTTGTTCAGGTGCCAGTATAAGACCTTCTTCTGTACGGCGCAGCATTCCATCTCGCATTCCGAGCAACGGATCCGGCATAGTAACCGGGCAATCTGATGATCCAGCCACATGGAGTCCCATATCGATGTATGATTTGTAAGGGTAAACCCAATGAATGCGCTCATCGCCACATGAGCGGAAAAAACCATCACCCTGTTCATATAACATACGCGGCTGTGTGGCAATGACCAAATCGATTTCTTTCATCTGCTGCAGTAATTTTGGGTTAACAATACCAGCATGTTCCATGCGGTGTCTCCGAAGATTGATATTGCCCCGACCAATGACCTTTTCATATGATATCAACACCTGCTCCACTGCTCGATCACCAATAGCATGGATAGCGATTTGCTGACCCAGTGAATCCAATTCAGCAACGATTTTATCCAGCATTTCTTGATCGCGATATAGTAATCCGAGAGAATTCGAGTTTTGATAAGGTTGTGAAACCGCCGCAGTCCGCCCACTTAAAGAGCCATCCCCAATGATTTTTATTGGACCTACCTTAAACATATCTGTACCAAAACCGCTGCGCAAACCCGAATCTAAAAATGGTTTGCAGGTTTCATAAAAGGGGAAAGCTACTACCCGACATTTCAATCGATTGTTCCGAGCGGCTTCCTGATAGGCAGAAAAATGAGTCGGCATAGTTCCCGGATCACCTACTGTGGTTATACCTACACGAGCATACTCCACAGCACCCCGTTCGAGGATAGCAATCCGTTCCTCAAGGGAAAGAGTGCCAAATTCCATCATCAATGCTTCCAATGAATGTTGGAACATGGCTGCGTCATGAAGTACTCCGGTAGGTTCGTTGGTTATGGGATCGCGCTCGATTTTTCCCCCCTGGGGATCAGGAGTTTGAGCATCGATTTTCATTAATTTAAGCATAAGACTGTTCGCTACAGCAGAGTGCCCTGAGGCATGGGTAATAATAACCGGATTGGCAGGAGCTGCTTCATCCAATTCTGCCCGGGTAGGATAGCGATGTTCCCTGGCTTTATATTCCGCAAAACCCCACCCACGTATCAATTGCCCGGCTGGTGTATTTTTTACCTTGCTTTGGATTTTATTCAACAGGTCGCTTATCTCACCATTCAACGGTGTTCGGCAATCCAAAAGAAGTAATAGCTGAGAATAATATGAAAGATGGTTATGGGCATCGATCAAACCTGGGATGAGTATTTTTCCTTTTAGATCGATTTTATTTTTAGCATTCAACACGGCCAATTCATTGATTTTGCCGACAGCACATATGCGTCCGCTTTTCACGGCAATAGCTTCAACTGGTGCGGGATCCTTAACCCCAGTATAAATTTTCCCGCCGGTTAACAATAAATCAACGTTTAGCGACATTCGCTTTAACTCCTTTTTAGAACCGCCTTTTTACCAAGTTCCAGTACTACTTCAACTGTCAAGATATCGGTGGATTTTACGGGTGTGATAGCAGATGAATCTACACATAACACTGAATCATCTCTCAAATTGGTAAACCGCACTTGATCACCGGCAAAGAAAGCTACCGAACGCATTGTGGTGGGAAAAGTATCTGGAGTGGGGAAGAAAGCAAATTTAGCTCCTGGGAAGCAATAGGCTACACCATGGAAACCCAAAGCTTCCGCCATTGCCCCAAAACCACCTGCCATGATTTGGTTCAGCTCCGGTACGACATGGGCAACGATAGGCATGAAAACATCAGCGCCCCTTCCCAGTTCTATCTCACCCAAAACCTTCGACTGGACAACAACCCGCGTGTCTTCTGTAGCAACCGGCTTGATTTCGGTTATTGGGACAACTTTTCCATCAATATATTGTGCAGCATCGATCATTGCTAAACCGCCATTAGCATCGGTGTGAGCAATGATATTGCTTATATTTACCCAAAAGAAACCATAGCTTACAATCTTATTATTGATGCGGGTAATTAACCCACGCACATCTTCGACTTCCAAGTCTTTTAGCAAAAAAGGCTTGAAATCACCTCGCATGCTCACAAATGGATCATGCACGCGTTTCGGAAAAATCACATTAAAACGCCCTCCGGCTATACCAAAAATAGGGACATCGGTATTTACCGATTTCATCCCTTCTAGGGCATCATTATATGTTCCATCACCAGCCACAATCACAAATAGTTCTACCCCGTTTTCAGCCATTTGCTTGGCGGTATTGATGGTATCTATTCGCGTTTTTGTATTATTTTGGCCTATGACCTTGACTTTTCTGCTTTTACACACCTCTTCCCCCATATCCCCTGGACCTACATATATCTCATTTACTTGTGGCTCCAGACAATCGAATGCTTGTTTGGTGAGTTGCAATACTCTTTCTCTACCACTGCCTGCATAAGGATTACTAAGAATACCAATACATTTAACATCCATTTTAGGCCTCCGATTTGAAAATATTAATGTGGGTTGATAAAAAAATATTATACCATCCAATACAAATGGACATTCTTCAGCCCATTATAGTAATTAACAATGGACAAACAATCCCCTTAGATGCTTCTCCTGGCTTGCGATGACGGATGAATACTATTTATGGTCAAGCTGTAAATTTATATTGTTAAATACTTTTATATCTTGCCTCCATCACCAATCCTGAGTACAATAGGGTAAGATCATTGCGGGCGTCGCCAAGTGGTAAGG
>DHFN01000111.1 GCA_002402275.1 Anaerolineales bacterium UBA4823
ATCATCTCGGGAAGCGAAGACCAAGCAAAGAAATTGCAGGGTATATATTCCGATAATTTGGAGTTACAACAACAAACAACGACCCTGCCTCAAGCGGATTCTCTTGTAATTAGCAGGTTAGAAGATTGGGTATATTGTTCTTTTTATCATCAAAATACATTCGCTACATTTTCATTTACCAGACCAGAGCTCACGATTGACCAAAAATTGGCATTTCTTGAGCGTCTATGTTCAATACAATACTTAAAAATACTGGATGTCTATCAGTAAATTAGAATACGATAACGAATTTATTGGCGCTTAATTATTCGTGTCTGTGGGGATTACACGAGATATAGTTCTGTTTCGCTGCTAATACCTAGAAAGCGTTGTCCTGCAGGAAGCGATCATTAAGATGTTTTAGGCTTAGAAAGACACTCAAAAGTTGTTCAGAGTGTCTTTTTTATTTGGAACTTCGTATAATTATTGAGATAGGGAGGGACAATAAATGTTTACGCTTTTTATGAAGAAGCTTGCCAAGATACATCAGCCGAAGAAATCAGCAGGATCAAGTCCATCCTGGTGAAGAACAACCTCAAGTTTGAGGTCATGATCGCCCGCGGAAGAACCGGGTCATTTACGTGATTTACATGTCTATCTCAAGTCCAGCCCGGTGGAGTATGGCATAGCCCCTGAACCGGTATTCATTTACTCGGTTTATGTCTAGCGCAAAACTATGCCCGCGCCAGGCGATTAGTTTTGGGAACATAGATATCACCAGATATACCTCGAAAGATAAGTTGTATCTGAGTCAGGCAATATCCCTCCACAGTCGCAGGATTCGCCACCCAGGAAGAAAGGTCAGACCACTCAGGGAAGTAATAATGAACAGGTTTAAAATAATAAAAACTAAATGATTTCGATTACTGGATTTATTGAAATCAAAAAGTCGTGAAATTAAAAATTTTATAAACATTAATGTATAGGAGAAAAAATGAAAATCAAGTCATTCGCAGCTTTTCTTATTCTTGTTTTTGTTCTCTCGGCTTGCAGCCCTGGTCAAGTATTCGGACCAACATATACACCAACCGCCACAACCACTTCAACACCCACTGCAACAGCAACTACAACCCCAACCCCCACGAGCACTCCAATGCCTACACCAACATCGACCCCAACCCCCGCACCAACTAATTGCCCTGTAGAGAAAGTAAAATTTGTTTACCCGGTTAATGGCCAAACTATTGGATATGATGAAATTATGTTGTTTATGGTGAAGCCTGTTGCGTGTGCTAGTCAGTTTGCTTGGAAATTTTACCAAAATGACGAGCTTATTCTTGACCAAGTGTCTACATCTACTAATCAATTTGGAATAACACCCTATACTGCGCAATGGGAAAAATTTAAACCCGGTTATATTAAGGTGTCTGTGCAATACAAACAAAATGATGATACCTTTTCAGAACCAACCACCATTTCGTTATATTTACAACAATAATCTTCAGGTTTACAAATGTAAGAACCCGATTCGCGTTTTTGAAGTGAATATTATAAGTGAATAAAAAGTGTATACACCCAAGACTTGAGTAGTATATCGGTAAATACTTTTATATAATCAAAATATCGAATGTAAATTCATTACAATAATTCTCGTTTTACAAATTCGATTGAAGGGGATTAAACAAATGAAGTATCAGTTATTAATTAAGCTCACCCTTGCTATTTCAGCTGTTTTGCTTTTTGTTTCATGTAGTTCAAAAATTCCAGTATCCATTCCTCCTACCGAATCAGCAGGAATAGACCTGAATGAAACGCCAATGATTTCTGCCACTCAATTTGTACCTTTTAGTACGACTCTGATTGAAGTTCAACCAACCACATCACATTGGCATGTTCTTGCCTTTGGTGAAGATGACCTGATCCGCCAGCAATATGGGAATTTTCACCAACATGGAGCTTATTTCCCGAACTCAATATTTATACCTGCGCCATCCGTCCTTGAATATGATTTAAACAATAAGTATGATCGTTTTGTTACAACGATTATGCTTCAGCAGGATTGCATAAGTTCTGATGCGGATGGGGCTTTTTTTGTTATTGAATTAGATGGAGAAGTGGTCTATAGAAGTCAGATGATGTTCTATAATTCGGACCCCGTTGAAGTCAGTTTGGATCTGAATAACGTAAGAAAAATTCGTCTTGAGACGTATACATCCACAAATATTGGAGCCTCGGATCCTTCAATGAGTTGTGACTCCACAATCTGGGGTGACCCAATCCTATACACAGATAAACCAAGAATTGATGAAAATCCCTCTTTATCGCTACTTGCACCTGATCTCTCCCTGGTAAAAGGTACGGGGAATGTTATGGCAGAATTTTTTATTTCTCCTGATGGAAACGATCTAAATCTGGGAACTAAAGACCAACCCTTTGCGACTATACAGCATGCACGGGATGAAATCAGGTTGCTCAATAGGGAGATGACAGGTCAAATCATTGTTAATCTTCGAGAGGGTACATTTAGAATACAAGACACAATTGAATTCACAGAAATTGATTCCGGCTCAAATGGATACGAGATTATCTACCGGGCTTATAACGAGGAAAAACCTATCATCAGCGGTGGTGTTGAAGTCTTTGGATTTGTTCCTGTTGAAGGTCAACACTACTGGAAGTTAGATGTACCCGAAGGAGTAAAACCATTTCGGAACCTGTATATTAACGGAAAGCGCGCTTTACGAGCTCAGACTGAACTTCCCGTCCTGGGAGTCGATTTTTGGAAGGGCGAATGGAGTGATCGGGATGGAATTGTTATGGCACCCAATGAACCGGGGTGGTGGATTCCAATGACCGACCAATGGGGGCGACTTGGATTGGTTATGGAACCTGCGGACCTCCCTTCATTCTCCAGACCCCAGGATCTGGAATTGCATACGAACTTACAGTGGATTGATATCCGATCCAGGGTTGAGGATATCGTTCAACTCGAAAACGGTCGTTATGCATTCAAGATGTATCAACCCTATTTTAGCTGGCAACAAAACTTGAAGTATGTTGGTTGGGAGAATTGGCCTGAACCGGGGGGAGATTTCTACAATCCCACATGGAATCGTCCTTTTCTCATTGAAAATGCACTGGAGTTGATCAATCAGCCGGGAGAGTGGTATTACAACAAAGACACCAGAGAATTGTATTATTATCCCCGAGAAGGTGATGAAATCAATTCTATAGAGACTGTAATTTCACAAACAGAGCAACTGATGACTCTAAACGGGGCTGGCATTGGCAAAGAAATTCACAGCCTGGTTTTTGAAGGAATCACTTTTGCCCATAATTCCTGGATGAGAGCAAGCTTATACGGAATTGGCAATAATAGTGTGGCAGAAATCGTTGATGGAGAAGGCGCACTTTTCTGCTGTGGACCTTCTTACTTTAGCATTTCACCATTAAGTTCCATTCTTTTGGACGATGCCCGAAATATCCGATTCACACAGAATGTTTTTCAACACATTGGGTCCGCAGGATTAGGAATGGACAATAATGTGTTTGATATTGAAATCATTGGTAACGTGTTTTATGATCTTTCTGATGCAGGGATAAAAATGGGTTCGTTATATGATCAAGCGTATATTGACAAACCAGGAGAAGGGTTGGTCAGAGATATCCTGATCAATAATAATCTTGTTTATCAATCGGGGGTTGAATACTGGGGAGCTTATGCCATCATTGGTCATTTCGTACAGAAAGTCGAAATCTCCCATAATTATATTTATGAAGCACCTAACTCAGGTATCGGAATTTTTGGTGGCGGAATATCTGAGTATGATTCTGTTACAACGGGGCAAAACCTCATCCTCAACAACCGTGTTGAAATGGTATCTATGATGGGAGATACATCTGACTACACTTTGGGTGGAAGTGACGCAGGCGCGATCTATCTGACCGGGAACAAAATACCATCGGTAGTAAAAGGGAATTATGTCAAAGATGTTATTCACAATTACACGTGTTTTTATTTGGACCTGGCCGGGAACATAAACTTATCAATTGAAAATAACGTCTGTGACAATGCGCCGATATGGATAGCAATTTGGTATGGGGAAGAATCCAATGCACCTCCCTCGGTGGATGGTGATAACCTGATTACTAATACCTATACTAATTCGCCCAAAGCCTTAAGTACGACAAATTGGCAAGTACTTTCCGAGACCAAGGAATATCATAGTGATGTGCTTGATATCCACATTTACAACACTCACAATATAGAGGGATCTGATTGGCCACAAGAAGCACTAAGCATTATTGAGAATGCAGGTTTAGAAGAAGATTATCAATACTTGCTGGGATTACTAAATTAACAAGCAATTGAAAATCAACTCTCGAATACCAAGGGCAGGTCGGAAGTGAAAGGGAATAATCCTTGATTTCCGAACCGCGCCTGATGAGTTTTTACAAATACAACTGAGATAAATATATATACGATAATTATTCATTGATTGGTGTCCTTAAAAAAACATATAGTAAATGCTGTGCTTTTGGTTAAAACAACGTACGGGGTCGCAGTGTTTGCATCATTGATAATCCTGCTCCAACTGGATTAATTGAGGAAGATTCTTTGAAACAAGAATTAAAACAGTTCCTCTTGAAAAATTAGGACTTGAAACAGTAGTAACAGAAGCATTAATATGTCGTCTTGATGAGATCCAAAAATGTTTGATTGCTGAAGCGCCTCTTTCGGTTATATTTCTAGTAGGCAGTACGTTAGAGGGGGTTTTGTTGGGAATTGCCTCTTATCAATTCGGAATCGGCCGTCTCTTCAGCGACGAATTTTCCCATCGCGTCCCGATACTCCGTGCTCACCTTGTCCAGCCGAACACGATCCTCCGTTACGGATTAGCCCCGGCCTGCTCGGTCAGATGTCGCCAATACACCTGCGTCGGCAATGGTCGTGAAAAACCTCTCGAACGCATCACCCTTCGTCAGCTTAAGGAGATGGATAAAAAAGCTCGAACCGGGGAGTGAGTGATGGGGGTTTATTAGCCGGAAAATTTGTAACTACTCAGGCAGGTGAG
>DHFN01000121.1 GCA_002402275.1 Anaerolineales bacterium UBA4823
GGTGAAAACTATCTCGAGAAGACAAGTATAGTCGGGATGGCACCCCAGTATGGCGCAGCAGGTTATGAAATTGTCTTAGGGGATGTGCCAATTGCTTCTCAGGGTAAGCTCTTTATTCAGCTATTTGACACCCAAGGAAATCCACTCATCAACCCGATTGCCTTTGATACACAAGATTCTTGTGAACAAAACCTCATTCTTATCAACTTTAAAGGCACAGGTTAGGCAACATTTTCGAGCTCCTGCCAAAGATCACGAAGATAAATGGCGTCGTCTTCAAGAATAGGGCTTTCACATAAGATACGTCCTTGACAATGATTTTCTTTCAATGCCCGAAAAATGGCTGAAATGTCCAAATCAGCTTCGCGGATAGGCAAATGTTCCCGTTCGCCTTTTGCAGAATATTCAATTCCGGATAAATGAATGTGCAATTGTTTTAGCGAGGATTCTCCCAAAGTATTCCCCATCTGTTCAATCAAGCGCGACCACTCTTCGTAGCTATTCATGCTCCCATTGCCTGCTCGGGCATGTAAATGAGCAAAATCTATACATGGCTCAACCCCGGGCAGTTTCTTAGACATTAACAAAACGTCCTCGAAGGACCCTAGCATAGCAGATTTCCCCATGGTTTCAGGGCGCAAATGGACTGGATTGCCAGATTGTTGTAACTCGATTAGGCATCCTTGCAGACGTTCAATTGCAATAGGAAGCACTTCTTTGGAATCTTTCCCGAAATATGATCCAGGATGGAAAATGATATCGGTAGCACCCGCCAAGTTTCCATAATGGGCGGCATCCATCAAACGTTTTCGTGACTTGGGCCATTCGATGTCATCCGCATTAAGATTGATGAAATAAGGCGCGTGAACGCTGAGGGAGAGATCTTTTTCTAAGGCTGCCAGGCGGATATCTGCGCAGGTTGTTTCGGAAACACGCACCGATTGAACCCAGCCTAATTCAAAGGCGTCCAGCTCTAATTCAGCAAGACGCAGGATTGCCCCAACCGATCCACCTGGTTTTTTGGGGGTGGATTTTGGAGCACCCACGGTGCCAAACCGGAATGATAAGCTCATTAGAATCCTAACCTTTCTATAAGTGGAGGGCCAAAAATGAGAATGCCAATCACGATCGAACTTAACGCTGCAATTAAAACTGCTGCCGCGCCGACATCTTTACCCACTTTCGCTAGTCTATGTTGCTCACCATTGCTGGCTAAATCCGCAATTGCTTCGAGGGCTGTGTTGATGAACTCCGCAGTCCAGACCAGGGTGATGGTTAGAATGATGATTGCCCATTCCACCAGACTGATGCGTAACCAAAGGGAAACGAACACAACCACAATGCTAGCTGTTGCATGAATCCAAGAGTTCTTTTGGGATCGGAGGACAAAACTCAATCCCGCAAAAGCGTACCGGAAAGATTGCATTCGGGAGCTTATAAATTCGCGGATCGGTTTAACCATACCTTATTCGATCGGTAAGATCAGCCTGCTGCC
Organism: Anaerolineales bacterium UBA4823; assembly: GCA_002402275.1. Taxonomy (GTDB): domain Bacteria; phylum Chloroflexota; class Anaerolineae; order Anaerolineales; family UBA4823; genus UBA4823. Next base: position 1,496 of record DHFN01000121.1, read on the forward strand.
CATTGATTTTAAGATCTCAGCTTGAATTGACCACATGTGCGCTTTTTCTTCAGCGGTGCTGTGGTCATGCCCAAGTAAATGTAGCACGCCATGAACCACCAGTAAGCGTAATTCATCCTCCAGGGCATTCTGGCCTGTTTCTGCTTGGGTTTTTGCTCGTTCCAGAGAGATAGCCAGGTCACCTAGATAAAAGCTGCCATTTTCTGGGTTGGTTTCACCAATGGGAAACGAAAGGACATCCGTGGGTTGGTCTAAACCCATGAATTGCTGATTAAGTTCTTGTAAATAAGCATCATTTGCCAGGAGAACGGTCACATCTGGCTGCTCATTCGCTTCTCCGGTGGAACAGAGGGTGGCTTCTATGGTTTCGTAGATAAGTGTCTGCCAGTTCTCATTTATTTCGTTTTCAATTTCAGGAAGAGCAATGATCGTGATCATGATGAGCTATGCACAGCCGTCTCGGAGGGTTTGGAAAGAGGTTTGGTTGTTTCGTCTTGAACGAACTCGGTGTTTACTGTCGTAATGGCTGGTTCGATTTTAGGGTATTCAATACGAGGATGATAGATACCTCGCAAAATGCTTATGAAGGCTTCCATTAATTCATTTAGGTCATGTAAAGTCAGATTGGTTTGGTCGAGCTGCCCCGCCGCGATGCGATTATTAAACACACTCTCAATGACTTTGCGCAGTTCGTTTTCGTCTTTGGGTTGTTCGGCGCGTACTCGTGCTTCACAGCCATCAGCCAGCATCAAAATGGCGGTTTCGCGTGAGCGCGGTTTAGGGCCCGGATAACGGAAAAGGTTGATATCTACTTTGCTTTCATCGCCATTGACGGCATTGACCGCATTGGCATATTGATACCGAGCAATCATGGTTCCATGGTGTTCGCCGATGAAATCCAAAATGCGTTTAGGCAAATGGTGTTTCTGGGCTAATGCTAAACCATCGGTGACATGGTTGATGATAATTTTTGCGCTTACAACTGGATCCAGATTGTCGTGAGGGTTAATGGATCCAGCTGCTTGATTTTCAATGAAGAAAGCTGGGTTAAGTGCTTTTCCAATATCATGATATAAGGCTCCCACCCGGGTGAGCAGAGGATCGGCATTGATCCGTTCAGCAGCTTGTTCCGCCAGATTGGCAACCTGCAGGCTATGCTGGTACGTGCCTGGCGCATTGGTGAGCAGAAATCGCAGTACCGGGTGATCTGGGCGCGAGATTTCCATGAGATGTAAAGCAGTCGTGAGTCCAAGATATTGGGCAACGAGAAATTGGAGTAAGATTGCTAATCCAGCCGAAGCAATCCCACCCACGACTACTGCACCGGTGATAGAAACCAAAGTGCTTGCATTTATCGCTCCGCTCATTTGGTTCAGGACAATCAGCACTATCGCCCCCGATGTACCAGCCGCTAAACCAGCTAAGAGAAATGCCATGATTCGACGAGCCCTACCCAGCGTTAGAATGCCAAATAAGTTCGACATGATGGTGTACGTTAACAATTCTAAGGCGTTGGGTTGTCCAAAGGCAATTAATAAACCCAGGCAAATTGAAGTAATCATAGCAACATCATTGCTGCTGGTCAAAACTGCTACTAACATTCCAAACGCGGCGTAGGGAAAAATATACGAAAATAAACTATTGTTGGGGAGTAAGCGAGCTGTGAACAAAAAGCTAATGAACAAAATACTCACGATTGTTAAGGAGCGGATGTCATTGATGAGAGCTTTTTTACGCCGAATGTAGAAGAATAGAAACGTTACCACTAGGAAACCAAACAGGATATTTTGCGACCAGAGTTGTAATGAGGCTTGAGGTTTTACCAAACCAAGTGCTTGCAGCGCTTCAATATCTTCTGCTTTGAGCACCTGACCACGCTGTACGATTGTTTCTCCAGCTTGATAGGTACGGGTGACCGGTGTGACCGATTGAACAGCTTTTTGACGGGCTTCCTCGGTGAGTTGCTCATTGTAAAAGCTATTTGCGGCAACAAAAGGTTCGACGAGCAATACAACTAATGCAGCTTGATCTTCGCTCAGAGCCAAGCTGACCATAGTGGGTAGGTTGCGCTGGATTTCATTTACCCGGTCTTCCCGGATGGAGATGCGCATAGCTTGCTCAAGGACAACAATGGCTTCCTGCTGAATGGCTTGCCAGCGTAAGTCATTCAACGCCAGTATGGCTTTTGCTTGATCAGATGTTAAGTGGAGGTCTTGTATAGATTGCAGGTCTGCAATCTTTTGGTCTAGGCTGGCGTAGTTATCTGCCCGAATGCTATTAATAAAGGCTAAAGCACTACGCAATCGTTCCAATTGGCGGCGGGCAATCGCGGTGTCAGGGGAAGAATAGATCAGCGAAACATTGCTTGCAGCAGCTTGACGAGCGCGTTCAGTGAGGATAGCACTGACATAAGTGATCGTATGCGGTGCTTGAATATCCTGAGCCGCAACTTGCCCTTCTTTAAGTGAACTTCCATTCGTGTTGAGCAAAGAGGGGATAACCAAACCTACCGTCACGATTATGTAAGCAATCGCGAGCAACACGATATAAAAGACATTACGCCGTGCTTTGCTTTGATTGTTTTCTTCGTTCATGTACGTTCAGTTCCTTATCCTCATTTGAATCGATGAGGATAATATACCAATAATATTAACTAAGCAATTTTCGCACCATTTGACTAGCTTGCTCACCACCAGCCCGTCCTTGAAGGCGTGGGATCAGGAGTTTCATCACCTGTCCCATTTGCTGGATAGAGGATGCCCCCACCTCAGCGATGGCTTGGCGTGCAAGTGTTTCTAATTCAGATTCGCTCAATAATTTGGGGAGGTAAGCCTCGAGGATAGCTAGTTCTTGCTGGTTTTCTTGAACCAAATCGGGACGGTTGGCGCGTTGGGCATCGCTAATGGCTTCATTGCGTGCCTTCACTTCTTTTTGTAAAATGTTGATGACGGCACCATCATCAAGTTCAACCCCCTTTTCGATCTCGAAGAAGCGAATTGCAGAAAGCGCCATACGCAAAGTACGTTTACGAACTTCATCATTCTCCCGCATAGCACTTTTTAGATCGTTTTGAATTTGTTCTTTTAAGCCCATAGTCTTGATTATACCTTATCCTGTTCTGGCGAAAAATAAAAGGTTTATCAGAATGGCTGGTGTGACCTTTTTAGTTAGAAATGCTTCCAAAAAGCTCTCCATTTTCCTCTTTTTCGATTTTCACTAGACTAATCTGATTCCAAAGTGGTTCAGGTGTTAAAGTGTTTACTCGGAGGTAATTGTCGGTCAAACCGCTCATCTTTATGCTGTTTTGCTCAATCGAACGGAGTGATTCCCACAAAACGGGCAAGGTTCGTCCAACGTGGTTCAGGCGATATTGCTGAGCAGATTGTTCAAGAACCTGGCGAACCATGGCACTGCGGCTTTTTTGTTCTGCTGAAGGGATTGGATTGGGTAACCTGGCTGCTGCAGTCCCTGGGCGCGGGGAATAGGCGAAAACATGCCCACCCGCAAATTCCATAGATTGGATAAAGGCGCAGCTTTCCATAAATTCACCTTCAGTTTCCCCTGGAAAGCCAACGATAATATCGGTTGTGATGGCTACTTCGGGAATATGCTTCCGAGCAGTCTTGAGAAGGCATGCGAAGTCTTGCGGGTTCGTATTGCGCCCCATACGCTGTAATGTCGAAGTACTGCCGGATTGTAATGGTAAGTGTAAATGACGGCATAAGCGCGGATTTTCCCAGAGGCTAAAGAAGTCTTCATCCAAATCCCAGGGCTCAAGAGATGAAAGACGCAGCCTTTCTACCGGGGTATTCTGCAAGATGGCATGAATAAGCTGGTGGAGGTGCCAGGGCGGCGAAAAATCCTGCCCCCAAGAACCTAGGTGCACACCGCTGAGCACAATTTCACGGGCAGATGCGTCTGGGCGATCAACCGGATTCACTTGAAGGGCTGCGTTGATATCTGCCAAGACTTCAGAAATGGGACGACTGCGACTCGAGCCGCGTGCCAGACGGGTGACACAGAAGGTGCAGTGATTATCACAACCGTCCTGAACCTTGATGAATGCCCGGGTGCGATGCCGTGCACCCGGTATGGGCTGACGGGCAATCGGTTCCTGTTCAAACTCTGGCAGGATCTCTTTGACTAAATTGTCTTTGGCTTGATTAGGAATGACGAAAGTAACCCCTTCCAACCCTTTGGCATCTTCAGGATGTAAGGTTGACCAGCAGCCAGTAACCGCAATGCGTGGGGCACCCGCTCGATGAGCTTGGCGAATTTTAGCCCGCGAATCCGCAGCGGCAGCAGCGGTGACGGTGCAAGTATTTAATACCACCAAGTCTGCTTCTGCTGCATTCTCAACCAAGTTGTGCCCCGCTGAGACAAATTGACGGGCGTAGTTTTCGATCTCGCTTTGATTTAAGCGACATCCCACCATATCCAGAAAGATATTCATCTTAGGGTTTAATTACACACAAATTATCGAACTGAACTTCGATACTAGCCTCTTCCAATGTACCTGCCAGCAATCCAATATCTCCTTGATAAAAATGATTATCCCTTTGAGTAGTTAGTGGAACCCCATTCACAGCAAGTGAAAGCTGATCTCCACTACACTTTGCACTTAAATGGTTAAGGTCCGGCATTGGATGAATAATATTGCTGACTGACATTAATTCTACTCCAATTAGTCCGAATTTACCTTCTACGTTGGCAAAAATACCGTAATAGCTATCGCTAGAAATCATCAATGCGTAATAGTTTTTATCATTTTGATAGCGGCAAATGATGCCATATAAGTTTTGGGCGGAACCACTTAAGGGATGGGCATCCACCTCAATTTGAACGTTAGAGAAGTTAAGCCCAGGATGGCTGACTGCCCGTAAATAGGGTTGCTGGATAGACAGAATATAGGAGTCATCTCGATACTCACTCGCTGCTTGAGGAGAGTTTGCTTGTTTCCAGTTTGCAATGGGGTGAGAAAAATCATCTTGAAATAAAACCCCGCCAGACACCTGTAAATAATCAAGTGGAGGGTTACAAGCGGTCAGAAGCCAGAATAATGTAACTAATGTGATCAAAATTTGAGGGAGGAATCGGAATAAATTCTTGATCTGGGAGGACTTCATTGTTGCTAGTTGAGGCTTTATTTGATCAAACCGAGTGGAATGACATTTGCTCATAAAGATATTCTATCTTATTTGTGGAATTTGCTGACTCCAAAAGTTCTGGAGTCAGCAAGCTTGCTTGTGGCACGAGATTATCCCAAAAGAAGGGTTATCAACCCGGGAGAAACAAGGGGTCTTTTCATTGGAGTTAAGATATCTCGCTTCGTTCGATAAAACAATTATGACTTTTGGGATAATTTCACTCCAAATGTTCTGGAGTCAGCATGCTTGCTTGCGTTTCATGATATTAAAATCTTGCATCTCTTGCATAGGATTCCCTTTCGCGCATATAATCTACTTGATATGCCCATTTTCGATAATCAATCCATGGAATTTATTAGTCGTCACGCCGATCAAACCCGCCGTTTAGGGGTTCGTTTGGGATTAATGCTCCAAGTGGGCGATTTAATTGGCTTGGAAGGTGAATTGGGCAGCGGAAAAACCACCCTGGTGCAAGGCATTGTCTCTGGGTGGGGTTCGCCCGATCTGGTTACTAGCCCCTCTTTTGTGTTAGTGAATGTTTATCAACATCCACAAGGACAGCGCCTTTATCACGTTGATGCTTACCGACTTGCCAATGCAGCTGAAGCAGAAGACCTGGATATCTTCGGGATGTTGGAAAGCTCTGTGGTGGTGATCGAATGGGCAGATCGCATTCGAACCATTCTTCCAAAAGAAAACTTTTGGATCAATATGCATTGGGTGGCTGAAGATCAAAGGGATATGCTTTTTCATGCTAGCGGTGAACGGTATTTATTGCTCTTGAACGAATTACGCCATCAAATCTATGGGGTAAGCTAATGCGTGGTTTTGCTCCAACCATCCTTGCCTTAGACACTTCCACCCATGCAATTGGAATTGCATTGATGGATAATGCTCAAGTTCACTGTGAACACACCTGGCTAAGTCAGGATTACCATACGGTCGAATTGGCGCCCATGGTCGAACAAGCCTTGCTGCGCAGCCAAATTCAGAAAGAGCATTTATGTGCCCTAGCTGTAGCGATTGGACCGGGTTCATTCACGGGTCTAAGAATTGGACTTGCCTTAGCCAAAGGGATGGCACTGGCTCTTCATATCCCTATAATTGGGATACCCACTTTAGATATCTTGGCAGCTAGTCAACCGAAACAGGAAACAAACCTGCTTTGCCTTTTACGGGCTGGACGGACTCGCTTGGCAATGCGCGAGTATTCTTTGCAGTCTCAAGGTAGGATTGCCAAAGGAGATTATGAAGTCCATCCAATTCAGGAGATCCTGGACAAAATAACTGATAGAACCTGGATTTGCGGTGAGCTGAACCCTGAAGAACGGCAGATTCTGGCTGGGAATCCGTTCGTGATGCTTGCCAGTCCCCCACAATGCGTTCGGCGTCCGGCACAGTTGGCAGCTCTGGCTTGGCAGCGTTGGCAGCAAGGAAAATTTGACGATCCAATCAGGTTAAGCCCGATTTATTTACATTATAATGATCCTATTTCGATCTAGCATGGCAATCTATCCTCACGATTTTACAATGAACATCCGCCCTATGTTAATGGAGGACTTGCCAGCAGTCCAGGAAATAGACCGCCTATCTTTCACGTTACCCTGGCCTTCTAGCTCATTCCGCTATGAACTTATCGAGAACGACCATTCGCAATGCTGGGTAGCCGAAATCCAACTTTCAGACGGTTCTGAGCAAGTGGTAGGAGTAATGGTGGTGTGGTTAGTGGTTGACGAGGCCCATATTGCCACTTTGGCAGTCCATCCTGATTATCGTGAGATAGGGATTGCTAGCCGAATGTTGATCAACGCTCTGAAGGCTGCTTTTAAGGCGGGAATGAAGACCGCGACCCTCGAAGTACGTGCTCATAATGCGAGTGCGCTAACTCTTTACCAGCGTTTTGGATTTCAAATAGTGGGGGAGCGAAAAGCATATTATCAAGATAATCATGAAGATGCTCTGATCATGACCTTGCCCGAAATCAATGAACAAGCACTGAAAAAAATAGAAAAAGAAATGAATCAGAATATCACGAGGAGGTAAGATTGAGTATTATAGAAGAGCTCAAACAAATTGAAGGAGAAGTAGCTCAATGTCAACTGTGCGAGCTGCATTATTCACGCAAAAATGCAGTTCCAGGCGAGGGTCCATATAACGCAACCATTATGTTCATCGGGGAAGGACCAGGTTTTTACGAAAATGAGCAAGGCAGACCTTTCGTTGGGGCAGCCGGTAAATTCCTCGAAGATTTGCTGGAAAAAATCGGGATGAAACGGGAACAGGTTTTCATCACCAATGTGGTGAAATGCCGCCCTCCTGGCAATCGAGATCCGAAGCCCGAGGAAGTGGAACTCTGCACCAAACAATTCCTTGAGCGTCAAATCCAATTGATTAACCCTAAAGTCATCATTACTTTGGGAAGATATTCAATGAGTTTGTATGTCCCCCACAGTAAAATTAGTGACATCCACGGACAGGCATTGCGGGTTAAAGGTCGCATCATTGTGCCGATGTATCATCCTGCAGCTGCCCTCCATCAAGGTTCTCTAAAACCGATCATCGAAGCAGATTTTTTGCGATTGCCCGACTTATTGTCTAAAACACCGAAAGTAGTTGAAGAAAACCTGCCGGCTTCCCCAACCGATTCTGCTCAATCTGCTTCACAACTTAGTCTCTTTTGAGGTCATCATGTCCACAGTAAAAGAACAATTATTGGAAAAAATCAACAACAAAACTGCTCGGGTAGCTATCCTCGGATTAGGTTACGTGGGTTTACCTTTGGCAGTGGTTTTTGCTGAGGCTGGTTTTAAAGTTACCGGTGTTGAACCTGACCCCAGGAAAGTGCAAACTATCTTAAATCATCAAAGCCACATAAAAGATGTTCCCGCTGAAACGATTGATAGACTAACTTCCAATGGAAAATTGACTGCCACCACCGAATTTTCAGTCTTGCAAGAGATGGATGCAATCAGTATTTGTGTGCCTACACCATTACGGAAAACCGGTGATCCTGATTTATCGTTTATCATTGATGCAACCGATAAACTGGCTCAATATATCCACCCTGGCATGGTGATTGTCCTTGAATCCACTACCTATCCAGGCACCACCCGCGAACTCCTGCTTCCTCGTTTGAGTCAAAATGATAACCTGCATGCGGGCGAGAATTTTTTCCTGGCATTTTCTCCGGAAAGGGTAGACCCAGGACGCAAGGATTGGACAACTCATAACACTCCTAAAGTGGTGGGTGGAATAACCCAAACCTGTACAGAGGTTGCCTCGAGCTGGTATAAACAAGCGCTGCAAACGGTTGTTCCAGTATCCTCTGCTGAAGTTGCCGAAATGGCTAAATTATTGGAAAACACCTTCCGGATGGTCAACATCGGCATGGTGAACGAAATGGCAATTATGTGCGATCGACTAGGGATTGACGTCTGGGAGGTGATTGATGCTGCCGCAACCAAACCCTTTGGTTTCATGAAATTCACCCCCGGACCAGGATTGGGCGGACATTGCATTCCGATTGATCCGCTGTATCTTTCCTGGAAACTGCGGGCATTAAATTACACTGCCCGCTTCATCGAATTAGCCTCCGAGATCAATACCAACATGCCTCGTTATGTGGTGGGCAAAGTGCAGGATGCGCTCAATCAACAAAGTAAACCGCTCAAGGGCAGTCAAGTTTTAGTGTTGGGGGCAGCCTATAAACCTGACATTGATGATTTACGCGAATCTCCAGCTCTCGATGTAATGGGTTTGCTGCATCAAAAAGGAGCCATTGTCAGTTACCATGATCCTTATGTTCCCCACCTTCAGCATGAGGGATTGGATTACAGCTCTGTACTTGATCTCAATCAGGCGATTCTAAGTTCTGATTGTGTCGTGATCGTCACCAATCATCAATGTTATGATTATGATGCCATCCTCCAAAACGCCCGGCTGATTGTTGACACCCGCCATGCAATTGGGAATAAAGGACGCCATAATTCCAAAGTGGTGAGTATCTAATGGCTCATTATCTCGTTACGGGTTGCGCTGGCTTTATCGCCGGCCGCGTCACCGAAATGTTATTAGAACAGGGTCATACGGTATTAGGAATTGATAATCTTAATGATGCCTATGATGTGAGACTAAAAGAATACCGCTTGAAGAGACTGCAACAAAACCCGGGATTTTCCTTCTTGCGCATGGACATAGGTGAGCAATATCAGGTCCTGAAAATCTTCTCTCAAATGCCTTCAGAGGGGTGGCAGGCAGTGATCAACCTGGCTGCTCGGGCGGGTGTACGCCAATCTCTCACCGACCCGTGGATTTATTATCAAACCAATCTAACCGGTACCCTCAATCTATTGGAAGCTTGCCGTCAGACAGGGGTGCAGAAATTTATCTTAGCGTCCACCTCGAGTGTTTATGGCAGGAATGCGCCATTGCCCACTCCTGAAAGTGCTGCCAGTGATTATCCGCTTCAGCCGTATGCAGCCAGCAAAAAAGCAGCCGAGGTGCTCTGTCACTCATACCATGAGTTGTATCATTTGGATGTCAGCATCTTACGCTATTTTACTGTTTATGGACCGGCTGGTCGTCCAGATATGGTCATGTTTCGTTTTGTACAAGGTTTAATGGAGGGGAAAACGGTGCGTGTTTTTGGTGATGGTGAACAAACCCGCGGATTTACCTATTTGGACGATATTGCCCGGGGCACATTGGCAGCGCTCAAACCGCTGGGATACGAAATCATCAATTTGGGTGGTCATGAGGTGATGAGCATTAATCAATTGCTGGCTTTGCTTGAAAAGCTGACCGGTCAAAAAGCCCAAGTCGAGTACCTCCCAGCCCACCCGGCAGATATGAGTGCAAATTGGGCAGATGTCACTAAAGCCCACGAGCTTTTAGGATGGCAGCCAGCGGTTAAATTAGACGAAGGCGTACAAAACTTGGTGAATTGGTATATCCGCGAACGTCCTTGGGCAAGCCAGGTGAATACCACCTGAGAATGAATCCGCCAAATGCCTGCCAGCTTACGCCAATTTTTGTCCAATAATCCAATCCTCCAACGGGTATTAAAAAACTCGGGCTATTTATTTAGTGCCACAGGGATTTCCGCCTTAATTAGCATGGTGCAAGGCATCATCACAGCCCGCATGTTAGGAGTAGCTCTATTCGGCATTCTCGGAGCAATAACCGTTTTTACCAGTGTGATTAACCGTTTTGTTTCTTTTCGGATGAGTGAGTTGGTCGTACGCTATGTAGGATTACATACCGAAAAGGAGGAACCACAAAAAGCAGCCACGGTATTCAAGGCAGCTGCTTTAACCGAAATGGGCGCCTCCATGATTGCATTTGGTCTTATTTGGTTGTTAGCCCCTTTAGGGGCGCGCTATCTGGCTAAAGACCCTCATACTTCGATTTGGTTTGGCTGGTACGGTGCAATTGCCCTAGCCAATCTGATCAGTGAATCCTCGACTGGGCTTTTACAAATCACCGACCGTTTTCGGCGGATGGCTTGGCTACAAGTAGCCCAAAGCCTGATCACCCTGATTTTTATTGGGGTGGCTTATTGGATAAAGAGTGGACTACCAGGGGTCTTGCTGGCTTATATATTCGGAAAAACCTTTGGCGCTTTGGGGTACACCTATGCAGCCCTGCGTGAGGCAGCTCAGCGCTGGGGGGAGGGATGGTGGAAAAATCCTCTGAAATTGCTCGATTCGGAATGGCGTGAACTGCTGCATTTTGCCATCAGCACCAATATCAGCTCTTCTTTAAGTTTGATCAATAAAGACAGTGAATTGCTTTGGATTTCTTTATTGCGCAATCCGGTCGAAACCGGCTATTATAAATTGGCGTTATCCTTGTCCAATCTCGTCCAAATGCCGATTAGTCCATTACCCCAAACCACTTATACCGAATTAACCCGGGCGATGGTCAAGAAAGATTGGGGGAATGTAAGAAAATTGCTCAAACAGGGTTCTTTCCTCGCTGGAGGATACTCACTTGTGGCTACTTTGGGATTATGGCTTCTAGGGAAACCGATTATAACCTGGTTGTATACCTCCCAGTATCTGCCAGCCTATCCTGCATTATTGATCCTGCTGGCTGGTTTTTTGGTCGCCAACACGTTTTACTGGCAGCGGGTTGGGTTGCTGGCTATTGGTCGCCCGGAATTTCCAGCTCAGGTTAATTTCGTCTTAGCGATGCTTAAAATTGCCGGGATCTTTTGGTTGGTGCCTAAATTTGGCTATTTGGCAAATGCCGGTTTATTAGCGGGTTCATATATTTTAGGGGTGAGTGTATCGGTGGTTGTATTTTATCTCACGTTACAACAACGTCAGCAGTTCAGCCCAAAAGAGGTCACGCCATGAAAGTTGGCTTTGTAATACCTTCTATGCAAAAACCCTCGGGCTGGCGAACCCACGCGCTGGCTTTGATTACTGCTTTGCAGCCAATAGTTCAGCCGATTCTATTTGTCCCTTCTCAGGAGAAGTCTTTGGCACAGGAAGCTTTTCCGCAATTACCCATTCTCCCTTTACCCGCTACGCAGGAATATTTTTTGAACAATCCTGCCAATTGGGGGAAGTTGTGGACAGCATATCGGGCAATACGACGGCTGAAAATTTCCCTTGATCTGATCCATTCCTTGGAAGCTTATCCGACCGGCTTGGTTGGGCATTGGCTGGCGTGTCAGATGAACTCTCCGCATGTCCTCACGGCACACGGCACTTACGGGATCATGGCTTATGCGGCTTTCTTAGATCGTCTGGCTTATCAAGCTGTTTTAAAGAAGGCAGCGATGATCTGCCCAGTCTCACATGGGACTGCTGAGCGCATCCAGCACTATTTTGCTCGCTCTTTGCAGCAAATCCCCATCAAACCAATCTTAAACGGCACCGACTTTGTCCAGCGGGTTCCCCGCCAACAAGTACTGAAAAGACAACTCCCTGAAACGCCGATCCTGCTGAGTGTGGGAGATGTGAAGCCGCGCAAAGGGCAGCACATCAGCCTCCAGGTTTTTGCCCGCTTACAGGCAGTTATTCCGCAAATCCAATATCACATCGTGGGGAAATTTCCTGATAACGCCTACACCCAGCAGTTAAGAAGTTATATTCAGCAACATTCAATAAAGAATGTCACTTTTTATAACGCGGTCTCGGACGCTGAATTAGCAGAGCAATACCGCCAAACCTCCCTTTTCATCCTGACACCCCAAGAGGGATCCGGAAAGGAACGCTGGCATTTTGAGGGGTTTGGGCTGGTTTATCTGGAAGCGGGTGCTTATGGAATTCCGGTGATTGCCAGCCGCAGCGGAGGGGTGAGTGATGCAATTCGGGACGGAGAAACCGGCTTCATTCTTGAGCCGAATGATATCGAATCTATGGTGCAAGCCAGTTTGCGATTGCTCACTGATCCAGATTTAAATATCCGTATGGGACGTGCTAACCGTGACTATGCTGAATCTCTCACTTGGCAACGCTGTGCTGGTGAGTATTTGCAAGTTTATCAGGAGCTATTAAAGCGATGAGAATTGCCATTATTGCCCCTTCGGCTATGCCTGCTCGGCGGGCAAATACCATCCAAACCGCGAAGATGGCACAGGCTTTTGCTCGTTTAGGGCACGAAGTACTCCTTATTGCTCCCTCTCTTCCCTCCCCCTTGAGGGGGGAGGGGAAGGGAGGGGGTGAAATTCTAACGTCCCCCCCACCTCAATTCTCCCCCGCGAGGGGGGGAGAAGGGCAGCCCTCCCCCTTGAGGGGGGAGGGTAAGGGAGGGGGTGAGTTTCTAACGTCCCCCCCACCTCAGTCCTCCCCCGTCAGGGGGGAGGAAGAATGGGAAGGTAAAGGAGGGGGTGAAATTCTAACGTCCCCCCCACCTCAATCCTCCCCCGCCAGGGGGGAGGGTAAGGGTGGGGGTGAAGGTTGGCAATCTTTCGCCCATCACTATGGTTTATCCACTCCTTTCGAAATTGCCTGGCTCACTTCAAACCCAAGCTTAAAACGCTACGATTTTGCGCTCCGAGCGGTCTTGAATGCCCGTGCCTGGCACGCTGACCTCATCTACACCCGCCTTCCTCAGGCAGCTGCCCTTTCCAGCTTAATCGGAATGAAGACTATTTTTGAGATGCATGACCTACCACAAGGTAAGGCGAAAGAATTAGGGAGAATTTTTCTGGCTGGAAAAGGAGCTTGCCGCTTGGTCGTGATTAGCCAGGCGCTTGCTGGAGCTCTTATTCCAATTTATCCGCAGTTAAAAACCTCTTCGGGGCATGGAGAAGGTCACCCATTTCTCATCGTTGCTCCCGATGGCGTTGATTTGGAGCGCTTTTCACCCTGGCTTACTACGGCTCAAGCCCGTCAAAAACTAAAAGAACAAGGATGCTCTCTCACCGATCAATTCATCGCTGGATATACTGGTCACTTGTATCCCGGGCGGGGAATAGAATTGATTCAACAATTAGCGCTGCGATTTCCAGAGGTCCTCTTCCTACTCATCGGCGGGGAAGATCCTGATCTTGAGAACCTCCAGACCTCCCTGTCCCGGCAGCAAATTCAAAATATCCGGCTGGGCGGCTTTATCCCCAATGCCATCCTGCCTCTCTATCAGATGGCTTGCGACGTTCTGCTGATGCCTTATCAAGAGCATGTCGCTGGCTCATCCGGCGGCGATATCGCCAACTTCCTCAGCCCGCTGAAGCTGTTCGAATATCTGGCAAGCGGACGTCCCATTTTAGCCAGTGATCTACAAGTGTTTCGAGAGATTTTAAACGAGGAGAATTCCATTCTGTTACCCCCAAAGGATCTCGAAGCCTGGCAGAGTGCCCTGGTCAGGTTAATAGAAGCTCCCCAAAAATGTCTATCCCTGGGGCAAAGCGCCCGCTTGACAGCAGAGCTGTACACCTGGGAAGAACGCGCTCGCAAGCTACTGCCATTCCCCCCTTCCTAGCCTAACAAAACCCTCAGGTTTTTTCAACCGAATGGCTTGGAGATCCATTCTCTCTATCTTTTTATAGGTTGTTTCGTCTAAAAATTTCCCAAGCTGGTCATTATGCTATTGCTTGAAAAAATCACCCGTCTGATAGACCGTGACGTGTAATTTTTTGCGCTATAAAGCGTTTTATATATTAAGAACAAGTTAAATTTACCCTCCCCATCAACAAAATTTATTACCCCAAGGGTAAACCATTATCCATTAATTCGGTATCTGTTCGAGTTGGGAATAGAGTAGGAGGTAAATATTAGTAAAATGGCAGGCTCTTCGAACAAGAGCCAAAAAACTGTTTCCATATAATCTGGTTATTTTTTAGTTTTTGAGGAGGTACAAGTATGAAAAACAAAGTTCTTTTAAGTCTATTAACCATCACAGCGGTATTTGCCTTTCTGCTGGTTTCTGCTGTCCCGGCTGCCGCTGCTCCCAAACCACCCCGCCTATGGCGGACGGAAAGCATCCGGGTGCGTCCCCGCCCAACCCAGACTGTATCTACCGTGATAAATGCTGCTTTACCTGCTGGAACTTTAGACGGGCAAGCTGGCACTACCCTATCGGCTACTATCGAGGCGGCATCCCACTGGACAATCACCTATGGCTGGACGATAGATAAATCTGTCACCCCCGCTACTCTCGATATGTTCAGAGGGGATAGCAGTGTCGTGACCTACACAGTTACCTTAGCGAAAGATTCCGGCACCCAAGCAGCCTGGGTGGATGGTCAGGTCTGTGTGACGAACGGCGGTGCAGTGGCTACCGAGAACCTAGCCATTACTGCTGTCCTACAAAACGGTTACGAAGCACCTAATGATTTCTTGGCAAGCGCATCAGTAGATGTCAGCAACAACCCAGTATTAGATCCAGCAGAACCCGGTTGTTATAATTACCGGGTTGAAATCCCAATTATTGAGGGTGCATATCCACAACCGCATGCCGGAGGCACCTACAAAGTCACCGCCAATATCACCATCACCAATCACTCCGGGCACCTTGGTGTCCCTTTTGGTCCTAGCCCAAGCAATACAACAACTTTTATTAATACACCTATCCTCGTCAACGATCAAATTAATGTTGATGACACCAACGGCGGCTCCTTGATGTTTAGCACTGGCGGTTCCGTCTCTTATGCCAAAACATTTTCATGTGACGGTGATGAAGGAACAAAAGAAAACACTGCTACCATCCGAGAAACTAAACAATCCGACTCTGCCTTTGTGGCCGTTAATTGTTACGAACTCCAAGTCAGCAAAGATGCAGCCCCATCCTATACACGCACCTATAACTGGAGCATTGATAAAGAAGCAGAACCATCTGAATTGACCCTGTCCGTCGGGCAGCAGTTTACAGTGACTTACTCTCTGAAACTGGAGGCAGTTTATAGCGACAGCGATTGGGCGGTTGCCGGAACGATATTGGTTAAAAACCCAGCGCCCATAGATGCTGTCCTGACGGATGTCT
This sequence comes from Anaerolineales bacterium UBA4823, assembly GCA_002402275.1. Lineage (GTDB taxonomy): Bacteria > Chloroflexota > Anaerolineae > Anaerolineales > UBA4823 > UBA4823. The sequence continues at coordinate 17,077 of DHFN01000121.1, forward strand.
CTGATTTGATTTCAGCAGATCCACAGGATATACAAGCAGAGGTTGCCTGTGGTGTGGACTTCCCTTACACTCTAACAGCCGGCGACACGCTTACATGTAACTATAAATCCAACCTGCTGCCGAACGCAGATCCTCGCACAAATACAGCCAGTGCCACTTTGCAGAACCAGCCTTCTGGAACCACCGATTTCACCGGTAAAGCTGATGTCATATTTGGAGATCCAACCACTGAAGTAGATCAATGCGTAGAGGTTACCGACACATATGCAGGTTCTTTAGGCAAAGTCTGCTATAAAGATTTACCCAAGACCTTCACTTACGCACGCGGGGTAGGTCCTTATGCAACCTGCGGTGAGTATGAGGTCGAAAACACGGCTGATTTAAGGGTTGGAGAGAATTTAAAAGGCAGCGATTCCGTTAAGATTCCTGTGAATGTCCCTTGCGGTGGCTGCACTCTCACTCAGGGGTATTGGAAAACCCACTCTAGCTATGGACCAGCACCATATGATGATACCTGGGCGTTGATTGGTGAGAACTCGCTATTCTTCCAGAGCCTAAAAAGCTGGTACCAGGTGTTCTGGACCCCGCCCGCCGGTGGCAATGTGTACTTCATTCTTGCCCATCAATATATGGCAGCAAAGTTGAATGCCCTTAATGGTGCCCCGCCCACTCCAGAAGTGGCCAATGCCTTAACCTACGCTGAAACCTTCTTTGACACTTATCTACCAACCAGCAAGCTTCCCAAAGCAGTTCGCGATCAAGCTCAAGCTGCTGCTTCCCTTCTAGACCAATATAACAACGGTGCCATTGGACCGGGACACTGCTCCGAATAAATTCTATTGATTCTTAAAAAAGGGCTTGGGATTTCCCAAGCCCTTCTAGCTATGCCATGACCCATTTTTAATGGAGGCTCGCTGATGCGAAGATTTTTATCATCCTTAGGATTATCTCTTCTAACCATCCTAGCCTTTACCCTTCTACCAGGCACTCATTGGCAGTTCGCGAACGCCTCCCCATCAATTTATTATGTCAGTCCTGGCGGAAGTGATTCCAACACTGGAATCTCTTGGGCGAGCGCGTTCAAGACCCTTCAGAAAGCACTATCTCAGGCTCAAATCGGGCAGCAGATTTGGGTGGCTGCCGGCACTTATTATCCGGATGAAATCGATTCTGCCAATACCGATGACCGGTTTGCAACATTTTCCTTGAAAAACGGAGTCGACGTATATGGCGGCTTTACTGGCTTGGAATCTTCGCTTGAACAGCGCGCTCCTCAGGTTAATTTGACCATCTTGAGTGGGGATCTCCAGCAGGATGACGATCCGGAAAACAAGGCTTACCATGTAGTCAACGCCTTCGGGACATTGAGCAGCGCTGTGCTGGATGGCTTTAGCATCACCGCTGGAGCTGCCAACGGTAGCTCTAATAACAGCCTGGGCGGTGGTATTTTTATCCTTAATGGCAATCCGACCTTGCACTACCTAATGATTAACCAGAACGAGGCGAATTATGGCGGCGGTGTGTATTGCGAGAACAGCAGTCCTAATCTTACCGAAATCACAATTTCCGAAAACAAAGCCTACACGGCTGGCGGCGGGATGTACACCTATAATGGCAGCAGTCCGAAGCTGGAGAGAGTGACTTTTTCGGGAAATTCCGCCGTCTATGGCGGCGGGATGGAAAACGATCTAAACAGCAACTTCACCCTGGTCAATAGCACCTTTTCGGGGAATTCTGCCAGTGATTCTGGGGGCGCTCTCTATATTTACGCCAGCAGTCCTACCCTCACCAACATCACCCTTGCTGAAAATAACGCCCCGGCAGGTTCTGGAATCTATAACCTGGAAGGGGGTATTACCCTGAAAAATGCCCTCATTGCCGGTGCATGTGTCAACCAAGATGGCTCCGTGACCGCCTCTCATACTTTAGTTCAAGATAGTGGCAGCGCTTGTGACCTCCAAAACGATGAGAATGGCAACATCATCGGAGAGGATCCGTTATTATCTCTCCTTCAGGATAACGGTGGTTACACTCTAACCCATCTGCCACAGTTCCTCTCGCCGGTCATCGATTCCGGCAACCTTGAAGGCTGTCCAGCAACTGATCAACGCGGGGTCGTTCGCCCATCCGGTATAGGTTGTGACATCGGTGCAGTGGAAGTTGTAATTTACCGCCTTTATCTGCCTCTCTTGCTAAAGAATCCCTGATCTGCCAGGCGGTTTCTGGTTAGACATAAAATTTCCAGCTTATAAGACCAAGGGTTGTATAAACCGGCTTGGTTGTTTATAGCGCTCCGAACCCGCTGTTAGTGGTATACTTTTTGGGCTTTATGAAGCGCATCTCAATCAAACGACTCATTCTTTGGCTTGGCGGGGGATTGCTCAGCGCGGCAGTGATTTCAGTTGCCCTGGCAGCCTGCTCCAATCGCAGCTTGAATTTGACCGACTGGTCGAATTACTTTGGTGCAACCCTTCTGGCTGGGGTGTTTCTCTGGCTAGGCTGGCGCATGATCCACAAGGAAACCGCGCCTGCCTGGCTTGCCCAGCTTACCCTGGGTGCTTTTTTTCTGCGGCTTGCCCTCGGCGCGGTCTGGTTTGCTGTTCTACCAACAGCCGGTTATGGGACAATGGCGGAACGAAATGGCTATATCTTTGCCGATGCCTATAACCGCGACCGCACCGCCTGGCGGGTCGGCAGTTCTTCCCTGCCCCTCACGAATTTGTTGACAGTACGTTCCTATCGTAAAGTAGACCAATATGGCGGACTGCTCTTCCTCTCCAGTGCTTATTATCGCATCTTTGATGGAGCCAGCCATCATCCATTATTGATGATTGTCCTGACAGCCTCTATCTCTGCCCTGGCGGTGATTTTTACCTGGGCGTTCACCAAACGTGCTTTTGGAATCAATGCGGCAAAGATCGCCGCCTGGGGGATGGCGTTGTATCCTGAAGCGGTTCTCCTGGGCAGCTCCCAAATGCGGGAAGCCTTCTTGATCCCGTTAATTTGTCTCTCGTTTTATGGTTTGATACGATTGTTGAATGAGCATAGCTGGCAAAGCGCACTGATTTCATTGGCTGCATTAATCCTCACCTGGCCCTTCTCACCTCCTGCGAGTGGTCTATTACTAGCTTCCCTGGTTGTGGTTGGATTATTTGGCGGAGACCAGACTCTATTTCGTAAAAAGCAATTATGGATTGCAGTTGCTGCCACCGCGGTCTTAGTCTTAGCCGGAGTTTGGGTTGCCTGGCAGGGATATGCACCTCAAAGCAAACGGAATGTGTTCAGTGTGGCAGCTTGGTGGTTTAAAATTTCAGCCGGAATGCAAGCCCGCACGAGCATTTTAGATTCGGGCTGGATGCAAAGTATCCTGGAATCTCTCCCTGCCTGGCTGCATTTTCCGTTCCTGACCCTCTATGGGGTTCTCCGCCCCTTATTACCAGCTGCCCTTGTGGATATCTCCGGGACTGCATTTTGGCAGACCATTGCCATCTGGCG
>DHFN01000252.1 GCA_002402275.1 Anaerolineales bacterium UBA4823
CGTGGACGATCCCTCACCCAATCCCTGAGTGCGACCCCTATCCATCCATCTCTTGCTGTATCGAGTATAATTCTGTTGCCATAAACCAGTAATAAATATTTATTCTTCAGGAGGAATCCATGACTCAATTCCTGTATCAAACCAATAGTTATCTCAAATCAAATATCGCTTCGGTTATTAATGTTTTGCCAGAAGAACATGCCATCGTGGTTGATCAGACTGTTTTCTATCCTGGAGGTGGCGGGCAGCCACCTGATTTTGGTACTCTAAAATGGAATAATCAAACATGTGAGTTATTAAAAATAAAAAAATTTCAGGATGATGTCTTGTTATTTTTACCAACTGATATTCAACTTCCGACTGTTGGGACACAAGTTGAATGTAGATTAGATTGGGAAAGGCGTTACCAATTGATGCGCACCCATTCAGCCATGCACGTTCTCTGCGGTGTAGTCTTTCGTGATTATGGTGCAACGGTTACGGGGGGAGATATGGACCCGTTAAAGGGTCGGATGGATTTCGAGTTCGAGACAATGCATAAAGACCTGGTATCCACAATCGAAGAAGCGATCAATATTGAGGTTGAAAAAGCACATCCCATTCGAGTCAAAATCCTCCCTCGCGCTGAAGCTTTTCAAATTCCCGATTTGATTCGCACGAAAATAAATCTCCTTCCCGAGGGGATCGAATTTGTTCGAACGGTTGAGATTGTTGGTTTGGATTTACAAGCAGATGGCGGAACTCATGTTGGTAATACGAATGAAATCGGACATATCCGAGTTGTGGATTATAAAAGCAAAGGCAAAATCAATAAACGGATTTACGTAGAACTTGAGTAAGTTCATCTCCTTTGTGAATGATATAGACGGGAAAATTGAAGTTTTGCTCAGGGGACAAGCCAATTGGAAGCTGAGCGTCAGGATCATAAGTTTCGGCTGCAATCCGGATCACTAAAGGATGATATCCTCTCCGTCCCAGAATATAGGTCGTTTGAAGAATGGATTCATAAGTTGCAGGGCTCAATAGGATAACGGTGCTGCCAGTCGGGATAAACTTTGCTTGGTTTTCAACAAGATTTTGGATCGGCAAGCTACCCTCAGGTTCAATAATAGCCAGGCTTTCCATAATTTTGATAAACTGACGTGACCCTTTTTCCGCTGAAAAGAGGTGTAGATTTCGATCGCGGGCAATAAAACCGACCGATCGTTTTTTCTCGAGAAAATACTTGATCAATGAGGCACAGGCAACGACTTGGACCTCAAATGAGGAGGACGGCATCGGAATATTGACTCTCCTCTTCCAAAGCTCCCTGGGATTGAGTTGTACCTGTATCCTAGCTTCACCACGATGGAGCTGCTTGTCTGCATCAAAGATCATCCAAACTTCAGCTAATGGGTCAAGCTCGAACTCTTTGACAATCAAACGGTTTTGTCGGGCAGAGCTAAGCCAATGGATGCGGTTGAATGGATCACCAGGCAAGTAATCCCGCACCCCAGCGGCATTAGCAGTGATTTGCTGTGTCCTGCGCCGCATAGCTTCCCCTCCTGGTAAAGTCCCAGCTGGGGAAGGAAAATCGCGAATGTCCACTGTCATAGGGAATACCAATATGGAATCTCGGGCAGGGAGTCGTCTTTGTACCTGAAATAACCCAAATATATCCCCCGATGATAATATCGTATCTCCCAGCGGAAATAATCCCCTTTGAATTAAGCGTGTTCTGACTAAGTAAGAACGCGTTTCATTTCCCTTAATCAAACCGATCACTTTTGATCCTTTACTGTCAGGTAAGGGTGAATCATTCTTAATAGCTACCCATAAATGAGGTATTCTAGAATGGTTGATAAGTTCAAATCTCTCCTCTAAATTTAATCCCACTTGAGAACGATGGATGCGGCTTATTCGGTTTAAATCTAATCCCTGCAACACCAAACGAGAATGTATCCAGGCGAAAAGAAATAATCCACCCCAAAAATAAGCTAAATGATAATAAAAGGATGCCCCGCTAATAACACCCCCTAAAAAGCTAGCCACGAAAAGGAATATCACCACTTTCTGTGAGCGGTTCATGGACTCCAACTCAAAGGATCACCACCCGGGACTGCTACGCGCTCTAAAACCTGTTGGATCACATCCATCTGAGTCATATCATGCAGCCTTCCAGTGGGAGAAAGAATAATGCGATGGCCTAATACCGCCGGTGCTAGAGATTTAATATCATCGGGAATAACGAAGGTGCGCCCTTCCATAGCAGCCTTTGCTTGTCCAGCTCGATAGAGCGCCAAACTTCCACGTGGGCTTGATCCTAAATAGACCTCATTTTCTTCACGAGTTTGTCTGACCAAACCGATAATATATCTTTTCACCGGTACCGCAACAAATACTTGTTTGATGCCCTCTTGCATGTTGACTACCACTTGAGAATCCACCACCTGTTCCAGATCAAGGATAGGATGGCGCATTTTCTGATCATCCAGAATTCTCATCTCATCTTCAAACGCTGGATACCCAAGCTGAATCCGCATAAAAAAACGATCCAACTGAGCTTCAGGTAAAGGAAAAGTGCCTTCATATTCAATCGGGTTTTGAGTTGCCAAAACCAAAAAAGGGGAAGGAAGTGGATGGGTAACCCCATCCACCGTAACTTGCCGTTCCTCCATAGCTTCAAGGAGAGCTGCTTGGGTTTTAGGTGTCGCCCGATTGATCTCATCCGCCAGGACAACTTGAGAATGAATAGGCCCTGCTCGGAACTCAAATTCACGCATGACCTGGTTATAAATTGAAACCCCGGTAATATCACTGGGCAACATATCCGGAGTGAACTGAATTCTTCGGAAATTTAATCCCAAGGATTTAGCAAGACTGCGTGCTAACATTGTTTTACCCACACCAGGGACGTCCTCAATGAGTAAATGACCTTGGCATAATAAGTTGATGAGAGCTAGCTGAATGGATTTGCGTTTTCCAACAATAACTTTCTCGATATTGTTCAATATTTGGTTGGAAACGGTTTGGATCTCATTAATCTCCATTGATAGCTCCTTTTACCCTTATATCCCTTTGAATAAAAACACATTATAAACTATCCAAAAAGGAGTGTATTTGATAATTTTTTCCATGCGAAATTTGGCACTGAATAATAATACTGCCAGAGTTAAACCACAGGAAAAACGCAAAATTCCACCCGTCTCACGATAAGTCGAAAAAGGCAGAAAAAACATCACCACGCTATTCAGAAGCAAAGCGATTCCAATTGGATCCCAATTCTTTTGGAGCATTTCTTTAATCGAGACAAACACACCCCAAACAGAGGGCAGGATAACTAATGGGAAAAAAGTCAGCACCATTGCGAGAAAATAAACCAGACTATATTTTGCTATCCGGATCAACCCCATGAATGGAATAACCTCAAAAGACGTTGCCATTGCTCCCCCTGATCCCATTCCAAATTCCCCGAAAGTGCAATATAACCAGATTTGAAAAAGTCCAAATGGTAAGAACGCAATCAGAAATAACAGAAGGCTTTGGTTTATTTTTCGATTAGCCAAAAGGGATAAAAACAATGCACCTCCAAATATCACGGTCACTTCTTTGGTGAAGAATGCACATGCCATGAATATATAACTGAGTGGATATTTCTTGAGCAGATAAAAATAAAGCGCTCCAGCAACCAACCCAAATGCAATCGGTTCTGGTAATGCTAGACGGATGGAAAGTAAAAAACCAGCACCTAAGCCATAAACAAGGGTATAAATTGTTGGAACATTATAAAATTTCATAATTAAATAAACGAAAATCGTTCCCATCAATTGCCCCAATAAAGGTAATAATATTATCGCCCAAGGAATAATTTTAGGATCCCCGAATGCAACCGAACGCGCAAGCAATGGCAGGATGATCCTCTGGTAGCGGTACGCCGGAACATCGAGTTTCGTACTTACTCTATCTGGTTTTGGATCCAGAGCGATAAAAAGATTGAACTGTCCGTCATATCCTTCCGAACCGTGTATATCCCCTTCCGAATAACGCGTTCCAACTCGAATCAAACTATTCAAATCCCAACTTGAGCTCCACAAAGTTAAAACAATGACTAAAATTCCTGCCAAGCAGGTTAAACCGACAATCGAAACGAACCATTTATTTACTATGCGCATTGTATATTTTTAAGAGAGCATATATCAAAAAAATAACGAAAGTTACACTACTTAGGATCATCCCAATATAAAAGGATTTTGGTCTATAGGTAAACTTGATCTCACTCTCTCCAGACTGCAAGGGAATAGCCCGAAAAAGAACATTCGCAGTATAAAGTTTTGTCCGCTTCCCATTTACCTCTGCTACCCAGCCAGGATAGTGAGTATCGTTCAATACTAGCCAACCACTCGTATCCGAGTTTACCGCAAACACAATTTGGTTCGGAGTTTCTATGAGGGTTTGGATACTCACTTCAGCGTTCGTTTTTTTATTCCCACAATCGTTTTGCGGCATTAGTCCATTCGAATTAAGGACAACGACCTTCCTTGTGTCAAAATTAGGTGCTAAGATTTGCTCAATAACCGCATCCTCATCATTCACTAGAATTGAACAACTGGAAAACCAAACCTGTTCCGATCCGGAAAATGGGGATATGACAACCTCCCCTGCCGCCCCCCTTTCAACAATCCAATTCACAGAGCTCAACTCAATGAGTTTTCGTAATCGTGAAGAGTCGTTCCTTTTTTCTGAATCCTCAATGGCTGCCATCCAATCTGCAAAAAATTTCGGAACAAATGGGTCAAAGTTATTGACCATACTTACTGGCTCTAACAAATTCATATTTGGTAGCCAGGTGAAACGGAAACCTTCCCAACCAAGAGGGGGATGAAACGTATCAAATCGTAAATAATCTTTGAATTTCAATTGATACTCATCTTCCGGCATTAAAATGCCTCTACCTGAATCTAATTGGAATCCAAGTACCTCGGAGTTTTGTGGTGCATAGATTTTTGGGTTAATTCCTGGGTTCAAACCCCATTGCATACCAAGTAAATCTATCATAAAAAATGCAGTCACAAATAATCCCCAAAGATTTAACTTTTTCGAATTATTGATGTTTTCCTGGTAATTCGGGATTTTTAAAAGGATAATCCCAAAAACACTTGATTGGAATCCAAAAATCATCACCGATAGAACAATGGTGGGGAAAAAATCTTGGGTAAAAGAATAAAATATTAATGCTGTCACTGCCATTGCAAAACCACCGGCAATGGATAAATGGAGCCAATATAATCTTTTACCAAGCGGTTTTGTCCATAGGTCTATCCCTGCCCCTGCCAAAAAAGCTAGACCGAATTGAGCAATGATGGATATGCGAGTCGGAGCTTGGAATAGCCGTAATAGAGAACTGTGATTATAAAACCATTCATAATAGGGAAGGTTTTTTCCTAATGCAAGGAGAAGCGAAATAACCACCATTACCCACCAAAACCCAATTCCATTTGGTTGATGAGGGCTTTCGCTTTTACTTTCTTTACCCTTTCTCTGGTTCCCAATCCAAATGAAAAGAGCATAAATCGCTAGAGGTAGAGCCGCACTGCCGCTATAGATCGCATCTTCCCAATAGTTTGCATACCCCCAATAATTACCAAACCCGGGGCTACCAAATAGATTAGGCATCAAAATCGTCAAAAAACGCCAAGGCCAGAAGGAATAGGTTAATCCGATCTCACTGTTTACTCCACCTGCCCTCTGTGAGTTAAGCAAATATTCCAATGTGGGCAAGATTTGAATACTACTCAATAATCCTGCTACCAATATTGCGCTCACCCACGGGATGAAGCATTTGAAAAATGTATTAAGAGATATTTGGTTGGATAGTTTGGATCTCTGCAAAATAAGATAGAGAGCCCAGGCAAACCCTAACCAAACCGTATACCAAGTTGTTTGGGCATGACCAGCTAAGACTTGGAATGTTAAACTAATACATAGGCAAACAAACACCTTTTTATTGGATGGATTATTTATTGATTTTGTTAGAAAATACAATATCCAAGGAATCCAAGCCGCACTGAGAATAATAGATTGAAAGCTCACACGCGAGACTAAATAACCTCCTAAAGCATAACCTACCCCCCCCACCAGTTGCCCAAGTTCATTAACCCCCATCAATTTCAAGAACCGTCGTATTCCCAATCCCGCCAGTGCCAGGTGAACAACAATAAAATATCCTTGTCCGACGGCTGACCACTCTGCTCCACCTAGATAATCTAACAGCATCATGATCCAATTCAATGGATACACTAAGGCAGATTGATAATTTGCTAGTAAGGGTGATCCCATACCAGAGTAAGGATTCCACAATGGGATTTGTCCTTGGCGGAGAATCTCGACGGCAATATGACGCCAAGGAATGAATTGCAAGATCGTGGTTCCCCAAAATAGCGCTTTACCACCACCTAATACAGGTGAGAATAAGATCAAAGGAGCAATCAATATCGCTGCATCGCAAAAATCAATAGCGAGGCTGGGTTTCTTCCACTTCATAAATAAAATAGTCTCCACTCTGGGATATTTTCTTTAAGTAATTAGCTGATGCTGGATTCCAGTTACCTAATTTTCGTTCCAATTCCCCCCATACAACAAATCTAACTTGATGATTTTTCAAGAATTGTAACCGCTCCCCATCGGATATGCTGGATTGGTAAATCGCTTCTGCCTTCTTTTTGGTAATCTCTCCTCCGGCACTTTCTGGCCCGTGGCCTATAATAACCCGAACATTAGCATACGCAGGCAGGGCATTACTCGTCTCGTAAGCAGCTAAAACAACTGGATTTCCTGTTCCGGAAATATTATCCAAGGTCTCCATCATGGTTACCATAGAATTTGGAAGAAATACTGGCAAGCTTGGTTTAATGGCTAACTTAATCCCTCCCACCAGTAAGATTAAGCTAGATACCATGGTAAATCCCAATCCAATTGATACCCAAACCCGCCAATATCTTGGGGAATATTTTCCGATAATATGAGTGAAACCATAAGTCACCAAGATGATCAAGGCTATCCAAGCCCCTTCAATCATCCTTCTCTGTACCCCTACAGGCATATAAATCAAGAAAGGAGCTACTATCAGCCATGGAATCAGTAACCCACCTTTTAAAGAATCTTTTTGCCAGACTTTAATCCCTCCATAAATTGCAAACGGTAGAAAAAAGCCATAAGATAAAAGGTATACCCGCGCTTGCGGTGATGGAAGATAATTTTGTCGATTCCAATAGGCTAAGTAAGGGTCACTAGAAAACTTGATAATGTTGTAAATTAAGAACAGAGCTGGCAATAAACTTGCGGCTAATATTCGAGGAAAAACCAAGCGATAATTATGAAAAGGTGAATTATCTTGAAAGTGGAATTTTTCAACAATACACCCTACCAACCAATGCAATCCGATAATCAATCCAATTAAACCAATCAATAATGGTTGAGCTAAACCTGCGCAAAACCAAAGCAAGCTTAATTTCAAAAAGGATCTAGATTGATGATCCTGCCTTATCCACAATTCGAGGTAAGTGATCAAAGCCCAGAACATGAGTGCCCGACCTAAACTCAAATGCGGTAATCCATAGATTTCTAAAAACCCAAAACTCTCTGGAGAATAGAACTCCAATGGGAGAACAGCAGGATTATAGATCAAGGATAACCAGCCTAATCCACCCCCAACCGTAGCTATAACTAGTCCAATTCTACGCCAATAGATTGAAGAAATAAAAATAGAGATTAATTGATAAGTAGCTAAAATAACCACGAAATCACTAATAACCCGAAAAAGGTGAAACAAAACTAACAGTTGTTCATGGAGAGCTGGTTTTCCCACTAGCTTCCCTAATAATAAATATGGAAAAAATGCTAAAAATCCACTTTGATTCATGTCTGTGTAAGGACTTCGAAATAACCAATTACCTATATACCCCAGGCGCATTTTCGCAATATAGCTATTGCCATCTTCAATTCCAAAGAGAAAACCAGAAAATTTCCAACCGCTTCCATTTTGGCTGCTATTAACAGCTGTCTGGAAAGCAATAAAATAAGGGATCGTCGTGATGATTACGATACTTATTGCAAAATAAAAAATCCATTTTTTCTCTTCAGGGGTGATTTTAACCATACCTATTTTCTTACTGGATAGCTTGGACTTTAAAAATAGAAAGGGCTGGATTATCAAAAATCAATTTGACTTGGTTTGTACTTAATATAGAGGGGGGAGATGAAGAAACTGCTTTTTCTCGATAACCCCATAGGATGTAGTCAACTTGATATTCTTGAATGATTCGACTTTGTTCTGACAATGCCATTTTCCCTGAATAGAAAGATAGAAGAGTATTTTGGAGTATTTTTGCATTCGGACTTTCATATGGGTGTCCATAAATCACTCGTTGCCCGCCATAAGCAGGAATGAGTAGCCCGCTTTCTTCACCCGAGATTACAACAGTCTCTTTTCCAATATTATCCCTCATCCATTGATAAGCCATCACTTCATCTTTTCTCAAGTATAAATCCGGATTATGGTGAATGATTGGATTAAGCATTGAAGTCAAAATTACTCCATTTGTTATCAACGACAATCCAATAGACAAGTTAAATAGCCAACGGATACTATTTTTGCGCTTTGGAAATTTTTCGGAAAGACTTTGGAAAGCCAGCCCAGCACAAGCAACCAAAGGGACATATAAACCAACGCTAAATCTTCGCTGCAGTGAAGTCGGAAGATAAATTAATATCAGTTCAAGGATAATCCATAAACAAGCTATCCAAACCTGATCATCTGAAATTTTCCTAGCTTCAATAATTCCCCAAATTGACCATAAGAGAACTGGGATAAACCCCAAGATAAAAAGATATATAGGGGGTGTCGGAGTAATATTTTGAGCAGACCATTCCGATAGCAAAATGTCTGATTTTGTTACCCACACTTGATAAATTAAGAAAGGAATACTGCCCAAGAAGAACGGAATAGCTCGCCTGAATAACCTGATCAAAGGATCTCTTGATTGTTTAATGAAATAGATCAACGCTATTCCTCCGTATACTAAACAAACCACAACCACTGAAAACGGAGAGATATTTCCCAAAATTACCCCAAAAAGAAAATCGCAAATTAGAAGCCATGAACCTTGTCTCGCTTGAAGAATCTGCTTGTCAAACATCCATAGCATTATTCCCAAACCCAAAGGAAAATGAGGATTGACGAATGCGGATAAAAAGGGATATGCCTCTGCCAACCAAAAATCAACACTGAATTGATGAAAAAAGATTCCTACCCAACCTATACCAGCCCCAAATAAAACCCAAACTAGAAGCTTATGAGAAAGCGATGGGTCGCCAAATAACTGATAATAAAATCTTGTCAACATATAAAACATAAACAAAGTACTAATCAAACGTGCCAGGTGGTAAACCATAATCAATTCCAGGTTTAACCAGCGGCTCAAGTGACCCAAGAACAAATAAAATAAAAACAATGCTGCTGGCTTACTTTCCTTATATGTAAAGGGAAGTTCGAACATCCAATTCCCTTCCCAACCTTGAGCCATTTTTGCTAAATAAGAATTTCCATCAATTGGATTCAACAAAAAACCGCCAAATTGATATCCCTCTCCACTTTGATAAAAAGCAAAGAGTGTAGGGAATTGGGTTGCCAAAATTAATAGCAATAAAAGCAACCAGGTAATTGGTTGAAAGGCAATTTTTCGCATCTCAAACAATATTGTACACGGCATTTTGAGATTTTTCAGCGTTAGAGAAGCTAATCAGAGATGAAATTACATTTTTGTTAATTTCGCCCTTGTAAATATAGAGCTCACATTCTATAATTTATTTTATGAACCAAATCTTTAATTTATTTCGCCTTCAACAACTCGATTCACAACTAGACATTTTGTCCACAAAATTGAATGATTTGGAAACCCTCCTACAGAATGACGATGATTTACAGCAAAGTCTACAAAGATTGGCCCAACAGGAAGACACCCTAAAACAATTAAGTCACAATTTATCCAATATCGAAAATGAAGTAAAACAGCAGAATATCAAAATTGAACAAAGTGAAGCGACATTATATGGGGGCAGGGTAAATAATCCCAAGGAGTTGAAAGACCTAGAAAATGAAGTGACATCTTTAAAAAAATATCGAACAGTCCTTGAAGATCGCGAACTCGAGGCTATGCTGGCTGTTGAAGAACAAACAATGATCTTAGAACAAACCCGTCAAGAGCATCAACAAGTAAACCAGGTCTTCGAAACGAAAAATGCAGATTGTCTACGCGAAATCGAACAACTTCGTAAAGAAATCACTCATTTGGAAAACGAAAAACAAATCCTAGCTACAAGTATTCCAGCGGAATTTCTGGATCGTTATCAACAAATACGTCATTCAAAAAAAGGAATTGCGATCACTGGAATTATAGATAAATCTTGTGCAGCTTGTGGAACATCTTTAACTGGTGGATTAATTCAAGAATCTCGCACACCAGATAAAATAATCCTATGCCCATCCTGTGGTCGAATTTTATATGGGGGCTAAGCAATTTTGTTTCCTTATGGATGGCATTTAGATTGGATCTCTTTTTCCCTTGGACTTATCAGTGGACTGATCATCTTCATTATTTTAGTTCGAATTTTTCCCTCTAAAGCAGACATTAAGAATTTTTTTTGGAATGTCCTAGATAAACTCTCTGCAATATTTTCTCCGAACATAGAACTTCAAATCCGCAAAGACTTAATTCAATATTCTTTAAAATCTCACCTTGCCTCCCCACTTTTCCCTTTGGAAGAGATTCTCATTGAGCCAAGTTTACTAGCTTTACCTCCCCAATATGATAATCAACCCGCTCTCTTTGACGGGGAATCCGATACCACTATTCCCTCTCTGCCCGATTTTCCTGAATTTGCAAGCACTTACTTTCTGCCAAGTTTTCATTTAATAGAGACCTTACCTAATCATCCAAACCTATTGTTAATGGGGAAATTGGGAAGCGGAAAAACTACAGCATTATTGGATTTAACTTTAAGACTATGTCGTTCAGAAAATTCAAATCAAGCCCAAAAATCAATCATTCCCCTTTATATTCATGCCTCACAATTACTTTCCGACCTAGGGAAAGAATACGATCCATTAGACACCTTAATTGAAGGGATAAAACCGATTTTATCGAAACGAATTATGCGTAATCTGCATAAATCTATCCATAATCTAGCTCTTCAAAATCGCTTGATGATCTTATTGGATGGGATTGATGAACTTTCACCTGACAATGCTGATAAAATCATTCATTTGGTGGAAACGTTTCACCAGAAGTACCCTGATTTACAACTCATTATCAGCTCTTCGGTCAATTACATAGGTTCATTAAATCAGCTCGGTTTTATCCCAATTTG
>DHFN01000033.1 GCA_002402275.1 Anaerolineales bacterium UBA4823
TGTCTGGCTGGGATTAGCGGGTTGGAATTGTTCCGAAAGGTCCGTTCACGCAATCCACAAATTAAAGTGATTATCATCACCGGAGTGGTCGACCAGGAAATACGCCAATCGGTAATGCAATCAGGTGCTAATGCATATTTTTTCAAGCCGGTACCTATGCCGGAGTTTCTTGAAACGGTATCGCACTATCTCGGTATATCCGAACCGACTCCAATTTCCCAAGAAGCGCAGCCCGAGGTGATATCCATCGAAAAGCCAACCACAGGATTGTTGGATTGGCTCGATAAGATACGCACGCGCATTGAAGCCCAATCGATGATTCTCCTCAGCCGCATGGGGCAGGTTTTTATTCAGAGTGGTGAATTACCCGATAGCACTATCTTACCCTCGCTGATTCCCTTTGTGATGGTTTCGCTCAATCTAAGTGAACGGGTGTCGAATATCATCGAAAGTTCTTATCCAGAAGATTTGTCTTATTATGGTGGTGGGAAATACAACGTTTTCATTTCTCATGTCGGTCCACATTTTGCTCTTGTTGTGCTTACCGAAGCGCCCATGAAATCAGGAGTGTTGGGTTTGACTTTACAGCAGTTGCCTATTGTTGTTGAAGAATTAAAAAAATTAATTATTGGAGGTCAAAAACAACCTGAAACAAAGGCCCCATCCTCAGCTTTAACATCCAAACCGTCCAAAGAGGCTGAAAATAAGGATGAGGATTTTGGAAATATCGATGACATCTTCAAAGAGCAATCTGCTGAAGATTTAAATCCTCGAATGGTAGATGATTTTTGGAATAAACTCGCCAATGATACATTACCAAGCAATGAAGCATTTACCGATGCTTTTTCTTATGATCAAGCCCGCAAGATGGGATTAACCCCCGACGAAGAAAAAGAATAATATCAAGCTGTTTATGGCTATTGCATACCTAGGGATGACTATGATAAAATGAATTTCGCTTTGTTACCCGGCAAACCCATTGGGGCGTGGTGCAATGGTAGCACAGCGGACTTTGGATCCGTTTATCTTGGTTCGAATCCGAGCGCCCCAGCCTAGAAAATGAATGGATTTTGATTGGTTTCAGCAAAGATCCTAAAATTTATTTCGAGGGTAAATCTCTTGATATAATATCGGACGAGCCTTGCACCAATAGTTATTGGGTGTGATGCTCGTATTTTTTTATAAAAGGTACATTCCATGAAATTAATTGCCATCATTTTAGCTGCTGGGCAGGGGACGCGCATGCGTTCCAAATTAACTAAAGTACTGCATCCATTGGGGGGAAAACCTATGATTAGGTATTCCGTCGAAAATGCCTTGCGCATTAGCGGAGAAAAACCCATCGTTGTGGTTGGGCATGGCGCAGAGCAAGTCAAACAATTATTGGGCGACGAGGTTCGTTTCGTGGAGCAAACACCCCAGCTTGGCACCGGGCATGCTGTTCTTCAAGTGCTGCCTCATCTATCCGGTGAGGAGGATTTAGTGTTGATTATGGCAGCGGATATGCCGCTTTTCCATTATGAAACCCTTAAACAACTGGTCGAGATGCAGCAACACCATGCCGGACCGATCACTTTGGTTTCGGTTGGCGGTGATGATTCACGCGGGTTTGGTAGAGTCATAAGAGATGTTCAAGGCCAAGTTTGCTCCGTGATCGAAGAGGCGCAGGCGACGCCTGATGAGCTGCGTATTCGAGAATATAACACCAGCGTCTATTGTTTTTCGGCAAAATGGCTCACTGCCAACCTTTCTCGTATTCCGCTTTCCCCTAAAGGTGAGTATTATCTAACCGATTTAGTAGGGATTGCCATTCAGGATGGATTATCCGTCCAAGCCTTGAAATTAACCGATAACTCGGAAGCGATCGGAATCAATACCCGTATTCATCTGGCAGAGGCGGAAGCTGTGCTGCGCCAGCGTATAAATCAGCAATGGATGATGGCGGGTGTCACCATTATCGATCCGACCACTACTTACATCGAATCAGATGTTGTCCTTGGAATGGATACGACTATTCACCCCAATACGATTATTCGTGGGAAAACTGAAATTGGGGAAAATTGCTGCATTGGACCCAATTCGGTCATCCGTGATGCTCATATTGGGAATCGCTGCAAGGTGTTCGCCTCGGTTGTGGAAAAAGCAATCATGGAGGACGATGTAGATATTGGGCCTTTTGGCCATTTACGCAGCGGTGCACACCTGGCTCAAGGTGTTCATATGGGTAATTTTGGTGAGGTTAAAAATTCTTATCTTGGTCCCGGATCGAAAATGGGTCACTTTTCATACTTGGGAGATGCAACGCTCGGAGCAAAGGTTAATGTAGGGGCAGGAACGATCACATGCAATTACGATGGAGAGAAAAAGAATCATACCGAGATAGGAGATTGTGTATTCTTGGGTAGTGATACCATGCTGGTCGCCCCGGTTAAGATTGGAGAAGGTGGGCATACCGGTGCAGGCGCGGTGGTGACCAAGGATATTCCGGATTATAGCCTGGCAGTCGGCGTACCGGCGCGGGTTATTCGCAAGTTGGAGAAACGTGGACAGACCTGAAGTTGTATTATTTGTTTTTTTCCTGGCTTTTATTTTTGATTTGATTATCGCGGCTACGAAAGAAAGCTTGCTGCATTCGTTTAAGGTGCGTTTTTTGCAGCCGCAGGATCAAATGGAACCCAACCTTCTTCGGACTTTAGAATTATTTCGTTCAATTCATCGCTTACAAACCACGCTTGAATTATCTCAGTTGTTCACTCGTTTTATTATAGTTGGGATGACCTTGTTTTGGGTGTCTTTAGTATATACAAGAACAGCTACTCTTTATCTTATTGTGGTTTTGCTGGTGAGTCTTTTAGTTTTTTGGTGCGAGTGGGTAGTAGAAAGAATCGTTTCACGCAATTTGAATGATTGGGCATTACGCATGGCACCTTTTGCGCAGACATTGATGTTCATCATGACGCCGTTGGTCGGACCTCCTTTGTGGTTATCGAAATTAGCCCATTTGTTGCCAGATGAAAGCAGGCAAATGACCGAAGAGGAATTAAAAACCCTGGTAGATGTTGGTCAGCAGAGGGGAGTATTGGAACAAGGCGAGCGCCAGATGATCTATTCTATTTTTGAGATGGGGGATACGCTGGCTCGAGAAGTTATGGTCCCCCGAATCGAGATCCTTTCACTAGATGTCAACACGCCACTGGACCAGGCTATCGATGCGCTTTTGGCAGCCGGGCATTCCCGTGTACCGGTTTATCAAGATAATATCGACCATATCATTGGACTTTTATATGCAAAAGATCTGTTGCGAATCTGGCGAGAAGGCGATCATTTGCAGTCGTTGCGTTCACTTCTTCGCCCGGCTTACTTTGTGCCAGAGACCATTAAACTCGATGATCTTTTACAAGAGATGCAAAAGAAACGTATCCATATGGCAATCGTTGTAGATGAATATGGGGGTGTCTCGGGCTTGGTAACTTTGGAAGATATTGTCGAGGAAGTGGTTGGCGAGATTCGCGATGAATATGACCAGGGCGAAGAGCCCTTATATCAGAAAATTGGTGAGAATGAGTATTTGCTGCAGGGGCGAATTGATTTGGATGATTTCAATGAATTAATGGGTAGTCAAATTCGTAAAGTTGAAACGGATACCTTGGGAGGATACATATACAGACGATTAGGAAAGGTGCCTGAGGTAGGTAATACAATCCAGATTGGGAACGTATTGCTTACAGTTGAAGAAGTGATAGAAAGACGAATCCATAAAGTACGGGCTCAATTGATTCCTAATCCGCCCGAAGAAAATAAGGAAAACACGCATGATGACAATCGAGGATAAAAAAAAACTACTTCAAATTGCAGCCCAGGTTCGCAGTCAAGCTTATGCGCCTTACTCTTGTTACCATGTTGGTGCTGCACTATTAGCTGCATCAGGAAAAATTTATGATGGTGTCAATATAGAAAATGCTGCATATCCGGTAACTATTTGTGCAGAAAGGGTAGCAGTTTTCAAAGCAGTTTCAGAGGGCGAACGAGAATTTATCGCGATCGCGGTAGTGACTTCGAATGGGGGTATGCCCTGTGGATCATGCCGTCAAGTTTTGGCGGAATTTGGGTTAAACACGCTCGTGATCATTGGTGATCTCGAGGGGAATATTCTAAAAGAAGCCACCGTAGGAGAACTGCTTCCCGGAGCATTCCAGCCGCAAGATTTACCACGATGATATGTAGATACTGTTTATGGTGAAGGTGTAGGGGTAGACAATAGGGATTGAAGGGTCCATCCTTCTGTGCCATCGGGGGCTATCACATGCAGCCAAAGCGAGCCGTTGAGCAGATAACTATCCGGCAGTATCTGCATAGAGATACCATTCAAATAGCTTTTGATAATTTCGCCGCCCGGCGTCGACCTCAAGAGAATGCCTTCTGTTCCAGGAGCATTGACAACAGCGATTACCGGCGTTGGACTGGGTAAGGGCGTGCGGGTTGAGGTTGGTTTGGGTGTACGCGTGGGCGTGAATGTGGAGGTTGCAGTAGGAGGAACAGGCGTTACGGTCGGCGACAGGGTTGGCGTTAAGGTGAGCGTGGCTGAGGGCACTGCGGTGGGCAATCCAATTTTACCTCCAACGACCGCACCAGCTCCGCTTAGCCCAATCATGATGATAATCCCCGCGAGAATAAGGGTACCGCTTACCGTGTATCCAAACAAAGTCAAAGGCCGGAAGCCATACAAGGCTAATACAATGACTCCGGTGAGTGCACTCCATGCCAAGTGCAAAGCAAATACAACTAAACCATCCGGCCAAAGAAAGGGTTGCTGGCTGGCAATCCCAAAGCCTGCAATCACGAGAGGTAGATAGAGTTCGTAAGCCAATGCAACACTGGGAGCAATTGCATTCCGTTCATTTCCAAGCATGGCTGCCATGGTCAACCCTGCCCCTATGGTAATAACCAGAAAACCCATCCACGAAATTTGTGCATGATAATGAGCCTGGCTAAGTTTCAAGACCACCCCAGCCTGAATCAGTAATTTTGCAACGAAACCGGTAATCCATCCACCCAGGAACACCAGACAGCAGCCGATGATCAATCCAGCCATACTGCGTAAAAAATGGCGAGCTGAGCCAACCACGGTCCCCAAAGCTATTCCGGTAACGGGCGCCATAACAGGTGCAAATACAGCCCCCAATACTAATAATGCTGGAGCATCGAGCAGTAAGCCAATACCCATGACTAATCCACAAGTGGCTGAAAACAGGAAAAAATCGAAGGAAGGAGAAGCTCGGCGAGCAATTTGATCGAGAATCAAACTGCGTTCATCCACGTCCAAAGGTGCTAGAATACGACGAGCCCGCCTTCTTCGAGCCGGAGGAAGTAAATCGGGGTCTTCGGGAAAAGATTCGCTTTGGTGTTTTGGCATATCGTTTTGAAGTAGCGCTCTTTATTTGTATATTATACAAGAAAAACCCATTTGCCTGTTTGTTATGAAAAATAATATTGTATTTAGAAATAAAGAGGGTTATTTTGCTGGCTGGATCGGATGAGCAATCGATTCAATATTTCGTGTTACCGGGCAAATATAATTCATTATGACTCATAGTAAAATAGAGGTATATCATTCCACTTAATTTGAGGGTATATGAGGTATCATCTTCAGTTCCGTTTTTTCCTTGGGATTTTATCTGTGTTGGCAGGTGGTTTTATTTTCGTAAGTTGTAATTCTTCTATCAACACTCCCGATGTGACTCCAACAGAAATTATTGCCTCTCCCACCATTACGCCAACTATAACTCCCACCCAAACGCCCCAGCCACCGTTAGTCGTATTAATAGCCCCACCTTCGTCTGACCCGGTTTTAGCGGATAATTTACAATCTTTGCTTTCAGAATTAGCTACACAGGCTGGCTTGCAGTTTAACCTCACTCAAATCTTTACAGCAACAGATTTTTCTACGAATGATATTCGAATTGTATTTTCACTACCTCCCGATCCCGGCATTGCGGAGATGGCAGCCGCAGCGCCAAACACTCAATTCGTTGCCATAGGTATCCCCGGGTTACAGGCAAGCTCGAATATTAGCTTGATAAGCACTTCGGTTAACCGCCCTGATCAAGCTGGTTTTTTGGCGGGAATTATCGCGGCTACTACGACCGATGATTTTCGGGTAGGGGTAATCTATCCATCTGAAACAGCATTGGGCAAAGCCGCCCGGCGTGGCTTTTCTAAAGGCGTCTCATTTTACTGCGGTTTGTGTCAGCCGGTTAATCCACCGTACCCTCTGTCGAATTATCCACTGTTCTATGAATTGCCTGCTGCAGCGGTTCAATTGGACTGGGATGCTGCTATTGTTTATTTCAATGAGTGGCAGGTGAAAACAATTTATATCACACCGGATTTGACTGATATTGGATTGAGTGAGTACCTGGCAAAGGCAGATTTTCAAATTATCAGCCATGGAACACCCGCTAATAGTCTTCAAGATAAATGGACAGCCTCGATAGGCACCGGTGATGCGCTTCAAATGGTACAATCCCATTGGGAGGATTTTCTTTCCGGTAAAGGCGGTTTTACTATCGAAGCACCGATTGAAATCAGTTTTGCCAATGAACGCCAATTGAGTCCCGGCAAACGTCATTTCATTGATGGGATATTATCGGATTTAAGTAATGGTTATATAGACACCGGAGTGGATCCGGTAACAGGGGAATGGAAACCATGATTATTGAGGGATCAAAAAAATAATCATCTGTTTTGACGGTTTTCAAGTATGAATATGTCACTTGTCAGGAAAAAAATGGAAAATTAGACATTGCACTTAATTAATTCTCATGCTAAACTAACAAGGTATAAGAAAAATAATCGTTCGGGTGGAAGGAAACTAAAAATAATTAATGGTTTCCGTATTTTCGGATGTGTGATTTTTTCCTATAAATCTATAATGAGTAAAAGGAGGATGGCTTATCCGCAAGTATAAAACCTCGGATCGATTCGATTATTACGCAATCAAAATCATAAAATTTTACATTTGGAGGAGAAATCCATGTATAAAAAATTGTTTGTTGTTGTTGCGATATTAATAACGGCTTCGATGCTGCTTTCTGCATGCGCACCCGCTGCAGAGGAAAAGGTAGATTGTTCCAAACCGGAAACTTTCTGCGTTGGTTTAGTTACCGATGTGGGCAAGATTGATGACAAATCATTCAACCAATCCACTTGGGAAGGTGTGAAACAAGCCGAGAAAGAGTTAGGCGCGATCGTCCAGTATATCGAAACGACTGACTCGAAAGACTATGATAAGAACATTGCCACCTTCGCCGACGAAAATTATGATGTCATCGTGACCGTTGGGTTCGCTCTGGGTGAAGCAACCATCGCTGCAGCCAAAGCATATCCCAACATTAAATTTATCGGCGTAGACCAATCCCAAAGCGAAGTAATCCCCAATTTAGCCGGTTTAGTCTTCCCCGAAGATAAAGCTGGGTTCTTGGTGGGGGCACTGGCAGCTCAGATGACCAAAACGGGAAAGATTGGTGCAGTCTGCGGTACCGACGCCGTGCCAGCCGTTTGGAGATTTGGTGAAGGTTACCGGGCAGGCGCAGCTTATTTCAATCCTGCTGTAGAAGTTAACGTGGTCTACCACAGCGATGTCGGTTTCGATAAGACCTTTACCGATCCTGAATGGGGTAAAACTACTGCCCTTTCGATGATCGATAAGGGAGTTGATGTAATCTTCGGTGCGGGTGGTAAAACCGGTAATGGCGCGTTGCTTGGCGCAGCCGAAAGAGGCGTTTATGCGATTGGTGTCGATACCGACCAGTACTATACTGTTCCTGAAGCACAAAAATATCTGCTATCCAGCGCTATGAAACTGCTTACCCCTGGAACATTCGAATTGATTAAAATGGCTAAAGAAGGTAATTTCCCTGGTGGAGATTATGTTGGTGAAGCCGGATTTGCTCCGTATCATGATGTCGAGAGTCAAGTGCCCGCTGAAGTAAAAGCCAAGATGGAAGAAATCCAGAAAGCTTTGGCTGATGGCACATTAGAAACTGGCGTTCCTCCGGTGAAACCGGGTGGATAATTTATGATTTCTTATATTGAGGAAAGGGCAAATTGCCCTTTCCATTTTATTTAAAAATAAATGTTATCCATCGAGTGCAGAGGTTACCCCTCTGCATTCTGGTAAAATTTATTGGAATGACATCTTGGGGGTGAAAAATTATAGAATTGGAGTGGTTTTATGGAACAAATTGAACCACAATCACAATCAAAAAAAGCAAAAACTGGTTTTATTACCCGTTATTTAAAGCCAATCTTTGATGCCTTGCTTGTTCCAGTCCTGGCTGTTCTAACAGCGATGATCGTGGGGGCATTGGTAATCGCTGCAGCAAAGGGAAATCCGCTTGCTGCATACGCAGGTTTATTCGAAGGTGCATTTGGATCATTACGTGCCCTAAGTGAAACCACCGTGTGGGCAACCCCTTATATTTTTGCGGGTTTAGCTGTTGCCCTAGCTTTCAAAGGTGGGTTGTTTAATATTGGCGCGGAGGGGCAGTTGGCGTTAGGCGCTGTAGCTTCAGCCTGGGTTGGTTATCGCTTACCAGAATTATTGGGAGTAAACATCCCTACTGTAATTCACTTACCACTAACGATTGGCGCGGGGATGTTAGCGGGTGCAGCTTGGGGTGCTATTCCTGGCTGGTTGAAAGCCAAAACTGGTTCTCATGAGGTAATCAATACCATCATGATGAACTATATCGCGCTGAATCTGGTGAGTTATCTGCTCAATGGCCCTTGGAAAGACCCTGATCCTTTGAATGTTATTGCTAGAACGCCAATGATTGCCGAAAGTGCGCGCATTCCAGCAATTTTTAGCCAATACCGCTTTCATTGGGGGTTTATTCTGGCTCTAATCGTAGCTTATTTAGTGTATTGGCTGCTGTGGAAAACTACGTTAGGATTCGAAATTCGCACCGCCGGAGCGAATCCTGATGCAGCTAAATATGCCGGGATTAATGTCTCACGGACTATCATATTAACCATGACTATTTCGGGGATGTTAGCCGGGATGGCGGGCGCCATCGAAGTAACCGCTTTGAACTATCGCCATGAATTGGGTTTTTCTCAGGGATATGGTTTCGATGCCATTGCGATTGCCCTGCTTGGTAAAAGTCATCCTTTAGGGGCGGTGTTCGCTGCCCTCTTATTTGGCGCCATGCGAAATGGCGCAACCCGCATGCAATTCTTGACCCAAATTCCAGTCGATGTGATTTCTGTTATACAAGCTCTCATTCTGTTATTTGTAGCAGCAGATGCTATTGTGCGGTTTATTTACCGCATCAAGGCACCCAGTGAACAAGTCGTACTCACTCGCGGTTGGGGGAAATAGGAGGATATTATGGAATTTAAACGATTTGCGTTTATTGCTTTGATCATCATCGTGCTGATTGGGGTGGTGGTCGTAGTGGGAAAATCGGAAGTAGCTCCCAGCGTGATCATCGTGAGTATGATTGCGACGACCATCTCTGTGGCAACACCACTAACATTGGGGGCTTTGACGGGCGTCTTTTGCGAACGTGCCGGTGTGGTCAATATTGGTATCGAAGGGATGATGTTGGCCTCTGCCTTTTTTGGTTGGTTTGCAGCCATTTACATGAATACGATTCTAGAAATGGGAGCCTTACCTAGCCTCATCGTTGGTGTTATCGCAGCAGTCGTCACCGGAGGTTTATTGGGATTGCTGCACGCGGTTCTATCGGTGACATTCAAAGTCGATCAAATTATCGGTGGGACGGTAATCAACTTGATGGCGGTGGGAATTAGCGGGTTTCTTAACCGGCAGTTGTTTTTCGAAAAACAAAGCATTTTTGGCGGTCAGGTGCCTCATGCGCCAGGCGTTTTGCCTCGCATTCACATTCCGTTCCTAGCGGATATTCCAGTTGTGGGGACGATATTCGATCAGCAACCAATAACCATTGCAGCAATTCTGTTGGTTTTCATCACCCATTATGTGCTGTTCTATACCCGCTGGGGATTACGCACCCGGTCGGTGGGCGAACACCCCCTAGCTGCTGATACAGTAGGGATCAATGTCTATTGGATGCGTTATATGAACGTGATCATTGGGGGTTTGATTGCCGGATTAGCTGGGGCATATTTCACACTCGAATCGGTGCCTTCTTTTGAACCTCTGATGACGAATGGTCGTGGTTTTATTGCACTGGCAGCGATGATCTTCGGTAACTGGTCGCCTTTTGGTTCTTGGGCAGCCGCTCTGGTGTTTGGGGCAGCCCAAGCGCTGCAAATCAACCTGCAGTTTTTCCGAGAATTAATCCCTCCGCAATGGGCGTTCTTGCAAAGCTCGGCGGTGGTGGGTATGGTCCCTTATGTTCTGACGATGTTGATCATGACCGGAATTATTGGAAAGACAAGAGCACCAGCCGCAGATGGCACACCTTATGAAAAGTAACGCCAGGAGAGAGGATCATGACTAACGTTCTTGAGGTTAAAGGGATTACGAAACATTTTCCAGGCGTTCTGGCGAACGACCATGTGGACTTCGATTTGAAAAAGGGAGAGATCCATGCTCTATTGGGTGAAAACGGCGCCGGAAAAACAACTTTGATGAATATTCTTTATGGATTATATAAGCCAGATAGCGGTGAGATTTTCAAAAATGGCGAACCGGTTGTGCTTAACTCCCCGAAAGATGCCATCGCGATTGGCATTGGTATGGTCCATCAACATTTTATGCTGATACCGGTATTTACCGTAACTGAAAATATTATGCTTGGTGATGAGTCAATTAAAAACGGGGTTTTGGATCGACGGGGTGTTTCTGCTAAAGTCCTTGAGCTTTCTCAAAAATATGGGCTGGAAATCGACCCCGAAGTCCACGTTGAAGATATTCCTGTGGGTGTGCAGCAGCGAGTAGAGATTGTCAAGACACTTTATCGAAGAGCAGAAATTTTGATTTTAGATGAACCCACAGCAGTGCTTACCCCACAGGAAGTGGATGATCTGTTCCGTATTATGCGTGAATTGACTTCTCAAGGTGTATCCATTATTTTCATTACCCATAAGTTGAAAGAAGTATTGGCGATAGCCGACCGTATCACGGTGATGCGAGCCGGGCAGGTGGTAGGCACAGTAACCCCGAATGAAACGGACGAACCCCATTTGGCAGCCATGATGGTTGGTCGAGAAGTAATCCTGAATGTTGAAAAAGAGCCGGCAAAACCGACTGAAGAAATATTGACTGTGAATGATTTGCACGTACTCGATCAACGTGGCTTAGAAGCGGTGCGGGGTGTTTCGTTTTCGGTGCGCGCCGGAGAAATTCTGGGTATAGCTGGCGTTCAGGGTAATGGACAACCCGAACTGGTGGAATCGCTGACCGGATTGCGTCAGTCCATGAGCGGACATGTGACATTGATGGGGAATGATGTAACAAATCGCCCGCCACGGCCGATCATCGAAATTGGCATGTCACACATTCCGGAAGACCGACAACGGCATGGATTGGTATTATCTTATCCAATTGCCGATAATTTGGTGTTGTGTACCTATTATCTTCCGCCTTTTGGCGTAAAATTTGTGATACAAAATAAAGCGATCGATGAATATGCTCGAAAACTGATAACCGATTTTGATATCCGCACTCCCAGCCCTTATATGCCCACCTCAAATTTGTCGGGAGGTAATCAGCAAAAAGTGATTGTTGCGCGGGAGTTGAGCCGCTCGGTTCGATTGCTCATTGCCAACCAGCCTACCCGTGGATTAGATGTGGGTTCGATTGAATATATTCACAAGCAGATTGTGTCGATGCGCGATAAAGGGGTGGCAGTATTGTTGATTTCTGCTGAACTGGATGAGATCATGTCATTGGCAGACCGTATTGCGGTGATGTATCAGGGGAAGATCGTCGATGTTCTGGATGCTGATAAGACGACCAAATCGGAGCTGGGTTTGAAGATGGCAGGGGCGGGGGTATCGGTCACTCCGTAGCTGGATTATCAAAATAAGATGAGGTGTTCCCATAGGTGAAAATTCTATTGGAACACCTCAATGAATCCGTATGTAAGTTTTCGAGGTTATAATAAAAAATGAAACTCCATATACATGGAATGTCGTATTCAACCCAATTCAATGGTGCTTCTAGGTGGATATTAATGTATAATTAATCAGAGTGTATTACCTAATTGACGACTTTATGAAAAACCGACGAATTAGAACAACAAGAAATCCACAACTCGTATTAATGAAAGTGAAGTATCTACACATATATGTCACTGGCTCATTCTGAGGAATTGATATAGACAAAGGCTTTTAAAATTTCTATAGGCGTCATTATAGGAATTGATTTCCCTCTTTGATGACCATTCATCGCACGACCTTTACCGAGGAGATGGCTAATCTTAGGGAAGTAAAGGAAATGATTTGGCATCATATGTTTAACTATGTTTTCTTTGATAACCAGATTTTGGTGATTGGCAGCTTTCCTATTTTGGTTTACCAATTCGTACGTATTAATCGTTGTCAATTATTGCGATATATGGCAGCTTGTGGGAGAGATGAGGTTGCTCGAAAAACCTTTTTTGGGGTATGCGCTCACCTGAAAATCTGTTAGCTTGGTGTTATTGTTGATTTTCGTTTGATGCCAGCCAATATCAGTGAATCGGAAGTGACTGATTGAAACTTGAATATCGGGTTATTTAGGAGGTGATTATCAAAGAAAAATAAATGTTTTTACATAACCCAATAAATAATAGTTCATCAACAGGAGATTGGAAAATGAGAGCAAATCTTTTGAAAGCGTTTAATCTATTTCTGGTATTTGCATTGGTTCTTGGTGTGAATAACGCGATGGCTACGCCAAATAACTCACAAGAACCTCCAACAAATCATATTCAAAGCAGTCATGAGCGTCTAAATCTTACCTCCTCAGATCTATCTGGAGTAAAGCCGCTCTCGGTAATCGAACAATTTGAAAAAAAGTCGGGGATGATTGACATTGTTGTTGAACTAGCTGGCCGACCTTCATTAGTAAAGTTTTCCGAAAAAAGAGCAACCGAAACTGAAGAAGTTGCTAATCAAGAGGCTGTAGAACAACTCGATGCTGTGACTGCAGCTCAAGATTCGTTTATGTCCGCCCTCGACGAAAAACACATATCCTATCAGTTGCTATTTCGAACCCAACGAGTATTGAATGGAATTTACATGAAAGTGGATGCTGCTAAGGTAAAAGATATTGCCAAAATTCGAGGCGTCAAAGCGATTTATCCATTGGTTCCAAAAAAGATCGATAATAATTATAGCATTCCCCTTCTTGGAGCACCTGAGGTTTGGGAAGATTATTTTACGCGCGGCGAGGGTGTGAAAGTGGGGATTATTGATACCGGCATAGATTACTTGCACACAGATTTTGGTGGTCCGGGTACTGGATATGAAACAAATGATTTTACGAAAGATGAACCTGGCACTACCGATGGCTTTCCCAGTGCCAAGGTCGTGGGAGGATATGATTTTGTTGGGGATGATTATGATGCCGAAGACCCCCACAGTCATCCAGAACCCGATCCTGATCCTATGGATTGCAACGGACATGGTTCCCATGTATCGGGAACTGTAGCGGGCTATGGGACCAATATAGATGGATCCACCTATACTGGAGGTTATACGAATTCAACGCCCTTCACGACAACCATGGATATTGGTCCGGGGGTCGCCCCGTTGGCAAAGCTTTATGCCTTGCGTGTGTTTGGTTGCAGTGGCTCGACTAATGTAACAGACCAGGCGATTGAATGGGCGGTTGATCCAAATGGGGATGGAAAATTCGATGATCATTTAGATGTGATCAATATGTCACTGGGCTCCGTTTATGGAACAGGTTATGATTCAACGGCGATTGCTTCGAATAATGCTGCTTTAGCGGGTGTAATCGTTGTTGCTTCGGCAGGGAACAGTGGGGATTCCCATTACGTTGACGGTTCTCCTGCAACTGGCACGAGTGTCATCAGCGTGGCTGCGAGCCAGGATGATGGGAATATAAATTTGTATAGTAAGTTTCAAGTGAATTTCCCCGGCGATATTGCTGGCAGTTATCCAGATGTTGACGCAGGATTTGGACCGCTACTTAGTCAAGTAATCACTGCCGACCTAGCTTATGATGCTTCAAATCCGCTCGGTTGTACCGCTTTTTCAGAAGGTTATTTTGAGAACAAAATTGCATTGATTGGGCGAGGGACTTGTAACTTTACTGTAAAAGTCAAAAACGCCCAAAGTGCTGGAGCGAAGGCTGTTCTAATCTACAACAGTGTCCCTACAGCGCCTTTCGAAATGGGTGGTGAAGACTCCACGATAACCATCCCATCGGCTATGATATTTCAGTCTGATGGCACAATGTTGGCGAATAAATTATCAACCGATACGGTGAATATTACGTTAGATCCAGCCTGGCATCTATCATTGCGGCTTGATCCGGGATCAGATCCATCCTTAATTGACACTCCATCACCCTTTACCAGTCGTGGTCCACGTCGAATCGATTCTTTTCTGAAACCGGATATATCTGCACCAGGCGATACGATTTATTCTGTATCAGCCCGCACAGGTAAGTACGGAACCAGCATGAGTGGTACTTCCATGGCTGCGCCTCATATAACTGGCGTAATGGCATTGTTGCGCCAATGGAAATCAACCTGGAGCGTCGCTGAACTCAAAGCGGATGTGATGAACACAGCGTCCTACGATATTACTCCAGGCACACCTAAATATGCTCCCCAAAGAGTAGGCGCCGGCAGGGTAAATGTTCCTGATGCATTGACTAACAACGTCATCATGTTCGATTCCGAAACCCCGGATGGAGTGAGTGCTTCATTTGGTGCACCAGAAGTAACCCAGCTAGAAGTGCTAACTAAAGTGATTACCGTGGTGAGTAAAG
>DHFN01000184.1 GCA_002402275.1 Anaerolineales bacterium UBA4823
AACAGCATCTTCAAAGCCCAACATTTTTCGAACTTGAGCAGTTAATTCCATGGTTTCATTATTGACCGAATTGCTCCAGTTAAAACCAACCAATGGGGTTTTACCATCATCGCGGGAAAACAATTTTGCGCCTATTAATGTCCACAATGCTGCGTATGGATTATCATTGCCAACATAAACAGAGATTTTAAATTCAATGTCCACACCTAAACGATAAAGCAAATAAGCGACTAAAATTGTCCCAGAATTAAGGTTTAAAACTTGTCGAATACCATAGTTAGTATAGTAATATAAAAATTCATCGAGCCATTTTAGAGCGTAATCATTCGGTTCTCCAACACCACCAAAGTAGCCGGTAATGGTTTCAGGCCCTCCCAAATGGACATTAGAGCCATCAGTGCCTTTTGTATCTAAAGCTTCAACAAAACTGGCACCCATAATTTGCATTGCAGCAGCAATGGCTGGTAAATCACCATCTTCTTCTTGTTCTTTCATGCTCCGGACTTTGATATATCGTCCGGGCATGAGAGATTTTTCATTAATCGCCTTATGAGCGATAGCTATGATGTAGGGAAAATATTGGGCTGCACTGATTTCAAGTGTCACTGCATAATCTTCTGGGAAAACCATTTGGTCTGCTTTATCCCCTAAAACCATTCGACGGTAAGACTTTACATCAATAAATGATTTATGGTCACGTTGATCTTGGAGCCAGATTAAATCCTCCAGGTATTGGGGGCTTTTCCAGCGCACCTTGTCAAAAAGATTAGATAGGGATCCAGCTTGTTGAGCTTTTAAATTAATCTCATCAGGACTCCCATATTTATGGATAATCCCAAGTAAGTCATTGACAATCTTCGTATCTGGATTCAATAAAACCGCGTTAATGTCATCCAGCCGCTCATATGGAATCCTTAATCTATTGCGAAGTTCATCATCCATATCTACTCTACCTATCTTTCCAACATGCGCAATAATTCTTCATATTCTTCATCTGGCATACCAAACCAGTTTTCGGGTTGGGGAAATTGATGCTCTGTAACCTCAGTAACATATTCTTGTAATCCTTCTAAAATCACTTTGCCTGCTTCGCCGAATACTTTAGCCATTTTCGGTTTAAACTTCGGGTATAGTCCAAACATATCATGATAAATGAGAAGTTGACCATGGGCATGCGGGCCAGACCCTAAACTCATAATAATACAGTTATTTGCTTTTTCAGTGATCAATTTACAAAGCCGATCAGGAATCATTTCAAACAAGATCATAAAAGCACCGGCTTCTTCCAGTGCTTTAGCTGAATCAATGATCTTTTTAGCTTGGGCTGCGCCTTTACCTTGCACTCGGAAACCTCCAAGCGCTGCAACGCTTTGCGGGGTAAGTCCAAGGTGACCTATGGCTGGGATCCCTGCGGAGACAATAGCATGAATTCGTTCTGCCATCTCGAACCCGCCTTCCAGTTTTATCGCATCGCAACCTGCCTCTGCCATAAAACGACCAGCATTACGAATGGCAGTCTCATTACTTGGTTGATAACTCATATAAGGCATATCTCCAACGATAAAAGTGTTGGCTGCCCCACGCCTTACCGCTTGCGCATGACGGATCATGTCATCCATCGTCACCGGTAAGGTGCTGTCGTACCCTAATATGGTCATTCCTAAACTATCCCCAACCAAGATCATATCAATTCCAGCTTGTTCCTGCAGATATGCAGTGGGAAAATCATAGCAGGTCAACCAAGTAATAGGGGTTTTATTTGCGACTTTCTGAAAAAGTTGTTGAATTGTAAGTTTTTTTCTATCTGCCATATTAACCTCCAAATCAAAATTATTCAGATTATATTAACCCCTCTATTTTAAAATAATTTTACTTCACTCTACAAGTTATGGCAATGAAAAACAATCCTCAATGCCGACACGATTATTCTAATAGAACAGATTTTAGGCCTGCTTATTGAATTAATTTAGAATGATTAATCCAGATTCCAATCGAAACGATTAAGACTATCAGTATCCCTAAGCCCATGATGATATTGATTACATTGGGATCAGGTGGAGCATAAATAACAACGGGGGTAGCAGTAGGCTTTTGTAGAATCGTATTGAACATAGGCACATTATCTCATATTTTTGATTTGTTATGCTTCCCTTTTGAGGATATGAGTGATGATATTTGAGCCGCTTCCACCAATATTTTGAGTCATCGCAACTCTAGCTCGAGTCAGTTGATTTTCACCCGCCTCTCCTCTTAATTGGAGGACTGATTCGANNCCGCCTCTCCTCTTAATTGGAGAACCGATTCGACAATTTGATAAATACCAGTAGCCCCTACTGGATGACCGCGTGCTTTTAAACCCCCCAAAGTTGCAATCGGTAATTTTCCATCTCGCCTGATCGTTCCATCTAAGCCTAACCGTGGACCCTGACCTCTTTCGGCAAATCCGCACGCTTCAAGGGATAGAGCGGACATGATTGAAAAAGCATCATGCAATTCAAAAAAATCAACATCTTGAGGGGTAATGCCCGCTTGTTGGTAAGCTTTTTGAGCAGATATTTCAGCTGCCTTTAACCAAAGCGGATCTTTTCGATCATGAACAGCAATGCTATCCGAAGCTGCAGCTGAAGCAGCAATTGTAATTAATGGACGGTGATTTTGGTTCAATCTATCTTTGGGGATAATCAAAACCGCGGCTGCTCCATCTCCAGTTGGAGAAGCATCCAGCAAATTAATTGGGGATGCGATCATTTTTGCGGATGTATATTCCTTTTCGCCTATCCGCTCATGTAAACGAGCATATGGATTTGAAATCGCATTTAAGTGAGAATTGATCGAGAATGGAGCGAAATCGGAATGCTTCCAACCATATTCATACATATAACGTTGCATAATCAAAGCATTAAGACCCACAAAGGTAACCCCATGAGCTGTCTCATAATCTGCATCTGCAGCGGTAGCTAGTGCCGCGGTGACTTCTGTGCCTTTAGCATCCGACATCTTTTCAACGCCTACAGCAATAGCCGATTCAATTAATCCAGAACTAACCGCCATCAATGCCTGTCTAAGTGCTGACGCGCCAGAACTACAGGCAGTTTCGACTTTAAAAGCCTCGATATACCTTAACCCAACCCAATCAGCTATTAATGCTCCCAGATTTTCTTGTTGGGAAAGAATCCCTGACATCATATTCCCCACAAATAATGCATCCACTTCCTCACGCTGGGCATCTCCCAAAGCTTTAAGGACAGCTTCGCCTGCTAACTCTCGCAATGACTTATCCCAATGTTCATCAACAGTGGTTCGTCCAATTCCAATAATAGCAATTTCACGCATAGATATTCCTGATTTATATAATGATCTCTCGTTCGTGTTTGATTGTATCGTTAGATACTATCAATTGCTATCAAACCACCAGGTTATACGTAACCAACCATGCCGATTATAACCCATTGCTACAATGGCTTTTCTAAAGACCCTGGTTTGTAGAATATGGGAGGAAGCTCTCTCTTTTAGTTTTCTTCTTATAGGTTTAAATCTATTTATCTGCTTTTACTAATATATTTTCCAATGCTGAATCTACATCTGGAAATTTAAATTGAAAACCATCCTCAAGCAAGCGAATCGGAATTTGTTTTTGTGAGGCAAGGAGAGTATTGGCTTTCTCACCAAATCCAATGCGAAAAACCCACTCCGGTATTCTTATTGCAGAAGGACGTTTCATTACCTTACCAATTATTTTACATAATTCCTGGTTGGTAATTGTTTGCGGTGCGCATAGATTATATACCCCTTGGCTGGTTGGGTTGTTTATGAGAAAAATAATGCTTCTCACTAAATCATCCAAATGAATCCATGAGACCCATTGCTTTCCACTCCCTAAAGGCCCGCCTATAAAATACTTATATGGAAAGAGCAGAAAAGGCAAAGATCCACCTTTATCCGACATCACAATTCCAGCAATTCGGATGATGATCCTTTTGGTCGTTTGGGATTCAACCTCAGCCGAAGAATTTTCCCAATCTACACAGAGTTGGGCTAAAAAATCGTTTCCAGGAGGAGATACCTCAGTAAATTCACAGTTTGGATGTTGACCATAGTAACCAACTGCTGATGCTTGAATAAAAGTAGCGGGATGCTGGTTTGCTGTCTGAATAGCTGAA
The DNA here is from genome assembly GCA_002402275.1 of Anaerolineales bacterium UBA4823. Lineage (GTDB taxonomy): Bacteria > Chloroflexota > Anaerolineae > Anaerolineales > UBA4823 > UBA4823. The sequence continues at coordinate 4,161 of DHFN01000184.1, forward strand.
GTGAGTACTAAACCAGTGTTCACCCGGCTGGAGCGCAGGATTTCTTTGCGCTGTTTTGTCCAGCGTTTTGCCACCACTTCGTAAAAATTTTTTCCAGCAATATTCTCCCCCGCTAAATTAATCACGACCTGGCTCGCATTGAAGGGAGACACCCAATCTCCTAACGATTGCCCATCCCATTGGAGATAGGTAACCGAGGGCTTGGATTGGGGTTCAAGGCTTACTTGCCGGCGGGTAAGAATGGTAACAAGATTGCCTTCTTTGGCTAATTCACGAGTTAATGCAGTTCCTATAAATCCGCTCCCGCCAGCAATGATTACCTTCATTATTTCTCCTTGTTTAATTTTACAAAATTGCTCCAATAATGTCAAATTGTACTACCCTCAATTAAACAGCGAAACGTTTTAATCATATTAATAAAATGAGACCTGCTGTCTCCTCACCAGCAGGTCTTTGCACATTCAGTGCAATATTAATTAGGCGGTCCCGACGGGATTTGAACCCGCGATCTCGGCCTTGACAGGGCCGCATGTTTGGCCGCTACACCACGGGACCAGGCGTCTCGTATCTTACTATACATAACGAACGTCGTCAAGGCATAATTCTCTCTAGTTAGTGTTTAAACCTCTTTTCATGCTCTTGAATAACTCGATCGAGTTCATTCATCAGCTTTCTATCTAGGGATTCAGGATGATACTCCTGGAGTATTTTTTGAGCATCCCGTAATGCCCATTGACGGGCTCCATCTTTATCTTGTTCCCATACGTTATAAGGACGCCGGTCCATATAACGTGGCAGCCAACGCTCATTCATGTGTTTTTTGGTATGTTTTTGAGCCAGGAAATTTCCTCCAGGCCCTACTGCTCGAATGACATCTAACGCTAAATTTTCATCATCCACAATAATACCTTCAAAAGTCGAGTATACTATGCTCCAAATTTCCGCATCGAGCATTAACATCTCATAAGATAATATTCTTGACCCATGTAATAAACCAGCTCCCAAGAGCATATCCGAAAGAGTGGATACTGCCATAAATGCCGATAGACTGTTCTCAACAGCTGATTGCCATCCTGGTTCTTTTGCCCCAGTGGCAAATGCTCCCATGGATAGAGGAACATGATAAAAATCTGCAAGGTTATTAGTAGCGGCTCCAAATAAGAAATCTTCTGGACCACCGCCGGTATACGCCCCGGTTCGTAAATCAGCCGAGGTTTGAGCAGCAGCATAATATACCGGGCAGCCCGGAAATGCCATCTCCATCAACGCCAAGGCTGAAATGACTTCTGCATTTCCGACAACCAGGTTACCGGCAAGGGTTACAGGGGCAGTGGTTGCGCAAGATGCCATCGTCATATAACCAATCGGTAATCCTGCTTCAGCCGCAATGAGTCCGGCTTCCAGGCTACCTTTGTCATGTCCTAATGGGCTAGTCGTACATTGCATAACCGAGAGAATAGGTCGTTTGCGCAAGGCTTCTTTTCCGCCAGCTATGATTGCTGCCATTTCGACAGCTGTTTTCATTTCATTCTCATTAATTATTGATTCGGTTTGGAGGTGCTTCTTGCTCACTTGCCAGATTGCTTGTAATTCATGTAAACTACGACTGTAGGGAGGGCAATCCTGAGCTGATATTGGAACCCAATGAAATGCTATCTCATCGAGATAATCTGCAATTCGGGCAACATCGGATATATCTTTTTTGGTTGTTCGACGTTTTTCTCCGCTAAAGGCATCAATAATTTCTACACCGCAACCATCCGTTCCCAGATGACTATAAGTGCCATCAAGGGGAAGGTCTAAAGAAGGGTCAATTGCTGCTAAAGTGTAAACAGGTGGAGCTTTCCCTAGGGCATCTTCGATTATCTGCCCTGGTATTTTGGCAACCATCGTTTCACGATCAATTTTCGCTTGGTTGGCTTCCAAGATATCCAAAGCTTTTTTAGAAGGGAATCGAACGCCTACCGATTCAATGATGTCCAAAGTAGCAGTATGAATTTTTTGAATTTCTTCTTTTGAAAGAATATTCAAGCTAATGCGTGGTTCATGAACGCTTTTAACTTTACCTGGCATAATAAACCCCCACGATGAAATTTATTTTCCAACTAACTGACGGGCAATTTGTACAGCACCCATAGCGTCTTCCGCATAACCATCGGCGCCAATCTCTTCTGCCCAACCACGTGTAACGGGTGCTCCTCCAACCATCACTTTCACCTTATCACCCATTCCAGCTGAAGCAAGAGCCTTAATTACTTCTCGCTGGTTAACCATAGTGGTAGTGAGCAAGGCAGAAAGTCCAATGATATCCGGCTTTAACTCCCGCGCTTTCGATACAAATGTGTCGGTAGCTACATCAACACCGAGATCGAAAACTTTAAATCCATTGGCTGAAAGCATGGTCCCAACCAAAGATTTCCCGATCTCATGGATATCTCCCTTGACAGTGCCCAAGATGACGATACCGGTGGATTCAATTGCTTGATGGCGTTTTAATAATTCAGGCTCTAATAGCACCATAGCCTTTTGCATTCCATCAGCAGCAATGATTAAATCTGGCAAAAAATATTCACCAGTTGAAAATTTTTCACCGACGACATTCATCCCTGGAATCAATCCTTGTTTAATAATTTCCATTGGTTCAATTCCAGCTGCTAAGGCTGTTTGAGTAATTTCCGAAGTAGCATCTGGATCGCCTTCTATCAAACTTTGAGTAAGTTTTGCAAAGAATTCCTGTGACATAGTAAGCTCCTGAAATTATCTGAATGAGGGTTTATATATCAATGATACCAGAATGCACTTAATTAGGGTAAATATTTAATGGGAAAAAATAATGATTTTGAGAATTCTTCTGTAAATTTCGGATGGTTGGATAATTCAATGTAATTTACTTCATGAGCTATCTTACTAGCAAGTTCGCGATAGTATTTTGATAAAAGCATATATTTAGCCCCTGCTCCCGCTGCGTTTCCGACTTGGTGACATTTATCCAATGGTAGGATGGGAAACATTCCAATCCGCATTGCATTTTTTACATTAATGTAAGTTCCAAAAGCTCCCGCCACAATAAATTCATCGATGTCTCCAACTTCAATTCCAGCTTCGTATAATAGAATATCAATGCCTGCTCGGATAGCGCCTTTTGCTAATTGGATTTCATTGATATCTCGCCGGGTAACAACAACTGCTTGATGGTGCCCGGTTTCATCTTCATTAGCGAGAATGAATTCTGGAAACCGACCGCTTCTACTTACCCGGGGGTGATGATTAAGGAGTGCTCCTTTTTCATCCAATATATCCGCATAATACATTTCTGCAATTACATCCAAAATCCCTGACCCACAAATCCCAATCGCAGGTTGATCCCCAATAGTTTTATAATGGATCTTCCCATCTTTGGTAATCTGAACTCGTTCAATGGCTCCTGGTGCAGCTCGCATTCCATCTTGAATATGGGCTCCTTCAAAAGCGGGACCTGAAGCTGTCGAACAGGAATAAATCTGGCGGTTATGCAACAAAGAGATCTCTGTGTTCGTACCAATATCTAACGCAACTACGGCTTTATTGGTGTAAGCCAATTCTTTGCGATATTGGTAAAGTGTCGCTAACAGCATTGAGACATGATCAGCGCCTACATAACCAGCTATATTGGGAGGGAGGTATACGGATCCTCCCTTAGTAATATTCAATCCTAGTTCTCTTGCCCGAATCAAACTGGCTTCCGATACTGCGGGTACATAAGGAGACAAGCCCAATTGTTGAACCGGGAAACCAGCAAAAAGGTGATGCATTGCCGTATTGCCAACGACCACCGCATCCACAATTTCGAGCTGTTTAGCGAATTTCTGTTCGATTTCAGCTTGCATCGTTTGGATGAGTTTATTTAACCCGTCCCTGATCCTTTCCTGTAAAACCTTACTACCAGAAGTCTCACCATTCTCTGGGTGATTGATTACATAGGAGATCCGGCTGATCACATCTTCCCCAAAAGCGATCTGCGGATTCATCAATCCATCCTGAACCAAAGTAACTCCGGTGTTCAAATCTACGATATATGCGGCCACTTTTGTAGTTCCAATATCTACTGCTAAACCAGCAATAATGGTTGGGTTTTGCGTTGGAATTATGGATACTAAATGGTCTTGATTGAAAATAGCTTGGATATTCCATTTCGCTTTTCTAAAAACGGGAGATGCAGAGGCTAAAACTGGATATTCTACCTTCATAGAAGGGACAATTGATTTCAGCTCATCCTGTAGGCGGGTAAAATCCGACCGAAGATCAGTTATTGTTGGAGCTGGGATGTTTATTGGGATAATTTGGATCGGGGGTTCGATGGCAATTTCTGCTTGTTGGCTTTCCAATTGCAGCCTTTGCAAAGATGTAAGCGATTCAGGAGGAATTTCAAGCAGGATATCTGAAAGGGGATATGCTTGACAAGCGAGTCTATAACCATTTTGAAATTGTTCTTCAGTAAAAATATCTTTTTCCTCTAATGTCGGAGGAGTTAATTCACCTTGTACTAATCGAATTTTACAATCCCCACAGATACCAATTCCTCCACAGACAGATGTGATATCCACGCCTGCTAATTGAGCTGCCCCTAAAAGAGAAGTTCCTCCGGGTACCTGAATACGTCGCCCAATGGGTTGTAATTCAATCAGAAAACGATTTTGTTTTTGGCTATTTTCGGTCATCTTAATCAATCCACTTATGTTTTGGATTATTTTACACGATGATTTTATAATTTAAGAATGAATTCAAAATTACTTTACGGATGATTAATTTAATATATAATATTAACAATCATGTTTGTTTTCACAATATCTTTTTCTGGCACATCAATGGGGTTTAGATAACGATTCGAATAGAGATTGAAAGGAGAAAAATATTATGTGTAACTTCAAAAAATACTCTCAATTAATTAGCGTCATTGTTATTACCCTAATCCTCATCCCCGCTTGTGGTCCAAAAACTTCAGCTAGTCCTAAAGTAACCACTTTTATTTTCACCCAAGAATTTGACACTTTAAATCCACTCTATTCTAATATGTGGTTTTCCCAAATCACTCTAGAGCTTTGGAATGGATGGGCATGGAATTTCAACGAGAAAAATGAACCGGTTCCCTATTTAGTAAAAGAAATGCCATCCATCGAAAATGGAGGCATCTCTGCTGATGGGAAAACCATCACGGTTAAATTAAGAGAGGATCTTAAATGGTCAGATGGGATTCCTTTGACAAGTGAGGATTTTGTATTTACGTATGATATGACCATCTCTCCTAAAAATGCTGTTGCAACCACCTATCCCTATGATCAACTTGCCAGCCTGGAAGCACCCGATAAATATACAATAGTGATGAAATTCAACGAACCTTTTGCACCTTGGCAAGCAACATTTTGGAAAGGGATTTTACCATCTCATATTCTTAAACCTGTTTTTGAAAATGAAGGCTCGATTGACAACGCCGAATGGAACCTCAAACCAACCGTAGGGTTTGGTCCTTATATTTTCAAAGAATGGGAATCGGGAAGTTATACCCGTTTTGTTGCTAACCCCAATTACTGGGGTCCTAAACCTAAAATTGACGAAATCTTCATCCGCTTTGTGCCAGATGATGCCTCTCAAATTAATGCACTCGAAGCTGGTGATGGAGATTTAGGAACTTTCATTGCATATAGTGATATTCCAAAACTCGAACAAGAAGGCATTAAAATCATCCCTGCTTTCTCGGGTTACAACGAAGGAATGTTCTTCCTAATCTCCAAAGAGCGAGGGCATCCAGCTATGTTAGATGTGCGTGTGCGTCAAGCAATTGCAATGGGGATTGACCGAGAATCAATCGTCAAAAACTTATTACTTGGGAAAACAGCCGTACCAGCTAGCTATTGGGATGCTTTACCTTTTTATAATACTCCTCCTGTTCAAAATTATCCGTATGATCCCGAAGCTTCCAATAAATTGTTAGATGAAGCTGGCTGGGTGGACAGTAACAATGATGGCGTACGGGATAAAGATGGCGTCGAGCTTGTACTGCGCTATGGAACCACAACTCGTGAAGTTCGGCAGGATACCCAAGCGGTGGTGCAACAAGATTTAGCGAAAATTGGCATAAAAGTAAATCTCCTTAATTATGACTCGGATGTCTTTTTTGCTAGTTATGACAAACAAGGCCCAGCTGCTACTGGACAATTGGATATCATGCAATGGTCAGATACTACTAACTTCCCCGATCCAGATTACTATTACTGGTATTGTGATGAAATCCCTTCCGCAGAAAACCCCCAAGGTGCCAACTGGCAATACTTGTGTGACGAAGAACTAGATAGCTTATTTAAATTGCAAGCCACCCAAGTAAATCCTGAAGAACGCCAAAAAACTTACCAGAAAATAAACCAGATTTTTCATGATAATGTATATTGGCTAGGATTATGGCAGGATCCGGACATGTGGGCTCTGGGAAAAAGATTATCGAACTATAAAATTTCTGGCGTCACTCCATTCTTCAGCATTGGCGAATGGGAATTTTCAAGCGGAGAGTAGCTTGAGAGAAATATCCTGCAACCATAACATCATTGGCAATGTATCATGACTCGATATATCCTTCATAGAATTCTACAAGGGATCCCTTTGCTGTTCTTCATCAGTATCATCTTATTTGTTCTCATGATGAACATGGGGGATCCCATTGCAACCATGGGAGGAAGAACAGCTACTAGACCAGCCGATCGTGAACGATTAAAAAGGCAGCTCGGACTAGACAAACCGATTGTTGTTCAATATTTCTATTGGCTGGCAGGGAACGATTGGACAAAGATTGATTTAGATGGAGATGGAATTGGAGAAACTTATGGTGAACGTAAAGGAGTATTGCGGGGAGATTTTGGATACTCCCTCGTCAATCGCGGCAAACCAGCTCTGGCGGTTATCGGTGAGCGGATACCTAACACGCTCATCCTTATGGTAGCAGCAGAACTGGTCATTATCCTAGGTTCATTACTGGTTGGAGTTTATTCTGCCTTACACCAATATTCCTTTACTGACCATTTTATTACTACCCTCTCTTTTATTGGCTATTCTATGCCGATCTTCTTCATCGCCTTACTTTCTATGTATATCTTTGCTGTTTTATTCAAACGCTGGGGACTTCCATACCTTCCGACAGTCGGAATGTTCGACCCTCAAGTCGGCAAAACCGCTGGGCAGGTTATTCTACACATGATTTTACCTGTTTTAAGCATTTCTGTTATTAGTTTAGCTGCCTACTCCCGCTATATCCGGAGTACGATGTTGGAAGTAATGAACCAGGACTATATCCGTACCGCTAAAGCTAAAGGATTGCCGCGCCCGCAAATCGTTTACATTCATGCCCTAAAAAATGCCTCTCTGCCCATTGTAACAGTCATTGGATTAGATTTGCCTCTATTATTAGGTGGTGCAGTGGTTACAGAACGAATTTTTGCCTGGCCTGGAATGGGACGGCTTTTCCTCGATCATGTAGAACGCGGGGATCTTCCCGTCGTCATGGGAATCCTGATGTTAATTTCCGTAGCTGTGGTTGTATTTCAAATTCTTACCGATATAGTCTATGCTTGGCTTGATCCGCGCATCCGTTTTGGTTAATGGGGATATTGAATATTATGATCGCTGAATCCACCCCCAATCTCTTTGTTGACGATCTTGAAACTCCTCCACTCCCATTAACCACATTGGCTTGGAAGAGGTTCAAACGCCATAGGATGGCAATGCTCGGCGGCGTATTTCTAATTCTTTTAGTCCTGTATTCTTTTGGGGGAAGTTTATTTGTTGAGGAAAAATATGCGAATTTCACAAATCCCCCCATTCGCCTTAACACACCCTCCTGGCAGCATCCATTCGGTACTGATACTGTTGGAAGAGATGTACTGGCACGAACCATTTATGGGGGGCAAATTTCCATGATCATAGGGATTCTGGCAGTTATCATTGAAACCTCCTTAGGGATTTTAATTGGTGCCTTAGCTGGTTATTATGGGGGAACAATTGACAGTCTGCTTATGCGGTTTACGGAAGCTATGCTGAATATCCCGGAGATCTTTTTATTGATTGTCATGGCAAAATTTTTCGGAAATAAAATCCCTAATCTAACTCTATTGGGAAGGACTTTTAGCGGCAGTGTTGTTGTAATTATTGTAATTATTGGTCTAACCAGTTGGATGTACTTAGCTCGAATTGTACGTGCGGAATTTTTATCCATTAAAGAGAACGACTTCATTCTTGCAGCCAAAGCTACTGGAACTTCGAACACCGAAATCATCATCCGTCATATACTGCCTAATAGCATTGCACCGATCATCGTCTCGGCAACACTGGGTATAGCCAATGCTATTTTATCCGAAGCGTATATAAGCTTCTTGGGTTTAGGGGTTCAACCGCCCACTGCGACTTGGGGAAACATGCTGGATGGTGCAAATAATTATATTGAATCTGCGCCATGGCTATGGTTCTTTCCTGGTTTATTGATATTGTTAACGGTCTTGAGTATCAACTTTTTAGGGGATGGATTAAGAGATGCGATAGATCCACACAGCCGAGCAATATGACCAAACAACCTTTACTCGATGTAAAAAATTTGGTAACCGAATTCATTATTCCAGAAGGGATCGTTTATGCTGTCAATGGAATATCCTTCAATGTTAATCCTGGGGAAACGCTGGCTGTGGTGGGTGAGAGTGGGTGTGGAAAATCAGTCTCGATGCTTTCAGTAATGGGACTAATTCCCACACCACCGGGAATAATTGTTGATGGGGAAGCGATTTATGGAAATAAAAATCTATTCAAGTTAGCCGAAGAAGAAATGGAACAAATCCGGGGAAAAGAGATCGCCATGGTCTTCCAAGATCCAATGACATCTCTCAACCCCGTCCTTACAATCGGTAAACAAATAACCGAGGCGCTCATCTGTCACTTTGATATAACTAAAAATGATGCTAGGGATCGAGCAATTTCTTTGTTGGACATGGTTGGAATACCGGAAGCCCGCAACCGTCTAGATGATTATCCGCATCAATTTTCAGGTGGAATGAGACAACGAGTCATGATCGCAATGGCTCTGGCATGTGACCCTCATTTATTGATCGCAGATGAACCAACCACCGCTTTGGATGTTACCATTCAAGCTCAAATTGTTGAATTGGTTCTTCAATTAAAACGTCAGAAGGATATGGCAGTAATTTGGATTACTCATGATTTAGGTGTAGTAGCTGGTATTGCAGATAGAGTAAATGTCATGTATGCAGGTTATATTGTCGAAGAAGCCTTAGTTGATGATTTATATGAAGATCCACGACATCCGTATACCTGTGGGCTGCTCGGTTCATTACCGAGAGTCGATCATCGGCGGGAACGAAAATTGTGTTCGATACCCGGTTCTCCGCCTAGTCTCTTAGTGAAACCGGTTGGATGCCCTTTCCGACCACGGTGTCAATATTCAAAAGAAATCTGCCAGTTTGAAACACCCAAGTTAAGAGAGACTTCAAGAGGGCATCATGTAGCTTGCTGGATTGATATCCAAAGTGGAGAACAAATCAGTGGATCCTGAACCCCTTGTCATCGTTGAAAAGTTAAAGAAATATTTTCCAGTCAAAAAAGGTCTTGTTTTCCAAAAACAATCGGGCTTTGTAAAAGCAGTTGATGAGGTTTCTTTTGAAATCTGCCGCGGAGAAACCTTAGGACTAGTCGGTGAAAGTGGCTGTGGAAAAACCACCGTTGGACGTACTATGCTGGGATTATATCCAATCACCGAAGGGAAAGTTGTCATTGAAAAATTAGATATCGCAAAAGCAGATAGAAATAAACTCCACCGGTTACGGCAGAAAGCACAAATGATTTTTCAAGATCCTTATGCTTCCCTCAATCCCCGCTGGACAGTAAGTGCGATTATCAGTGAACCAATATGGGTTCACCATCTGGCACACTCGGAAAAAGAAAAAATCGAACGGGTTCAAGAACTTATGAAACTCGTCGGCTTAAGCCCCCGTTTGATCAATCGCTTTCCTCATGAATTCTCAGGAGGACAAAGGCAGCGAATTGGAATAGCTAGAGCTTTGGCATCCCAACCGGAATTTATCGTTTGCGATGAACCCATCTCTGCCTTGGATGTATCCATACAAGCTCAAGTTGTAAATTTATTAGAAGAATTGCAAGATCAATTTCAACTAACTTATTTATTCATAGCTCATGATTTGAGCATGGTCCGCCATATTTGTGATCGAGTCGCAGTAATGTACCTGGGTACATTAGTTGAAAGTGCTGATCGTGATGAGTTATACGAAAATCCTCTTCATCCTTATACAAAAGCACTTCTTTCAGCGGTACCCATCCCTGATCCTAAGAAAGATCGTATGAGACACAGAATAATTTTGCAGGGGGATGTCCCTAGCCCGATTAGCCCTCCATCCGGTTGTCGCTTTCACACTCGCTGCCCAATGGAAAAACCGCACTGTGGGGAATTGGTTCCAGTTTTCAAAGAAGCAGCCCCTAGACATTGGGTTGCTTGCCATGAAATTACTTAATTCAAATTCCCGAGCTTTCTTATTTCGAATTGTTTTCCCGATCGAAAATACTGATAAAATAAAAGCCATAAAAAAGGTTGGCTTCCTAAACTCCCAATTATAGGTAGCTAAATATATCATTCAGATTTTATTAATTAAGTCACCTGTGCAGATCGAGATCAAGATTATAAAATGATCAGTAGAAATTAATCCATAAGGAGTACCCAATGTCGATTTTTACACCTGGGAGAAGGTGGCAGCCACCTTATTATCCCTTTAAAAAAGAAACCCTCGGGTTACAGTTTCTTGAAAGTGTTGAAAGAATCATCAAAGGACCATTATTTGGTTGCCGGATGTGTGGGAATTGTCTATTACAAGAAACTGCTTTTATATGCTCAATGGAATGTCCCAAAGGTCTTCGAAATGGCCCCTGCGGTGGCTCAACCGAAGAACATTGTTATGTAGATGAAACCCGTCCATGTATTTGGTATAAAATATTTGAACGATCGTTTAATATGGGGAGGGAAGAAAAACTATTAGAGGTTCTCCCGCCACTAGACTGGAATAAAGTTGGGTCAGAAACCTGGGCTGATGTGGTGATTCAAGTGAAAAAAGTTGGGACGGGCAAATTTTTCACCGGCCTAGTATCCCGTGATCCACACAAACGTGCCCAAGTTTGGGATTCGGTTTTTCGCCCAGTACGACAACCAGATTGGTGGAATGGTGATTCGGAATATCATCCCCCAGCTTACACAGAACCAATCTCGGAGTTGGAAAGGCATTTACGAGCTGGTGAGTTTGTAATTACTGCAGAAGTTGCACCTCCGCTGACTGTATCCACAAACAAATTAATCCAAAACATTAATTTGGTCAAACCCTACGTAACCTCAATTAATTTCACTGATTCGCCATCAGCAACTGCCCGAATGTCAAGCTGGGCGTGCAGTTCAATAGCAGTCCAATCCGGTGCGGAACCAGTTATGCAAATAGCTGCCCGCGATCGAACTCGGATCGGTTTGCAATCTGAAGTATTAGGCGCCAATGCTCTAGGGATTAAGAACATCCTTTGTCTTACCGGGGACAGTATGGTTTTAGCCCCTGATCCACGCGGCCGAATGGATATTGTTGATCTCGATTCAGTTCAGATGATCTGGGTTTTACGAAAAATGCGGGACGAGGGAAAATATCTCGATGGAAGAAACATTAAATTTCCACCTAAAATCTTTATTGGTGCAGCTGCATCCCCATTTGCTTCCAAGCCCGAATTTCAAGCCATTCGTGAACAGAAGAAAGTCAATGCAGGTGCACAATTCTTCCAAACGAATTTGGTTTATGATCCTGAAGGTTTAGAAATTTGGTTAAATGCCATAGCCAAAAGGAATTTATTAGGCTTGGTCTACATTCTTATAGGCATTACTCCTTTAAAGAGTTTGAAAGTTGCTCAATATATGAATGATGATGTACCCGGGGTAACCATTCCAGAAAAAATATTAAAGCGCTTGGAAAAAGCTGGGGATGGCGCTGCGGAAGAAGGAGTAAATATTTCACTGGAGATAATTGAAGCCGTAAGAAAACTACAAGGTATAAACGGAATCCATATCATGGCTGTGGGTTGGGAAGATATAGTTCCCCGCATTGTCACCGAAGCCGGGCTCTTACCTAAAGAATTTAATTTACCCCAAAAAGACGTTCTAAAACAGAATTAACTTCAAACAGTTCTACAAATTCACCGCCTGTGCAAAACTTGCCTGCGGTGAATTTATACCCCTTGTTGAAGGAAGTTTTGAAGGTTATACTAGATATTATTATAAAATTCTCAACCATCTTCTATTCTATTTGGCTGAAAGTTAGCTGTGAATATTAATTCACTTATTTCTTTACTTCCAGAATATTATTCGCCGCTTGATAAAGAACTAATCCTAAAAGCTTATCATTTGGCGGAAGAAGCACATCACAACCAAACCAGAGCTTCTGGTGAGCCTTATATTAACCATTGCGTTGCGGTGGCAGCCATCTTATCGGAGATGAGAGTCCCACCTCAAGTTCTTGCTGCAGCATTACTACATGACACCGTCGAGGATACCCCGGTTACCCTCGATCAAATTCGCGAGCAATTCGGTCCACAAGTAGCATTGCTAGTAGATGGCGTTACAAAATTAACCAACCTTCCCCGAGTATCTCGGGCAGATCAGCAATCTGCAAAAATTGAAGAAGAAAAAGCGGTACGCGAAGAAGCAGAAAGACGAGGATTACCTGACCCCGAAAGCGTTTCTGACCAAATCGTCCGTAGCCGAAAATATGATCTCGTTTCAGAAACATTACGAAAAACCTTTCTCGCCATGGGAGAGGATGTCAATGTCGTTTTAATCAAGCTAGCGGATCGTTTACATAATATGCGGACATTAAGTTACATGCCCGAGCAAAAGCAGCGAAGGATCGCTCAAGAGACTTTGGATATCTTTGCTCCTTTAGCCAACCGTCTAGGTATATGGAATATTAAGTGGGAATTAGAGGACCTGAGCTTTCGTTATGTAAATCCCAAAAAATATAAGGAGATTGCAGATCTGCTTGCTGATCGTCGTCCTCAACGCGAAGCAGAAATGGAAGCGATCAAACTGAAGCTTTTGAATTACCTTAATGCAGTCGGGATAAATGCAGAGATCAGCGCGAGGCCTAAACATATTTACTCCATTTACACCAAAATGGTGCGGAAAGAAATACCCTTCGATTTAGTTTATGATGTACGTGGGGTTCGAATGATTGTAGAAGATATTCCTACTTGTTACGCAGCTTTAGGGGTAATTCATACCCATTGGCGTCCCATTCCAGGGGCATTCGATGATTATATTGCTTCTCCTAAAGATAATTTCTATCAATCACTTCATACCGCAGTGATTTTCGATGATGGGAAAACCTTGGAATTTCAAATTCGCACACCGGAAATGCATCACAACGCTGAGTATGGTATTGCTGCTCATTGGCGATACAAAGAAGGGGCCAATTACGATGAAGATTATGAACGCCGCATTCTTTGGCTTAGAACCCTCATGGATTGGCGGCAGGATGTAGCAGACGCAGGTGAGTTTGTAGACAGTATGAAAACAGATGTCTTCCAGGACCGTGTATTTGTATTCACCCCCAAGGGAGATATCATAGACTTACCCGCAGGATCAACGCCAATCGATTTTGCCTACCAGGTTCATACTGATATTGGACATCGTTGCCGTGGAGCTAAGATCAACGGCAAATTGGTTACCCTGGATTATGAATTAAAAACCGGCGATCAAGTTGAAATTTTAACTGCAAAACGAGGTGGTCCAAGCCGGGATTGGTTGAATCCAAATTTAGGGCTAGTAAAAACCCAGAGAGCTCGTTCAAAAATTCGTCAATGGTTCAAGAAGCAAGCTCGTGACCAAAATATTAGTCTAGGTAAAACAATTTTAGAAAAAGAACTGAATCGTTTAGGGCTTCTGGAGATTAATTTAGAGCGTTTAGCGCATGAGTTCGATTTAAAGACCACAGATGACTTTTATGAAGCAATTGGGTGTGGTGATCTGGCATTAGGGAGAATCATCAATCACCTCACATTAGGGGAAAAAGGAGCCACCACTGAGGGTTTACCAGTTTTTAAACAAAATGTTGAGAGTAGCCGTAGTGAAGAAAATGTAAGTGTCCTCGGTTTGAAGGGGCTGTTGACCAATATCGCTCGCTGCTGTAATCCTGCTCCTGGGGATGAAATCATCGGCTATATCACGAGGGGGCGCGGAGCAACCATTCATCGCCAAGATTGTCCCAACGTTTTGCGCATTCATGATCGGGAACGCCTAGTAAAGGTATCCTGGGGAGAACCGAAAAATACCTATCCAGTCCCAGTAAAAATTAAAGCTTACGATCGGAATGGACTCATGCGTGATATTTCTACGCTGATTGCTGACGAAGGAATTAATATGGCTTCAGTCTCCGTAGAAACTTCTCGAAACCTAGCAGTTTTCCACTTGACATTAGAAGTTCATGATATTACAGAATTAAGTCGTATTCTTGATCGCCTGGAAAATCTACCCAATGTGACCGAAGCGCTACGCGTTCGGCCTGGTTAAAAAATAATTCCTCGGATTATCTGCTTGCATTGACAAATAAGTCTGGTATAATTTCGCACCGCCAATCATGAGTAAATTGGTTTTGTTTAAATTTTAATCATATGGAGGAATTTTATGCCGCGAATTCGTTGTCATTACATTGATTGTGTTTTATTAGATGATGGATATTGCGGTGCTGCAGCCATTGAACTCGACCCAGACATGGGTTGTATGACCTATAAGCGGCCTGACGATTTAGATGTCGAAGAAGAATGGGAGGACGACGAAGAAGACATCGCTGACGAAGACGAATGGGATGAATTGGAGGACGAGGACGAGGACCTTTGGGTTAACGATGATGAATTTTAATCATGAATAAGGTGCTTGTCTTCGGGAATGTCACTTTAGATGTAATCTGTCAAACCATAGATGAAGTTCCACGTTACGAATCGATCTCATTTGATCAAGTTGCATTATCACCGGGTGGTTGCGCAAGCAATGTTGCAATTGGTTTGGGTGCATTAGGCATCCCAACTTTACTGGTCTGTAAAACCGGGGATGACCCCGCAGCAGATATCCTATTTAGTAAATGGCGAAAATTTCACCTAGATGTAACCCAGGTCAAAAAAGAAACAGAACATCACACAGCAGTGAGTATTGGATTGGTGGATCATAATGCTCAACCGCGTTTTATTCATACTCCTGGTGCCAATGCAGCTTTGTCTTTTTCCGACTTAGATTTTAATATTTTTCGTCAGCATGATATTGGATTTTTTCATATCGGGGGTTTCTTTGTGCTGCCAGGATTACTGGATGAGAAACTTCCTAACGCACTTTCCCAAATCCGTCAATTTGGTGTGGCGATTTCATTAGACGTGGTTAATACTCAGCGTTACTGGAAACCAGAGTTTTTATTTGCCAGCTTACCTCAAATTGATTATTTCCTGTGTAATCAAACAGAAGCTCAAAAATTAACTCATGAAGAAGATGTAAAAACAAGTGCTCAAATTTTCCGTAAAGCCGGTGCCTTAAATATTATTATCAAACTTGGTGGAAATGGATGTTATTTGGATAGCCCGGAGTTTAAAGGGATCATCCCCGCCTTAAAAGTCCCTGTAGTTGATACTACCGGAGCAGGAGATGCCTTTGCTGCTGGTTTATTAGCCAGTTTAGCTCAAGGAGAATCCCTTTATGAAGCATGTAACCAAGCCAATCAAACTGGCGCGAGTATTGTCCAGCACCTCGGAGCCATAACTTATTGGGAAAATCAGGCAAGTAAAAAATGAAATGTAAAAATATAAATCGGGAATCATTCCTGCAATCCTTCAACAAGCATTCACTTTTACCACAGGTCGATAAATAATTTGAAATATCTCAATCATTTTGATCTCATCGCACCTTATTATGAGAAGATTATCCCATCAGCTAATATTGAAGAACTTATTCAAATCGGGAATTTTCCTATCGAGGGATTTGTATTGGACATCGGTGGAGGAACAGGTCGGATAGCGAAGAAATTAACCAATGTTCAAAGTAATATCGTACTTCTTGATTCTAGTCACTCTATGTTGCAAGTGGCGAGAGTTGCAACAAGTATTTACCCCCTTTGTGGAACTGCGGAGCAACTTCCATTCCGGGAAAATTTTTTTGAACGGGTACTTATGATTGACTCAATCCATCATTTTACCAATCATAGGGTGGCAATAAATGAATCTTGGCGAGTATTAAAACCAAATGGGTTATTGATTATTCAAGAACCAGATATTGAACAATGGGGAGGAAAAGCAATTGCTATTTTTGAGAAGGTGCTTCTCATGCGTAGCCATCTTATTTCTGCCGGCAAAATTGAAGAGCTGTTGAAGGATAAACGCCACACATCATCAGTGCATAAAAACCAACAGTCCTATTGGATAGTAACTCAAAAGTTATAAAGTTGAATTAACAAATACGCGGTAGCAATTCACCACTGAGCATTTCCAATAAGCGGGTGCTTCCCAAAATAGTCTTTAATAAAACCATGCCGGGGTTTTCGGCCGTAACCTTTCCAATGATCTGCGCGTTATTTCCATGAGGATCTTCGCGCAGAATTCCCAATACATTCTGACATTTCCGTTGATCCACAAAGAATAAGCATTTACCTTCATTAGCTACATAAAGTGGGTCAAACCCTAACATTTCACAAATAGATTGCACGCTTTCTGAAATTGGGATGGTTTTTTCATCCAGCAAGATTCCCGTGTGGGATTGTTGGGCGATCTCGCTTAATGTGGTCGCTACACCGCCACGGGTAGGGTCACGCATGGCGTGGATCGCATTCCCGCCCTCCATGCAACCGGCATCTAACGCCTTCTGGATCATATCATTCAGCGGTGCCACATCGCTTACAATCTGAGATTCAAACCCTAATTCGCCGCGCGCTTGAAGGACTGCTATTCCATGATCCCCAATCGATCCGGATAAGATAATCGCATCACCGGGTTTTACATATTGACCGCCGATCAGCAATTCTTTTTTTCTAACACCAACCCCGCTCGTGGTAATGTAAATGCCATCACATTTCCCCTTTTCTACTACTTTTGTATCACCAGCAACCACTAAAACCTGCGCCTCCTGTGCCGTTGCTGACATTGTATCAATAATTTTTATTAATGTTTCAATCCGAAACCCCTCTTCAAGAATAAACCCAGCCATGATATGCTTGGGAATTGCTCCCATCACTGCAATATCATTTACTGTACCACTTATCGCTAGTCTGCCTATATCCCCTCCTGGAAAGAATAAAGGGGAGACAACATGTGCATCAACACTAACCACAATCTCGTGATCAGGGTCTTGAATTGGAAGAACAGCACCATCATTCCCATCAAGGAAAGAATTGTTCAACCTACCCTGAAACACAGTGCGGACGAGATCGTGAGTCATTTTCCCGCCACTACCATGACCGATTACAATCTGTTCGTGATGAGGTAGCGGGAGAGGGCAATATGCTCCTTGCATGGAAACTGGTTCTTGATCAGAAATAGATGATTGGTTCAAAGTAATAATCCTAAAATCGAGTTAGCTTTGTTTAAACGAATATTGAAAATAGGCAGCACAAGCACCTTCCGAAGAGACCATCGTAGCACCTAATGGGTTTTCTGGTGTACAGACCGTCTCAAATGCTGAGCAATCAAAGGGCTTTTTTAATCCCTGTAAGATCTCACCAGCAATGCATAAGGGTGATTCCTGCGGTTCAATGGATTTGACATCAAAACGGTTTTCTGCATCATACTGTTCCCATTCTTGGCGTAATCTCCAACCACTCTCGGGGATGTTGCCAATCCCACGCCACTTTCGGTCACAAGTTTCAAATACTTTCCGGATGACTTTTTGAGCAGCAACATTTCCCTCCAGGGTGACAACCCTCGAGTAGGCATTTTCAACCTGATTTTCACCATTTTCCAATTGAACTACAGCTTTATAAACACCCTCTATAATATCCAAAGGTTCAAACCCCGTTACCACTATTGGAATATGAAATTCCGCGCTAATCGGCGGATATTCCCAATAACCCATCACAGCACAGACATGCCCCGCCGCGAGAAAAGCCTGTACCCGATTGGATGGTGACCCTAAAATAGCCCTCATAGCTGGAGGAACACATACATGGGAAACCAGAATACTAAAATTTTTCAGCCCCAAAGTATCGGCTTGTAAAACCGACATTGCATTGGCTGGGGCAGTTGTCTCAAAGCCAATAGCAAAAAATACAACCTCTTTCTCAGGGTTTTTAACCGCGATTTTCACCGCATCCAATGGGGAGTAAACAACCCGAACATCCCCTCCGTTTGCGCGTACAGAAAATAAATCTTGCTTCGATCCTGGCACCCGTAACATATCTCCGTAAGAGGCGAAAATGACATTTGGGCTGGAAGCGATCTGGATTGCTTTATCTACTAATTCAAGGGAAGTGACACATACCGGGCAGCCTGGGCCATGGATAAATTCCACTTCTGGTGGCAGGATTTGTTTCAATCCGTACTTCATGATTGCATGAGTTTGTCCACCACAAATTTCCATGATTGCCCAAGGGTGGGAAATGATTTTTCTGATTTCATTAACCCGGGACTGAATCAAACCAACATCGCGAAAGCTGCTTTTTAAATTTAGTTCCATTTCTTTTAATTCCAGAATGAAGATTTATTCGATCTTCTCTTGGGTTATCTCTTCACTCAGATCCGCAATTTGATTAAGCAATTGGAGAGTCTCAATCGCTTCTTCTTCACTGATAAGGTTCAACGCAAATCCAACATGGATAAGTGTGTAATCGCCAATTTGTGCTTCCGGAACATATTCCAGACAAGCTTCACGAGTTACACCACCAAAATCAATCTTTCCCATTTTCAATCCGTTGTTTTCATAAATTTCGACAATTTTTCCTGGTACTCCTAAGCACATATTCATCTCCTCATAAAGACATCTGTTTACTTATAAAACCAGCGATCGCTGCCTGACCTAAAGAGATTCCACCGTCATTCGTAGGGACATTGTGATGGATAAGAACATTGAATCCTGCTTTCTTGAGCAAGGGGATCGTTTTGGATAGGAGAATGACATTTTGCCAAACTCCACCGCTCAGGGCTACCGAATTAATTCCCCGTTCTGCCCGAATTTTGGAACAAACTTCCCTAGTCATCTCCGCAACCGTATTATGAAAACAGCCAGAGATCTGGTTGATTGGAACACCACCCCTCTGATAATCATCCAAAATTGCCAGAATCATTGGCAAAACATCAATTTCCAAACCAGAATACCCCGCCAAAATTTGAAAGGGATAACTTCGAGAAATCTGAGTATCCGCTAAGGCTTCAAATTCAATAGCTGCCTGAGCCTCATAATTAATCTTTTGACGAACATTTAATAGCGACGCCACCAAGTCAAACAACCGTCCCATACTCGATGTTTGTATTATATTAATTTGATGATCTATCTGGGTTTTTAGGAGTTGTCTTTCCTCTGGGCAAACAGCCAAACAACTTGGGATTTGTTCCGACCATTCTATCCCTTTGGAATACAGAAACGACAAAGCGATTCGAGCTGGAAAACGGATGGAACGGTCTCCTCCCAATAGAGGGAAATACTGTAGGTGAGCATAGCGCTCATAATTGGTGTAAGAGGCTATCAAAAATTCTCCGCCCCAAATAGCTCCATCGTCTCCGTAACCGGTTCCATCAAAAGAAACCCCGATAATTGGAGAATTGTCTATCCAGTGGTTTTCCGCTAGACAACTAGCGATGTGGGCATGATGATGCTGAACTGGAACGCTCATTAATCGTTCTTCTCCCGCTTGGTGTAAAGCATAACGAGTGGATAAATAATCTGGATGTTTATCATAAGCAATGATTTCTGGATTAATTCGGAAGAGCTTCTTATAATGATCGATTCCAGTAGTAAAGGATTGGAATGTCTCGTAATTTTCTAAATCCCCGATGTGATGGCTTAAAAAAGCATAATTCGAGCGGGTTAAACAAAACGTGTTTTTTAATTCCGCTCCGCAAGCTAGGATTTGAGGCAAATCCCATTCAAGTTGAATCGGGTTTGGAGCATAACCACGCGATCGTCGTGCAGGGTAAGGTTGTGGTTTTTCTTCAGGAAGATAGTAAAAACGGGTTACTGAATCATCACAACGAATATGAATGGGGCGGTTATGCATCAAGTAACTATCTGCTAATTCTGCTAATTGTTCATGAGCTAAGATATTATCCGTTGCAATCGGTTCTTCGGAGCGATTGCCACTAGTCATAACCAACACTTCTAAAGAATGGTTTGAGTAATTCTGCTTTTGATAATCATAAAAAAGCATATAATGTAACGGAGTATAAGGCAGCATTACCCCAATTGTAGATTGATATGGGGCAACTTGAGGAACAATCAAGGAATCTGGTCGTCGTTCTAAGATGACAATTGGTCGTTCTCGGGAGGTGAGCAATTCGATTTCTGCCTGACTGACAAGGCAATGCTTTTTTACGGTTTCAAGGTCAGCCATCATTACTGCAAAAGGTTTATCTACCCGGCGCTTTCTTTCCCTTAAATTGGTCACTGCTTGTAGATTTAATGCATCACACGATAGATGAAATCCCCCAATTCCTTTGATCGCCAGGATTTTTCCGTTTAGTAACTCAAATTGCGCAGCTTCTGCAACTTCTGCATCCGTTGCAGATAGGTCTAACGAACATGAATGATCTTGATTATCTAACCAAATATGAGGACCACAAATTGAGCAAGCAACCGGTTGAGCATGAAAACGCCGGTCTTCAGGGTTTTGATATTCCTCTCGACAGGACTCACACATTGGAAAATCCACCATCGTGGTATTCGGACGATCATAAGGGATATCCTTGATAATCGTAAAACGGGGACCACAATTAGTGCAGTTTATAAATGGGTAAAGATAACGCCGATCGGTAGGATCAAACAATTCTCTCAGGCAATCTTCACAAATGGATATATCGGGAGAAATGGGGATAAAAGCTGTATCAATTTCTTGCGATTCAAGAATTTGGAAATCATTAAAGTGATCATATGAGATCAAATGACTGCTATATTCATCAATTCTGGCTAGGGGGGGGACTTGCAAAGGGATCTGTTTCTCAAAATTTTCTAAGTCTTCCTGAAAACCATTAACTGTAATATCAACACCCGCACTCGTATTCTTAACCCAGCCAGTCAAATGGTATTGCTTGGCTAACTTATAAATAAACGGACGAAAACCCACACCTTGTACAATCCCCCTAATATGAATAGCTCGCCCAATAATCTCGCTCATCGTTCACGAAGTTTCTTTTTTGAAAATATCCATCTCTTTGTTTAACCACCCAAACCATTTTTCTAAGCCTTCATTCGTGCGGCAAGAAAGAGGGATAATCTCCACATTTGGGTTTAAGACCTGCAATCCTTTGGAAAAAAATTCAGAATCGAAATCTACATAGGGTAGCAAATCAATTTTGTTTAAAACAACCACATCTACACCGCGGTACATGCCCGGATATTTATGAGGTTTATCATCTCCTTCAGGAACCGAAGCGACCAGGACATTTTTATAGGTGCCTAATTCGAAATTTGCTGGACAAACTAGGTTGCCGACATTTTCGACAATTAATAAATCATACTCTGATAATGTGGTTTGAGATAACGCTCGGCTCACCATCATTGCATCCAAATGGCAATCACCGCCGGTATTTATTTGAATAGCTTTTGCTCCTGCAGCTGCAGCCCGGTCAGCATCATAAGTCGTGGCTATATCCCCATCCACAACTAGGACCCGATGACTGGGAGTGAAGGCATGCAAAGTTTTCTCAATTAAAGTAGTTTTTCCTGCACCTGGTGATGCCATTATATTAATTGAAAATAATCTAGCAGATAATAAATTTTGTCGATTCTGCTCTGCCAATCCATCATTGGCATTCATTATATTTTGTACAATGGTGATTTTTTGTTGTTCGTTCATTTTTCGATGTCTATTGCTTCTAAATAAAATTCTTCACCACTCAAGACCTTGATCCTCGTGCTTCCACAATGAGGGCATATAATTGAATCCCCATCTGGTTGATACACTTCGTGGCAGTCTAAACATTCAAATTGGGTGGTAATCCGTCTGAATTGAAGTTGAGCTCCTTCCGCAATACTATCCTTAGATATTATGTCCCAGTAGAATTGTACCGAATCATCCACGATCGATGACAAATCGCCAATCACCAAATAAATATTGGTTATTTTTGTTGCTTGAGCTTGACTGGCATTTTGCAAAACAATATCCAGGATACTTTGGGTTACAGCTAATTCATGCATACCAGTTCAACATCCAATGACAATCTTATTCTAAATAAATCAACCACTATAGTGTAGGATGTCACTGATATAATATTACCAATAATATCCTAAATCACCAGATATTTCCCAAATTCAATCCTGGATTCGATTATTTAATCTGATTAACTATTTGTTAGACTGGCTTGTGGTTGATTTCTTCTGATGCAGCAGTCTTGGGTTGTTTGTCCTCGCTAAGCCCATGCAAACCATCCTTGAATGCCCGGATTCCTTTCCCAAATTCTCCAGCCACTTTACTAATCCGTCCAACACCAAAGAGTAATATCACAATGATCAGAATAATTATGAGTTCAGATCCACCAGGTAATCGCAACATAGATCTTCTCCTAATTTTAATTTGTAATCTTCACTAAACTCAATTATACTACCCATCAAGGATGAACAAAGAACTCACAATTATCGGTGGTGGTTTAGCGGGATGTGAAGCAGCCTGGCAAGCAGCTCAACAGGGGATAATGGTTTCACTTTATGAAATGAGACCTTTAAAATCAACCGGAGCTCATATTAGCGCCGGCTTAGCTGAACTGGTTTGTTCAAATTCGCTTGGATCAGAACGAGTTGATCGTGCTTCCGGTTTACTTCTACAAGAATTAATCTCGCTTAATTCAGTCCTCGTGAAATGTGCTTTAGAAACCAAAATACCTGCAGGAAGAGCACTGGCTGTTGACCGCCAAAAATTCTCCGATCGGGTTACTGAGATCATTGAAAACCATCCCCATATCAAGGTGTTTCGACAAGAAATAACTTCCATTCCTAACCAGCCTTGCATTATTGCATCTGGACCACTTACATCATCGGCTTTATCCGCTGCAATTGCTCAATTCACTGAAAAATCAAATTTATTTTTTTATGATGCGGTTGCGCCGATTGTACAAAAAGAGACCATTAATTTTAAGATTGCCTTTTTAAGTAGTCGTTATCAAAAGGAAAGTGATGATTACATCAATTGTCCTCTCACAAAGGAGGAATATGAACAGTTTGTGAGAGAACTTCTCAGTGCAGAGAGAATCCCTCTCCGTGAATTTGAATCCCAGATAAACCAAGGTGTCACAACTGGAAAGGATCGGTTTTTTGAAGGCTGCCTACCTATTGAGGTATTAGCAAAGAGGGGGCAAGATACTTTAGCCTTCGGTCCCTTAAGACCAACTGGATTGCACGATCCGCATAGTGGAAAACGTCCTTATGCGGTTGTTCAATTGCGCCAAGATAACATTGCAGCATCCCTTTATAATATGGTAGGTTTTCAAACGAATTTAACTTATCCAGAACAAAAACGGGTATTTCGATTGATCCCTGGATTAGAAAATGCCGACTTTGCCCGTTATGGTCAAATGCATCGAAATACATTTTTGTTTGCTCCTGAAATTCTGAAACCCACGTTACAAGCAGTTAACCGGGCAGATCTATTTTTTGCCGGACAACTCATCGGCATTGAGGGCTATCTCGGAAACATTGCTTCTGGTTTATTGGCTGGCATCAATGCTGCCCGCTATCTTAATGGAGAAGAAACCATCACTTTACCGCAAGGGTGTATGTTAGGGAGTTTGATTTATTATATTACCCACGCTAAACCTGAAGACTTTCAACCAATGAAAGCAAATTACGGATTGCTTATAGACAAAGAAGAATCTCAAAAGGTTCCAAAACAGTTAAGGAATCAGAAATTCTACGAGAATTCTATGGAAGTGATTCGTGAAGTTTCTAAACAATTAGGGGATAACCATTAATATGCGTATAGCTATTCGTTTGTTTGCTAATTTAATGATATTATTCCTACTAGCTTCGTGTTCTAAGCTCAACGATTTAAAACCTGCCCCGACTCCGAATCCAATTAGCTCGATCCATAAAGACCTGATCACACAATCGAATTGCGGGCCTCGATTGCCTGGTTCATCCTGTCATACAGAAGTCGAAAAATATATCTTCACTGTTTTAGAACAAAACCAATGGCAGGTAGAAAAGCAGATTTTTACAGTCAATGGAATTCAAGGGACAAATATTATCGGCAAATTTGGGGTAGGGGAGCAACCAATTATCTTGGGTGCCCATTATGACACTCGTTTTATTGCCGATCAGGATCCCGATCCTGTAGAACGAACCCAACCAGTCCCAGGGGCAAATGATGGCGCCTCGGGGGTTGCAGGATTACTGCAACTAGCCCGTTCGATCCCCGTTTCAATTCCCAAGAATTCTTCATCCATTTGGTTAGTTTTCTTTGACTTGGAAGATAATGGTAACTATCAGGGATGGGATTGGATAGTTGGATCAACTGCTTTTGTCAATCAACTCACCATTAAACCTAAAGCTGCAATTATCATTGATATGATTGGAGACAAGGATTTAAATATATACTATGAATTGAACTCTGATAAAAACATTCGTGAACAAATTTGGAATGTTGCGGCAGATTTAGGATATCAAAATATCTTTATCTCAACCGTTAAATATAATATGCTCGATGACCATACCCCTTTTTTACTGAAAGGCATCCCTGCAGTAGATATTATTGATTTTGACTATCCTTATTGGCATACCTCTGAAGATACTTTGGATAAAATATCTGCTGAGAATATTTTGATCATAAGTCAAACCCTCTTAGAGTGGTTGAAAGAACGTTAAAATAAATTATGGCAAAAAAAATCCCCCAAAATACCCGCTCTTATACTGACCGAGCTATTATGGTAGGAGTTGAAATTGGAAACCAAAAAAGCGATTTCACTCTTCAAGATTCCATGAGTGAGTTAGAGAGATTAGCAGAAACAGCCGGAGTGATGGTGGTCGGAAGCACCACCCAAAAGCTCGATCATCCAAATCCTCAAACTTATATTGGCTCTGGTAAAGTGGAAGAATTATTTATGTTGGTAAACGAATTAGATGCTAACATGATTTTATTCGATGACGAATTATCGCCCCGTCATTTACGAGAGCTCGAGAAACATTTTGGGTTAGATATCTCCATCATTGACCGCACCGCATTAATCTTGGATATTTTTGCTCAGCATGCATCAACCCGGGAGGGTGCATTACAGGTTGAGCTGGCAGAATATGAATATCGTCTTCCTCGATTAACCCGGGCTTGGACTCACCTAGCCAGGCAAACTGGCGGAGGGGCAGGGCGGACTGGAACCGTAGGTGGAGTGGGTTTGCGGGGGCCTGGTGAAACGCAGCTGGAAGTAGACCGTCGTGACATCCGCAGAAGAATAGCCCATTTGAAAGGGGAAATCGAGAAAGTCAAAGTGCATCGCCGGCAATATCGTCGCCGGCGTCAAAAATATGGCATTCCCGTGGTGGCATTGATTGGCTATACCAATGCTGGAAAATCCACGTTGCTCAATCGTTTGTCCCATGCGAATGTTTATGTTGCCAACCAATTATTCGCAACTTTGGATCCAACCACCCGGCAGGTCCGTTTAGGAAATCAAAACCAGATCCTCGTTACTGATACAGTGGGTTTTATTCAAAAACTCCCCACAACTTTAGTTGCAGCTTTCCGAGCAACTTTAGAAGAAATTGGAGAAGCAGATTTATTGCTACATATAGTAGACATCAATCATCCAAATGCACTGGAACAAGCCCGGTCTGTATATCAAACATTAAAAGAAATAGATGCTGATAAATTGCCAATTATAACGATCTTGAATAAAATCGATTTATTAAATGACCCCGACCAGGTTCAAAGAACCACCAGTCAGTTTCCTAACTCAGTGGCTGTTTCAGCTCAACTAGGAATAGGAATTGACAAATTAATCCAAAAAATCAATGATTTCTTGTTTGAAACAATGCACCCAGTCACCCTGAAAATCCCTGAGCGGGAAGAAAATATCTTGCATATGTTTACCCAATTTGGACAAGTGGAACGTCTTGAGCACGACGAGCAATTTATAATCGTTGTTGGTTCAATTGCTGGGCGGTATCTGGCACGATTCTTACCTTATCAAATTATGCCAGATACAATCCCATAGGAATAGTATTCCGCTAAGTTTATCAACTCATCTTTGGACCAGCTTCAATGATGGTCTGATCAAATTTATCAGCGAATTTTTTGAAATTGTCAACAAATCGAGCTGCCAAACTACGATAACGACGCAAATAAGCATCCTTGTTTGACCAAGCCGAAGCTGGATCCAAAATCGAATCGGGAACACCAGGACAATGTTTTGGAACAAAGAAACCGAAAATCTCGTCCTGATTATATCCAACATCGGCAAGTTCGCCATTTATGGCAGCTTCCAAGATCCGCCGGGTATATTGGATGCTAATCCTTTTCCCTATTCCGTAAGGACCTCCAACCCAGCCGGTATTTAATAGCCAGCAATTTACTTTATAGCGCTGGATTTTATTTTTTAAAATATTCGCATAGATATAGGGGTGATACACCATAAATGGTCCACCAAAACAAGTCGAAAAAGTGATTTCTGGCTCTTCCCCCAGTCCAACCTCAGTGCCGGCAATTTTTGAAGTATAACCAGATATAAAATGATAAAGAGCTTGCTCGGTGGATAATTTTGCGATAGGTGGCATGACTCCAGAAGCATCACATGTCAACAGCACGATATTCTGGGGGTGTGGAGCAAATTTTTCAGCTAATGAGTTTTTGATATATTCTAATGGATATGATGCACGGGTGTTTTCGGTGATTGTATCATCATTTAAATCAATCAATCTAGAAACCGGATCGAAGATAACGTTTTCCAAGATCGTTCCATATTGGTGGGTACAAGCATAAATATCAGGCTCAGCAGTAGGGGATAATCCAATGACTTTCGCATAGCAGCCACCTTCAAAATTGAAGATTCCATTTTCAGACCAGCCATGCTCATCATCCCCGATTAATTTTCGATGAGGATCAGCGGATAAGGTTGTTTTCCCAGTTCCTGATAATCCAAAAAAAAGTGCCACATCATTATCCTTGCCCACATTCGCTGAACAGTGCATCGTCATCACCCCTTGCTTAGGTAAGAAATAATTCATGATGGTAAAAACAGATTTTTTAATTTCTCCGGCATACCCAGAATTGCCAATAATGCAAATTTTTTGATCAAAATCAATCACAATCACAGTGTTGCTGCGAGTTGAATCAATAGAAGGAAATGCTTTAAAGAATGGTACAGCAATAATCGTAAATTCAGGAACATGTAAACGATAGGACTCACGATCAGGTAGGGCAATAAACATATTCCGGGCAAACAAACTATGCCAGGCTAGTTCGGTAATCACGCGAACGGGTAACTGATACTCTTTGTCTGCCCCAGCATAGCAATCTTGCACAAACACATCTTTCCCTTGAAGGTAACCCTGAACCCGGCTGAATAATAGGTTGAATGCTTCAGCACTATAGGGGTGATTATATTGACCCCACCAAACATCTAGTTCAGCTGTTGCGTCCGAAACGATGTATTTGTCATCAGCGGCTCTAGCAGTATGAGATCCAGTATTGACCAGAATTGGACCTCCTTGGGCAATTTTCCCTTCTCCGCGAAATACAATCTCTTCGTATAATGCTTCCACAGGTAAATTCCAATAAACTTTATGTAGATTGCCTAGTCCAATATAATCCAAACTATAATCGGATTTTACAACAGTAGCTTCTCCTTCGGTAGGAGTTTTGATGTTCAATAAATTATTCATAGCCAATCCCTTACTAGTTTCCGATCGCCAATGTAAATTTCGTTTGGAGCATTAGGATCCAATGCCCATTTTATTCTTTCTATCCCTGAAATAATGTCTTTGATGCTGCCGGCAAAGCTTAAACGAATATGTCCTTCCATCCCGAATTCTTTGCCTGGGACTGTAACCACAAGAGCTTTACGTAATAGGAAGTCAGCTAGTTCGACGGAATTATTCGAATAAGCTCGAAAATCCGGAAGGCAGTAAAACGTACCATCCGGTGGAATAACTCTAACTCCATTAAAGGTTTTAAGTTCCTGCATCACGACATTGCGATTATTCTCAATAGTCAAACGAAGCTCTTCAACCACCGATTGCATTCCAGTTAATGCTCCTTCCGCCGCGGCTTGCATCACAATTGATGTGCATGATTCAGTTTGAGCTTGAATGTTGTTTAAAACAGCTGCTAATTTACGATTTGTAATCACCCAACCAACCCGAAATCCCGTCATCCCATATAATTTAGATACCCCATTGATTGTGATAATATGAGTGTTTTCAATATCATTCTGGGTATAACGATAGGCTGGGATGACAACTTTATGATCAAAAACTAATTTATGGTAAATATCATCCATGATCAAGTAAATTCCTTTTCGTTCGCAAAAATCTACAATCTCAGCGATGAAAGATTCTTTATAGATGATACCAGAAGGATTATTAGGGCTGTTGAGAATAATCACTTTAGTGAACGATGTGACGGAATTTTCGATGTCTTCAAACCGGGGATGGAAAGTGCCATCTTCAGGTGTGACGATCACCGGCACACCATTGACCATTCTTACAATTTCCGGATAGCTTACCCAATAAGGGGCAAGAATTATCACTTCGTCTTGAGGATTCAATAATGAATAGAATAAGTTAAAGAGAGAATATTTTGCTCCAGCAGAAATTACGACGTTTTCGGGTGCCACCAACCGACCATAGTTATCTTCGGTGTAGCGAATAATGGCTTTTTTTAGAGACGGGCTGCCATCCGATGGAGCATATTTAATATCACCAGAGCTAAGTTTGGCAGCTGCAGCTAGGATCGCGGTGATTGGGGCTTTATTTTTAGGTTCTCCAATTCCCAAATGGATAACATCTTCCCCGCGTTCACGCAGTTTTCGAGCTTCTTCATTGAGCTTCAATGTAGGAGATTCGGTAATTGAGCGTGCAAGCATACTAATAGACATTCATTTATCCTCCAAGAGTATAAATATTAGCTGATTAGAATTAATTCGTTGAAACAATTGTCCCCGTCTTAAATGCAACAAGTATCAAGTTTAATCTATTCTTCATAATGCCTTATTTAAAGCACACATTGAAAAACCGAGCTTCATATTGTACATAATTAACTAAAAATCTGTACTAATTTTAGTGATAATGCTATTTAAAATAATTTTATCATGCTCTCAGGATAGTCTTAATAATCAAAAATAATACAATTTGTTTTTGGAAGAGGGGGGTGGGTTTTCAAAATGGATTAAGTATATTTCAAATTTTGGGGGTTGAATGATTAAAGATTTCATCATACCCCTGATCTAACTCATCATCACTCAAATGAGCATAACGTTGGGTAACACTGATACTTTTGTGACGAGCTAATTCTTGGGCGAGTTTGAGGTTCCCTCCTGAACCCCTTAGGACAGCGGTCACAAAATAATGCCGAAAAGAATGGGGGGTAATCATATCTGCTGCGTCAGGTCCAAGCGCAATTTTGACATGCTGCTCGACAATCGCCCTGCCAGTCGTAGTTGAAATAGGTTTAATTTTTTTCCCAGCTGCCCGGTCATGCCGAGCAAACACCGGTAGGGAAGGGAGGGGTTTTCCGGAGCTACCATCTAAGTTGGCACGCGCTGCTAGATAGTCTTTAATCGCCTTGATAGAGCGGCTAGAGAATCTCGCCACAGCTTGTTGATTTCCTTTACCAATGATAATGGCGCGCTGTTCATTCCAATCAATATCTCCGCGGCGTAAATTGCACGCTTCATGAATTCGTAAACCGCTATCTGCCAGGGTTAATAACAACGCCTTATCGCGTAACAAGCGTAATCTTTCTGCTTCTGAATCAGGTAACTGGTTAGTAATATTTATTGCATAATTAATGATATTATCAATTTCTGTGCGCGGAAACTGGGGTAAACGCTGACCATAACGGCGAGCCCGTTGACGGATGATCATCTTATAACGGGGAAGGTTTATTTTCAAGGATTCATCAGCACTCAAGTATTCTAAAAAGCGATAGAGAGCAGTAAGATAAAGGCGTTCAGTTGCCGGGGCATAATTATGTAATGTCTCTATAAAGGCGATAACAGCATCTTCCAAG
The DNA here is from genome assembly GCA_002402275.1 of Anaerolineales bacterium UBA4823. Lineage (GTDB taxonomy): Bacteria > Chloroflexota > Anaerolineae > Anaerolineales > UBA4823 > UBA4823. The sequence goes on from DHFN01000184.1 coordinate 34,610, forward strand.
TTCTTCGAAAATTGGATTGGGTTAGCTGCCTCTTCTAAATCCATACGGAATGCATTCAAAGCATTCGAATAACTCCGATAAGTATTTTCACTTCGTGAAGATCGAATTAATTCTAAGAAAGCCGTAATTTGCTCGGTAAGGATTTGAATAAAGGGGGATTCTGTCATTTAGGTTTGATCCAAAATAAAAATTTATGCTTATGATAATGTTAGTTATCATAAGCATAAACGAATAAATCAATTATGTCAAGAGGAAATCTATACCCCTCTGATGATTTTTCATGAAAATTATTGGGGGTTCTTTTCTTTGAATTTTTCCCAACATCCCTGTACATCACCCTTTCGATGGCTGACGTTCAATTGGTATTCGGGAGGAATTCTACCCTTGATCCCATTTAATATCTCCCCTATCTGTCGGATATTTTCTTCTGATAACGCTTTTGTAAGTTCATCCCTTGTTACCCTTGCCCACTCCCATTCCTGTCTGAAACGATCGGCTTTTAACCAATAACCTCTTTTTTCCCAGGCTGCGCTGGTTGATTCAATACTTTGGACAATTTCATCTAAAAGAAATACAATATATGCAGCATTATCTAATTTATTATCAATATTATTTTCATAATCAAAAATGGCTTCTGTTATTAATTTCAAGACCTTATTTCGATTAGTGGCGTTGTTTTGAGTTTTAATAATCCGGCTCATACTGCTGACTCCTTGATTTTTTCATTATACACTTTATTGACGCAATCCAAACCAGCGCGTATAATTTGGATGGCTTGGGGAAGTGCTGGAATTGGCAGACAGGCATGACTTAGGATCATGTGNNAGGCGTGCGGGTTCAAGTCCCGCCTTCCCCATTATTTAGGGAGGGTAAGGGTTGGTAAAGTATAGATCATTTTTTCACTTGAAAACTCCCTCGTACATCCCCCATAAATAAAGTCAAATTACAGTATCCATCGTAGAGAATATGTATGAATGAAATCCAGGTAGATTCTTATTTCCCTAAGCGCTATTCCATTTTGGTTGCCATTATGCTAGGTAGTATTATGGGCCCCATTGATGGCAGTATCGTCAATGTGATTCTTCCAACCATCTCCGAAACGTTTAAAGTAGATATTGCCACAATCCAATGGGTTCCGATGATTTATCTCCTTACCATCAGCAGCATGCTTCTTTTTTATGGGCGTCTGGGGGATATTATCGGTTACAAGAAAATATACTTATCTGGTCTGGCTGGTTTCGTTATTGTATCTGGATTATGCGGGTTCGCTCCCACAATAGCTTGGCTGATTGCCTGCCGGGCACTCCAAGGTCTTGCCGCTGGGATGATGATGGCAGTATCCTTGGCAATCATAACTGCCACTTTTCCCCCAATCGAAAGGGGAAAAACCCTAGGATTAAATGCAATCAGCATCTCCGCCGGTTTAGCTCTCGGTCCCTCTCTTGGTGGATTCATTACCTCTACTTTGGGTTGGCGGTATGTTTTTTTTATTAATATCCCGATTGGGATTGCTGCTTTATTTTGGGGACTTCAAGTTATTCCCGAATTTAAAGGACGACCTGGCAATGTAGATATCTTGGGGGCATTAACAGCCTTCATTTCCCTTTTCTCAATTCTTATATTTGTCAACCGCTTTCAATATCATGGTTTAAGTTATAGCGCTGTGGTTCTGCTCCTGGTTTCGATCATATCCGGTTTTGTATTTTATCAGCTTGAAAACAAAATTGCCCAACCAATGCTTAATCTTAACCTATTTCGGAATTTAACTTTCTCACTTGCCAATGTTAGTGCTCTGTTAAATTTCATGGCGCAAAATGTAATGGTTTTTCTCACACCATTCTATCTCCAAAAAGTACTCCATTATCCATCCAATACCGTCGGTCTTATTATGACCGCTTTCCCTTTGGTCGTAATCCTCATCGCTCCTTTTAGCGGAGCCCTCTCTGACTACATTGGTACAACTTTTTTAGCCTGTTTAGGCACAGGGATATGTGCTTTGTCATTGTTTCTGATGAGTCAATTGACTGTTTCAGTTCCTTCAGTGGATATTGTCTGGAGATTAGCTCTTTTTGGTCTAGGCACAGGTATTTTTCAATCCCCCAACAATAGCGCAGTGATGGGCAGTGTGCCAAGACATCATCTGGGCGTCGCCTCTGGAATACTGGCAACTATGCGAAATATTGGCATGGTTTTGGGTATTGCAATCGGAGGAGCCGTACTTTATTCTGTTGTTCCACCCCGTCTTCTTCAAAGCTCAACCCTCTATAATGGAGACGCACTAGATTTCTTAACCGGATTAAAATACGCATATTTTGTGGGAGGTATTCTGGCAGCTTTAGCCATCGTCACAACCCTGATAAGAAGCAATGGAAAGAATAATCAAGATATTGAATATGCTAGCGACTAGCCAAAATCTAAAAATGAATTTTTCCATTATTCAGCCTAGTTTATTCATTTCAATTGAATTATTTATAAAATGTTAATAGGTGCATGTTATAATTTCGCCATAAAAAATATCTCACTCATAAGGATATACGGCGTTGAAAATAGACACCCAACCACTTGAAAATCATCAATTAAAAGTTACTGTCGAAGCAACTGCTGAAGAATATGATTCTTCTCGCCAAAAAGCTATTCGGGATTTAACCAAAAAAGTTAAAATACCAGGATTTCGCCCCGGGAAAGTTCCCACTGCTGTTGCCTTAAATTATCTTGATCCAAAACTAGTCACCGAAGAGACTCTCGAATCTTTTGTGGATGCATATTACCCAAAAATTCTCGAGGAGATAAAAATAGACCCTTATGGTCCAGGAACATTAGAAAAAGTGACCAGTTTTGAACCATTAATAATGGAATTTGTTATTCCGCTAGCACCTAAAGTGGAATTAGGCGATTACCACTCTATTCGCGAACCTTATCACATTGAACCCTTGGAGGAAACTGAGGTAAAAGAAAATCTCGATTATCTTCAAGAAAGTTATGCCATGCTCGAACCGGTGGAAGATCGTCCAGCTCAAATTAATGATATTGTCTATATTGATATCTCAGGGATCGCTCCAGGAAAAGAGGATCACCCTGACGAAAAGATTGCTAACTTTGCAAACTACCCAATCGAGATTCTTAATGAGAATAAACAAAATTCTTACGAATGGCCCTTCCTTGGATTTTCCAAGAATTTAATTGGGAAAAATATCGGTGATCAGCTCGAGATTTCCTATACTTATCCAGATGATTATGCATCGGAAAATTTAAAAGGGAAAAAAGCAAATTTCTCCGTGACGATTAAGAGTATTAAACAACGTAATCTTCCGGAATTGAACGATGAATTTGCACAATCCCTCGGAGATTTCAATAATATTGAGGAACTTAAGCAATCAATCCATAATTCCCTTGAAAAAGGAAAAATCCAGGAATATAACGAAGATTATGATGATCAAGTTATAGATAAAATCATTCAGATTTCAACCATTCAATATCCGCCCCAAATGGTCGAGAAGGAAAAAGAACTCGTCATTGATCAATTAGAGAAACGTTTAAAACAATCCAATATGGACTTGGAGCTTTACCTGAAAACCCGCTCTATGAGCCGAGAAGATTTTGATGTAGATGCTCACCGTGTTGCCGAAGATCGCATCAAGCGCACTCTAGTCTTGTTTGAAATAGCCAAAACAGAGAATGTTCAAGTGGATCCAAACCAGGTTCAAAATGAGGCAGCAGAAGCCTATAACGAACTAACAAATCGTTTACAAAAAACGAAGCTTGATAAAACATCAGAACAAAATATCATCTCAAATTTATTTGAAAATGTTTCAATGGATATCCTTATTCGGAATACACTGGAGAAAGTTCGTCAGATTGCAAAAGGCGAAGAGGAACTTACACCTTCTCAACCAGAACAAACTCAAGCGGAACCTGCAGCAGTGGAACCTGGTACACCGGTAACTGATAGTGAGATACCCCAAACTGAAACTAATAATTCTTAATGGTTAGAAGGAAAAATGAAATATGAAACAAATGATTAATCCTAGTTCGCTTGTTCCCATGGTCATAGAGACATCTGGTCATGGTGAGCGAGCGTATGATATCTATTCTTTACTGTTAAAAAATCGAATTGTTTTCTTAGGCACACCAATCAATGATCAGGTTTCGAATTTGATCGTCGCCCAATTACTCTATTTGAGCAGCGAAGACCCAGAAAGCCCAATTCAAATGTACATTAATTCACCGGGTGGACAGGTTTATGCTGGTCTGGCAATCTACGATACAATGCAAATGATCCCAAATCCTATTAGCACCCTAGCAGTTGGTATGACAGCTTCATTTGGAACAGTATTATTAACCGCAGGGACAAAAGGTCATCGCTATGCCTTACCCCATGCTACGATCCATATTCATCAACCTCTCGGTGGGGCTGAAGGTCAAGCATCGGATATCGAAATTCAGGCACGTGAAATATTACGCTTAAAGGCAAGGCTGAATGAAATTCTCTCTCTTCATACTGGTCAACCGGTTGAGACGATTGAGAAGGACACCGAAAGGGATTTTTACTTAAATGCCGCTCAAGCGGTAGAATATGGAATTGTAGATCAGGTAATGGAGATTCCAGAAACAAAAAAACCACTACCTAAAAGTGAAGAGCAGGTCTTATTAACCGAAAGTCAATAAACTAATCCAGCACACCAAACGACTTCGACCAATAGAAACCCTAAAGGGATCCCTTGCCAAAGATTATCATCCAGTTAAGTCACCTGTGGATAATGATCAATCAATAAGCATTGAAAAACCTTTAGGGTTTTTTATATTGTAATTTTTCAAGATGAGTGTAAGGTTAACTCGTTAGAATAGAGAATTAGTTTATGAATCAAAATTTCCCCGTTAAAAAATCTCTTAAAGCTTTAATCCTCGATATGGATGGTGTTTTATGGAAACAAGCAGAACCCATCGGGGATTTACCCAATATTTTCAAGAAAGTTAAAGAAAAAGGTCTAAGAGTAGCCTTAGTGACAAATAATGCGACTTTAACCGTTCAGCAATATGTGGATAAACTTGCGAAATTTGGTGTGAAACTAGAACCAGACCAGATTATTAATTCGCCGCAAGCAGTCAGTTACTACTTAAGAAAACACTATCCAACCGGTAGTAAAGTTTATATCATTGGAGAAGCTGGGTTGCGAGAAGAAGTGATTAAAGATGGTTATACAATCGCCGAAAGAGATGTAGTGGCAATGGTTGTAGGAATGGATTGGCAATTGAATTTTGAGAAATTGTGCCGGGCAACCCTTAATATCCGATCAGGAGCAGAATTCATTGCCACTAATGGGGATCGCACCTTCCCCACTCCTGAAGGACTTGTTCCGGGGGTTGGTGCGATATTATCTTTGCTCGAAACCGCTAGTGGTCAAAAGCCACTAATCTTAGGTAAACCCGAACCAATACTATACGAAATAGCGATGAATCATCTGCAGGTGACGCCTTCCGAGTCCCTTATTGTGGGTGACCGTTTGGAAACCGACATTTTAGGCGCTCAGAAGATCGGGTCACTCAGCGCGGTTGTTCTTTCAGGTGTTTCTTCGATGAGTGACGTTGAAAAATGGAATCCGCCACCTGACTTTATTTGTCAAGATTTAGAAGAACTTATAGATTTGATTTAACTTGGATATGGGAGATGGAAGATAGAAAACTCGTCTACGATTATTCAAGAGAAGATTTAACCCCACTTTTTCAAGAATGGAATGAACCTCCTTATCGCGTTAAACAGTTGTGGGAAGGATTATATCGGCACCTCTGGGAAGATATTAACGATTTCACTCCTTTTTCAATAGAACTTCGAGACCGCATTTCCCAAGATTTTACTTTCCAGGCAATTCATCCTGTTCGGGAAATTGTCTCTCCTGATGGAGAAACTCATAAAACTCTCTTTTATACCCGTTCCGGAAATCCTCTTGAAACCGTATTGATGCATTATAAAAACAGACATACTCTTTGCATATCGAGCCAATCAGGCTGTGGTATGGGATGTATTTTTTGTGCCACCGGTCAAATGGGGTTCAAAGCCAATTTATCTTGCGGTGAAATGATCGCCCAAGTTCTCTATTACAACCGAATTCTTGCTCAAGATGGTCAGAAGCTAACCAATATTGTCATTATGGGAATGGGTGAACCTCTGAATAATTTCGATCAAACAATAAAAGCAATTGACTTCTTAAATGATCCGCAAGGTTTAAATATGGGTGAAAGACGCTTTACAATCTCGACAGTTGGACTTGTGCCGCAATTAAACCGCTTCTCTGAAATGAACCGACAAATTAATCTGGCGATTTCGTTGCATGCTGCTGACGATGATCTTCGTTCTAAAATTATCCCGATCAATCGGAAATATCCTCTTTCTGAATTAATGGCAGCTTGTCGTAAATATTCCAAGGTTACCCATCGCAGGATTACTTTTGAATGGGCTTTAATTCGAGATTTCAATGATGATCCCGGACAAGCTCAAAAATTGGTTAATTTATTAAAAGGTTTAATTGCGCATGTCAATCTCATCCCACTAAACCCGACGGTCCTATTTCCTGGCAAACCTCCGAGGAGTGAAAGAATTACGCAATTCCAACAATACTTAATCAAAAACCATATTCCCTGTACAATTCGACTTCGCCGTGGTATCGACATTCAAGCAGGCTGCGGTCAATTAGCGACTAAAAATCTTTCTGAGCAGAATAAATTGTGCTAGAATGAATTGATCAAATTATCCCCAATCCCTTGGAGGACAGATTATGACAAACCAAGTGGTTCGTTTAAATTATCCATCCACTCTTTTACATGTTCCAATTATCAATCAACTTATTAAGCAATACGACCTCACAGTGAATATCATGCGAGCTCAAATAGATAACGACCAGGGCTGGATTGAATTACAACTCGCCGGACCCATTCAAACTATAGACGAAGCAGTGGAATGGCTACAACTGCAGGGAATCAAAGTTAATTTTCTTAAAGAATGAGATGAGAGCTAAAGTCATCCTTAACCCTTATGCTAACCGTTGGCGCGCTTTAAAACGCCAACCTGAGATGGAATCGGTGCTTCAAAATGCGAATATTCCCTATGATCTTACCCTCACAACCGCTCCTGGTGAAGGGGTTAGACTCGCCTATCAAGCTGTCCTCGCTGGATATTCCCCCATTCTTGCCGCAGGTGGTGATGGCAGTATCAGTGACGTTGTCAATGGCATCATGCAGGCGGTAAATGAATCCCATCGGAAACCACCCCCTTTGGGAATTATTCCGCTTGGGTCAGCGAACGATTTAGCGGTCAATTTAAAAATCCCAGTAGATCTTAATCTTGCTGGTGTGGCAATTTCACAAAATCATATCAAGTGGATTGATTTAGGAATTGTCAATAATCGGTTTTTTGATAACAACTCCGCTATGGGATTAGAACCATCCATAACACTCATTCAACAACAAATCTCCTATCCAAGAGGGGTTCTTCGCTATTTACTAGCCACGTTAATTGGGGTAATGAAAAAACCAGCCTGGCAGGTTGATTTGGAATGGGAAAATGGATGTTATCAAGGGCCTGTTTCCCTGGTGACGGTTGGCAATTGTGCAGTCACTGGAGGATTATTTTACATGACCCCTCATGCTGATCCTTATGATGGCTTATTGACTTTTGTCTATGGATACCTTCCCACTCGTAGACAAATTTTACAAATATTGCCCCGAACCATGAAATCAGGTCAAGGGAGTTATGTTGAACATCCTAGCATCCACGAAATTCACAGCCCTTGGTTGAAAATTCATGCCCACCACCCTACCCCTCTTCATGCAGATGGTGAAATTCAAAGCACTGCGACAAATCAGATTGATTATCAAATTTCTCCCCATTGTTTACCAGTTTTAATTCCAGATGTTTCTTAAATAAATCATAAACATGGAAGTACAAATAGCTGTTTCTAAAGTCTCTAAATATGCAATCAACGAAAGTGGTGATACTGTCGAGGTCATTGAGAGACCTCATGGTGGAATTTCTGTTGTTTTAGCAGATGGTCAAACCTCTGGACGTGGAGCAAAAAATATATCCAATCTTGTCGTAAAAAAAGTCATCTCCCTTTTAGCTGATGGTGTAAGAGATGGGGCAGCAGCCCGAGCAGCTTCTGATTATCTATATACACTTAGAGGTGGAAAAGTATCTTCTACTCTTAACATCTGCTCAGTGGATTTAGTGACGAAAACCATTGTATTAGCCAGAAACAACCCAACTCCATTGATCATCGTCCAACATGATGAATTTCAGCAATATGAAGGACCAAGTTCTCCGGTCGGTTTATATCGAAACACCCGCCCTAATATGATCGAGATTAAGCTTGAGGTTGGGGTAAGTATTTTCATGTTTTCAGATGGGTTGATCCACGCTGGTTCTCGCACAGGTGAGCAACTTAATATCCTTCCTACCATCCAGTCGTTTCTCCAACAACAGGACTCTTCCTGTCAAAATATCGCAGATGGTTTACTCAACCGAGCTGTCTTACTGGATCAAGGAAGACCGGTTGATGATATCAGTATTGTAGTAGTTCAAGTATTAAATTTGCAGGGTGACTCAACCAGGCGGATGTTGGTTCGGCTACCAATCTAAGGTATGTCTTCCGGTAAAATTCTGATCGGTATTGTTGGGGTATGCGCATCTGGTAAGACGTCGCTGATAAGAAACTTGTCTGGTGAATCCTTTGAGATTCGTCATATTGCTCAGGAACATTCTTATGTGAAAGATATGTGGAAAAGAATCACAAATCCAGATCTACTAGTCTACCTGGAGGTTTCTTACGAAAACACGATTTCCCGTAAACATCTAGGCTGGACTCGATCTGAATATGAAGAAGAACTTAAGCGCTTGCAGCACGCGCGTGAAAACGCCGATTTAATCGTGGATACAAATTCACTTACCGAAAGCCAAGTTGCGCAGCAGGTTCTAGATTTTATTAATACTCACATTTAAGAACTCCGAAGTCAAAGGGATGTTTTTATTCTTTTATTTTTTATTCAATTTCTCAGCCGCTAAAAAATGGTGTATAATCCGCTTGCTAGCCCGCCACTGGTGATAAACCACCGGAATTTGGCAGGCATTTGTTTGAATCGGGAGGCTTATTTATATGACCAAAAATACGACTTATTTTCTTGTCGCAATTTTAGCCATCCTCATTTTTGCCATTTATCTGGTGTTACCCAACACCACATCTATCTTCGGTCATGCCATTATGACCAAATTAGGATTAGATCTGGTCGGCGGACAACAAATTCTCTTAGAAGTTGATTTACCAGAGGGTGCTGCTATTGATAGTGCGCAGTTGGAGAAAGCCCGGCAAATTGTGGAAAGTCGTGTGAATGGTTTAGGAGTTGCCGAGGCAACAGTTCAAATAGCTGGAAGTAAATATATCAATGTTGAACTTCCCGGNNGACATGTCCAACATTTCCGAGGAACAGGCTTATTCATTGATTGATAAAGAAATAAAAACCGACCTTAATCAATTAACCTCTTCTGCCAGCCCAACAGCCACCATCACAACCACTCAGACCATTACAGATACAGTTTTTCCTAGCGTCATGACGGGTGCTATGCTGGATAGTGTTGCAACTACCACCGACCAACTCGGTAAACCAGAAGTCAGTTTTACACTCACTTCTGACGGAGCAAAGATTTTTGCTGACTTCACCCGTACCCATCAAGGAAAAATACTGGCAATTGTTTTAGATAAAAAAGTAATCTCAACCCCAAGGATTCAGGAACCTATCGAAGACGGGAAAGGTGTAATACAAGGAAACTTTACTTTAGAAGAAGCCAATGCATTAACCGTTCAATTGCGCTATGGTTCTTTACCGGTTCCTCTTAAAGTGTCCGAGACACGAACGATTGGACCTACGTTGGGTGAAGATTCTTTAAGAAAAAGCTTGGTTGCTGGCGCAATCGGTTTTGCGATTGTTATTTTATTCATGCTCTTATATTATCGTTTGCCCGGCTCTGTAGCTGTTCTAGCCCTTATAACGTATGGAATCATCACGTATGCGATCTATCGTTTCATTCCAGTGACATTAACCTTACCCGGCGTAGCAGGTTTCTTGTTGAGTACTGGCTCAGCACTGGATGCCAATATTCTTATTTTCGAACGATTTAAGGAAGAACTGCGGGGTGGTCGAAAACTAACTCAAGCACTAGAGATTGGATTAAAGCGCGCTTGGCCATCTATCCGCGACTCAAACATCGCAACAATTATTACCAGCGTTATCCTTTTCTGGTTTGGAAGTACATTCGGTGCCACTATTGTAAAAGGTTTTTCCCTTACATTAATGCTGGGTGTCTTTGTCAGTCTTTTCTCAGCCATGATTGTGACACGAACCTTTCTTACCATAGTTCTACACTACATCCAACCTTCCAATTATTCTAGATGGTTTGGTCTTTAATAGGTGAGATTATGATCAATATTCTTGGAAAACGATATTACTTCTTCCTTTTTTCACTTATCTTAATTCTACCGGGTTTGATTATTATTTCAATCTGGAAATTACCCCTGGCTATTGACTTTACAGGTGGTTCCTACTTAGAAGTTAAGCTCGATCACCAACAGCCTCCACCCCCAGCTGAGGTTGTGTTGCTATTCGAAAGCCTAGGAATTAAAGACGTCCAGGTAACAACCACTGATCAAGGGTCCATCATTGCAAAATCAAGTTTCTTGGACTCAAATGAACAAAACAAAATCATTCAAGCAATGGAACAAAAATTTAATGACACCATTACTATTCTGCGTTTTGACAGCGTTGGACCAGTTATTGGACAACAAGTAACTCAACGAGCAGCCATTGCATTGGTCATCGCAGCGATTGGGGTTGTTCTTTATATCCTTTTCTCCTTCCGGGGTGTTGAGCACGCATTACGGTACGGCTTATGTGCCATTTTAGCTGAATTTCATGATATCTTGGTGGTATTAAGCGTAGTTGCGATAGGTTCACATTTTTTTAATTGGCAAGTTGACTCATTAACATTAACTGCTGTTTTGACCGTAATCGGTTTTTCGGTTCAAGATACCATTGTTGTCTTCGATCGAATTCGGGAAAACTCTTCGATTCTTAAAAGAATACCCTTTGAAACCTTGGTCAATCATTCCATTGTCCAAACCTTACAACGTTCCATCAACACCCAGTTAATGACGGTTGAATTCTTATTATTAGCCATGGCTTTATTTGGTGGAATAACTTTGAGAGAATTCTCGATTATCTTGTTAGTTGGGTTGTTAATGGGAACTTATTCATCTATTTTTATTGCAGCACCAATTTTAGTTGTTTGGGAGAATCGAGAGTGGCGTAACTGGTTTAAACCCCGTTCACGACAAGCCACTGTATAAAGAAATAATCCTGGAATTAGAGATCGTCCCGTAAGCCATAATGGTCAACTCGAGTGAAGCGAGTT
>DHFN01000116.1 GCA_002402275.1 Anaerolineales bacterium UBA4823
CTTCTAATTCATTGATAATCAGGTGTTGGAGGTGTGCCCAATGAGCATTCACCGGGCATCCTTCGTTTAAGGGACACTCTTGAGGCAAAGCAACACAGTCTGAAATGACCAGAGGGCCTTCTAAGGCTTCCCAGATAATCCTTAAGTTAATTTTCGCTGGATCACAAGCCAATTGCAATCCCCCTCGCGGGCCAGGATAAGTTTCGATCAATTTTGCTTTCGAGAGATCAGCAATGATGCGTAATAAAAAGGCTCGCGGTATCAACATATTCTCTTGGACGAACTGGGTGGACAGACGGGTGCCAGGCGGCTGTTTTGCGAGTGCTAACAAAACCCGAATGGCATAATCTGTCCTGCGATTGATACGCATCATGGACAATTCCTTTGAGATACTTTAATTAATTACATCAATAGTCAATATTTACTTAAATAGTAAAGTATTTTTCTCTCCGTTTCAAGTGATTTTTGATACGTGTTCCTAATGACAACTTTTATGACATCACGCCCGCCAGAATCCGCGGCGCAACGGGCGAACATCCTCCGCCGTAAGAAATGCGCCTTCATCCACATTCCGGATCATCTCTTCAACTTCTTTTACATTTTTTCTCAAAACGCTCACCACAATCAAACTCACGGTTCCATCTTTGCCGCGGGCAGGAATCTCTGTTACAGCATAACCCGATTCCCGTAATTTTTCTGAAATGGCGGCTCCCCGTCGAGAGCTTATTATCCTCAAATGGATGTGACCGATCGCTAGCCGTTCTTCAATCATGATTCCAACTACATTCCCGGTAGCAAAACCAGCTGCGTAACCCACCATATTAAGCGGATTATCCAAATGGCTGAGTACATTACTGATTGCAATAACAAAGATAAATGCCTGAAAAAAGCCTAAAACCCAAGCGATACTTTTTCTGCCGCGCATGACGATCAGTACCCGGAGTGTATCCAACGTCATATCACAAACGCGTAACAAAAAGATCAAACCTGCTCCAGTCCAGGCATTAATATCTAACAGTAATTCCATATTCCTTTATTCTTTCTTGTTTATTAGGGTGAGTCCCAATGGTTTTCCCAACATCATGGGTTTATACAACCATTCCAAATATTCTTTCACCATTCGTCGGATTACAAATTGTGGAACGATTGTCCTCAATCCCTCCTTGCACATAGCTAACCAATCTCCTGGCAAATCATCCGATGACCTGCGCCGATAATACAAAGGTACAATTTCATTTTCTAAAATATCATAGAGGCTTTTTGAATCTGCCTCGTCTTGAGCATCAGGGTCAGGATAATCACTATCACCACCGATCGCCCAGCCATTTTTTCCATTATAACCCTCACGCCACCAGCCATCATATACCGAGCAATTTAAAACCCCGTTCATTGCCGCTTTCATCCCAGAAGTTCCTGATGCTTCATTAGGACGCCGGGGAGTATTGAGCCAGACATCCACACCCTGAACCAGATAGCGAGCCAAGTTGAGATCATAATCTTCAAGAAATACCAATCTTCCCCCGGTGTCTGACCTTTTAACGAAACGGTAGATCTCTTGAATCAATTGCTTCCCACCCTCATGATCGGGGTGTGACTTACCAGCAAAGATAATTTGAACTGGCATGTCGGGTTGGCTAATTAATCGCAAGAGCCGATCAGGATCACGCAACAACAAGTTTGCTCGTTTATAAGGAGCAAATCGGCGGGCAAAACCAATGGTTAATGCATACGGATCTAAGAGCACACCCGCTGCCAGAACTTGCACGGGGTGAACATTGCCTTTTTGCCAAAGCAATCGAGCTCTTTCGCGTACATAGTATGTCAATTTTCGCTTCAAATGACGGTGGACTTCCCAAAGGACTCGGTCAGGAATCTGAATCACTTTTTCCCAAAGCTCAAAATCATCCTGACGCTCTATCCAGCCATCTCCTAGGTATTCATCGAAAAGATAACGCATGCGGCGTGCCAGCCAGGTCCCCAAGTGTACTCCATTGGTAATATTGGTTATCGGCACATCTTCGTCATCAACATCCTGCCAAAGGAAATGCCACATTCGGCGGCTCACCTGTCCATGCAGCTCAGAGACTGCATTCCGTCCTTCGGATTGTTTCAAGGCAAGAACCGGCATAGAAAACAGTTCTCCCCAACTGGTTACATGCCGTCCCAAATCAATAAATTGTTCCCGATCTAAGCCTAATTCAGGCCAAATATGAGAGAAGTATTTATCCACCAACCAGAGCGGAAATTCATCATTGCCAGCTGGTACCGGGGTATGAGTGGTAAAAATATTCGAAGCCCGCACAATCTTTAAAGCTTCTTCGGGGGCACGCCCAGCTTCAACCATTTCACGCATGCGCTCCAAAATCAAAAACGCAGAATGCCCCTCATTCATGTGCCAAACACTTGGGTTATAACCCAAAACTCGTAAGGCTCTCACACCCCCAATTCCTAATAGCAACTCTTGGGAGATCCGCATTTCTAAATCCCCGCTATATAGACGTGCTGTCAAGGTTCGGTCGTTGGGTGAATTTGAATCAACATTGGCATCCAGAAGATATACTGGATTTCGACCCACATGAATTTCCCATAAGCGAGCTTGCAATTCCCGGCCTGGTAACTCGACTGAGATTATTTCAGGTTCCCCATTTGCATCAAGAATGGGTAAAACTGGGAGATTTTCAAACTCCATGCGGGAATACGTGGCTTCCTGCCAACCATCCTCGGTAATTCTTTGGGTAAAATATCCTTCGGTATAAAAGAAGCCTACTGCAATGAAAGGTAATCCCAAATCGCTAGCTTCTTTGACATTATCTCCAGACAAAATCCCTAAGCCGCCAGCATAAATGGGCAGGGTTTCATGTAATCCAAATTCCATCGAAAAATAAGCAATCGGGCGATTGATTAAATCAGGGTAAGTCTTCGCAAACCAGGTGTCCTTGCGATTGCAATATGTATCAAATTCTGCAATGATGCGATCATAATCCTCTAAATAATAGCGATTTTGGACAACCGCATTTATCTTTGCCCTTTCAACTAAGCGTAAAAATTTAATCGGGTTATGATAAGTTTTTTCCCACAAAAGCGGATCGATGCGTAAAAATAGCCGTATGGCATCGGGATTCCAGGTCCACCATAAGTTGTAAGCTAATTCCCCTAAGCGTTTGATTCGCCTAGGTAAAGGAAAATGGTTTGGATTGGTTGTACGAAAATTTTCATTCATATAATTCTTTTTTCAAGATAATTTCAAGAGTTTAATAATACCACATCTAAAGTACACATCACCTTTCCTGATAGTCCAGTTCTAATCTCATTGTAAACCTAATCCACTAAGACAAACTATACTTACTCAATCATTCCCCATCCTGTTTACATCACCATCCTTTACCCCTTAGTGAGATGTTGGTCCATCAATAAGCCACCATCTACAAAACCATGTTGCTTTACAAACCGTTGAGCAGCTTGGTTTTCTTTACTCGTCACAAGCAATATCGCAACACAGCCAGCCTGACGTGAGTTTTTGATTACCTGTTGCAATAATGCGCTTCCCAAGCCCCGATTTTGATGTCCCCAGTTTACGACCAGATCATCCAATTGACAGATTCTCCCATTATGTTGGAGGTTTTTCCGGTACATATAACTGGTTAATCCAACCACACTTCCAGTGGAAGATTGGGCAACCAGAATATGATGGTCAGGGGTCTGCAAGTAATCCTTCACCAGTTCTTCGTTCAAAGTCGTTTTATTCCCGCTAAGGTTAACTAATTCTTTGATCAAACGGACAATTTCAGGAGCATCTTCTAAAATGGCAAAACGAATTTTATAGTTCATCCTTAAATTTTAGCATAGAAACGAAGGGGTTGTTTGTTATAATCAATGCTATGATCCCGCTTTATCTTACCATTTCGGGGTTTTTATCTTATCGCCAAACCACCAATATTGATTTTAGCCAAATTGATCTGGCTTGTATTTCTGGTCCAAATGGTGCCGGTAAATCCACTATTTTCGATGCTATCACATGGGCATTGTTTGGCATTGCCCGTAAAAGCGATGATTCTTTAATTCATACCCATCCAAGTATCCAAGCAGCTGAAGTACGCCTGATTTTCAGTTATGAGAATAATCTCTACCGGGTTCAACGCACCCGTCCACGCAACAAATCTACAATCCTCGAATTTCAGATTGCTCAGCCTGATAGTTTTCCTAATCCGTTTACCTCAGATGAGATCCCTTTGATTCGCTGGAAACCTTTAACCGAACACAGTGTGCGCGATACCCAAGCCCGCATTCAAAGCATTTTGCGTTTAGATTATGAAACTTTCATCAATGCTTCTTTTTTCTTACAAGGAAAAGCCGATCAATTTACCATCCAAAACTCCTCCAATCGGAAGCGTATCTTGAGCAGCATCTTGGGCTTGGAAATCTGGGAAGAATATAAACAACGGGCAATTGATTTGCGCAAACAAATTGAAGCAGAAATCAACCTGATCACTGGACATTTGGCAGAAATCGAAGCGGAACTGGCTGAAGAAGATCAACGCCGTCATGATTTAAAGCAAATTCAAGATCAACTCACCATCCTATCCCAAACACACCTGGATAAAAAGAACCTTGTTGAATCGTATCAACAACAATTAAATGCATTGAATGAACAAAACCGACAGGTGGAAAGCATACATCAACAACTTGAATTGACAACCCAAAACCGAGATTCCCTTCACCAGCGTTTACAAGATCGTATTGCTGAAAAAGAAACCTTCACAGACATCTTAGAAAAAGCAAGTGAAATAGAAACAACCCACGCCAGGTACCTCGCTATTCGAGCAGAATTGGAAAATATGGATAAACAATTACAAGCTTATGTCGAGGTGGAAAAACGCCGTCAAATCCCACTGGCTAAACTAAATGCTGAAAGGATACGCTTGCAACAGGAAGCCGGTCACCTTGAAAAATTCCACGATCAAGTTCAAGTAGCCAATGAACAGATCAGGAGCATCACTGCCGAACGTTCAAAAACCGAGCAAGAACTTCATCAGGTTGAAGATAAACTAGCCCAACAACCAGATTGCCAGCTTCGTATTCAAGCCATGCAAAGTGAGATAGCAATGCGAGATCATGAGAACAAGCGCTTGCTGGACGAAATGAAAGAATTACGCCAACGAATTGACCATTTACAAATTCATCCATTAGAAGCAAATTGTCCTTTATGTGGGCAACCCCTCTCAGTACCCGATCGGGAAAAACTGATTCAAAGCCTGAATGAACAAGGAAAAGGGAAAAAAGAACAATTCAATGGCAACAAGGAAAAAATCAACCAACTTCAAGAAGAACTGAAGGATTGGCAATCTCTCAATGATGAATTTCCTGAATTAGAAAAAATTGCTCGAAAAATAATTGCTCAAATTCAAGAACATTCTACCCATCTGCTCACTTATCAGGAAGTCATCAATATATGGGAGAATGAACAATATCCAGCCTTAAAAACGATCCAAAATTCTCTTGCAGCAGAAGACTTTCTCCCCGATGTACGCCTCGAACTCAGTCTAATCGAGGATGAAATTCGTCAATTGGGGTATGATATTGATCATCATAATGAACTGCGAGATTTAGCAAATGAGCTGCGACCGGTGGAGGGGGAAATGCAAAAATTAGCCCAAGCCCGCGCCACTCTTACTCCTTTAGAACGCGAAATTGGGGATTTACATAATCAGGTTACGACGATTGAAATGGAACGCCAAACCTTAGATCGGGAATACCAAAAATCTCAATCTACTTTACAGCAGTTACAAGCTCAAGCTCCGGACCTTGAACGCGCCGAACTCGAATTGCGGATGATCGAGGAACAAGAGAATTCGGTTAGATTAGAGCTAGGTGTAGCTCAGCAAAAAGTAAACGTTTTAGCAGAATTAAAAAAGCGTGCTCAAAATTTGAATGAGGAGCGCAATCAAAAGAACCGACGCATCAGCCAATATCGCCAGCTCGAACATGCATTTGGGAAAGATGGCATCCCTGCCCTTTTGATCGAACAAGCACTCCCCCAAATAGAAGAACAAGCCAACCAAACCCTTGCTCGTCTTAGCGATGGAAACATGTCCTTGCGATTCATCACCCAAACCGAATTTAAAGACAAGCA
>DHFN01000043.1 GCA_002402275.1 Anaerolineales bacterium UBA4823
TGGCTCACGTACCACAATCCCTTCCAAAACGACTTCATTGATCAAAAGAACCTCCTTGTGCCAGAATCTTCCCAATTGGGAGATTTAAACTAAAATGCCGGACAGAACCCAGTGGGTTATGTCCGGCCAACGATAGAAAAAATCTTTTATATTTGTTTTGACAAGTATATCAATTGTTTGAGGACCATCCAAGGTGGCACAAAATTTTGCGAAAATTTTCTGTGACAACTCCAATTAACTTGACTTTAGAGATGCGAAAATAGCGCTGAAGTAGCGCTCGAACCTTAAAAACAGAAAAAGGCACCAAAATCAGTCTTCAGGCAGTGGAAACAGCCCTGTTATGCGGTTTTTTCGCCTTTTTGACCACCGGATAGCGCGTTCTGGCGGGAGGATGGTAGCCTTTCGAGCGACCTTTTCCTTTTCCAGCAGGTCTGGTGTTTTTGGCCGGAGTACCCAACCGCACTAAATATCCCAAAGCGCTGCGCTGAACCTGCCCTGGGGCCAACCCTTTCGTTTCTGTCTGCGTTCCAGCCGGATACCAGGCCGGTCGAGAGGCCTTGACCTCATCCCGCATGAGCAGCAGTTGCCAGTACGCCAGGGCGCACCACCACATCCAATTGCCGGTACTCACCAGGTCCGTGGACTGATTGGCGTTCAAACCCAGATGCTGTTTGCAGAACCTGAAAAAGTGCTCGATTGCAAACCGCCAAAGATACATCCGACAGAGATCCGCTAAGGGAGTTGTGTCGGGACCCGTCCAAAACAGCCACATCGGTCGTTGGTAGCGCGGCGTGCCATCCGGGCGCAAGAACTCGATCCGCAGAACCGTTCCCACCAGTCCGGCCAACTTCTTCAGGTGCAGTCCATGCCAGGCTTGCAGGATAACCGTTTGCTCTCCAAGCAGAAAGGTTTCGGTTCGGTCGGGTGTCCGAGAAGGAACAGACAGCTTGAACTTGGGGCCATGTTTGGCGGGAGCACCACGCTTGCCTTTGGGGTGGGGCCTGGGGCACCCAAAGAATACCATGTTGTTGCGCAATCGCACCAGAGCAAACGTGTTTTTGAGCGTCAGAAAGACTGCCAGGAAGAGGTGATTTGCATACAGGCTGTCGGATACCACCACTTTAGGCTTGCGGTTGCGCCGATCCAATTCTTGAACTTGCACTCCTCCAGCCTGGCTATCGCTCAGACCAGTCGCAACCCGCCCAACATCTACCGGCGCAACCCAGGAAGTGCCCCAATTCACCAGCCGCACTAACCAGGAATACTTGTGACCGTAGCGGACTGGCTCATCCTTCTGCGTTTTCAACGAACCGCGATCTTCCAGTGTCTCTGCTTCGGGACGCTCATTGGGGGTGGTATCCAGCCCGTACACTTCGTACCCTGCGATCTTTTCACTGTCGGGGGGCTGAAATTCGTACAGGGCAGAAAGTAACTCGTCAAAGTCAAACTCAGCTTGCCGCAATGTGTCGAAGACCGAGCTGAATTTCCGTCGATACGGAGTTTCTTCGCTCAACGCTACGGGTGAGTTGACATGACCGGCAACGGTCAGCGCGTCGAGCAAATCCAGAAAAGCATCTGCTCGTTTGATCAGGCTTTGGTATACTGTTTGTCGGAATTGTTGGAGTAGCATGGTTTGTCAACGATGCTTTTACCAGCAATTCCACCTTTTGTTAAGGTGTTACCTTACTTCTCGAACTCTAAACTCAAGCAATTAAGGATTCATATTATTAAAATTAGATTTTCGATCAAACACAATGTTTCGATACAGAAGTACATATTTGACCAATATAAATTCTTGGTTTATAATATCGATTAACGATAACGGTATTCGATAATAAAGGAGCAAGATGATAAGAGATTTTTTCCTTGGATTTATTCGTGTTCACTTGCTGTATCACGCATCCAAAGAAGCGATATTTGGATTGGACATGATTCGAGAACTCAAAAGACATGGTTACGATTTAAGCCCAGGTACGCTATACCCAATACTGCACAATCTTGAGAAAGAAGGCTATCTTGTTTCAGAAAAACGTGTTTATAACGGGAAAGTCCGGAAATATTACCTGGCAACAGACTCTGGGAAAGAAGCTTTAAGAATAGCTACCGATAAAGTAATTGAGTTGATCCGTGAAATCGGTATTAATGAAGAATGATTATATAGATTCTCTTACAAGGTGAACTAAGATGAAAAGAAGTATTGAAGACAACCAGAAAAAATTTTCTCACAAGATATTTGAGTTTTTAGGTTTACGCAGCAGTATCATAGCTATGTTGTTCATGGTTATTCTGGTAGGTATGGGGGAAAATATGGCAGAGCGTTACTTGCCTATTTATCTAATTGCCCTGGGTGGTGGCGCTTTGTCTGTAGGCTTCCTAAATGGTATGGACAACCTGTTAAGTGCACTTTACTCGTTCCCTGGGGGATATCTCAGCGACAAACTTGGCTATAAAAAAGCCTTACTGGTTTTCAACCTGATCGCGATGGCTGGATATTTAATAGTAATATTTATCCCAACATGGTGGGCGGTCTTCATTGGAGCTGTTTTGTTCCTGTCATGGTCAGCAATATCCCTCCCGGCAACGATGAGTCTTGTGGCAGGAGTTTTACCGGAAAACAAACGCACAATGGGTGTTTCGATGCACTCATTGGTAAGACGAATTCCTATGGCTCTTGGTCCAATTATTGGGGGGGCATTAATTGCCTGGAAGGGTGACATCGTCGGGGTAAGATACGCCTTTATCCTTGCATTACTGTTTGCTATCATCGCCCTCGTGCTCCAACAGATTTTTGTTGAGGAACAGAAAAAGGTTGGGGTAGCTGAAGCTAATCCGTTGAAATTGATCAAATTCATGTCTCCCGGATTCCGGAAACTACTTGTCGCAGATATTTTGGTTCGTTTCAGTGAACAAATACCGTACGCTTTCATGGCGATCTGGGTGATCAATAACCATGGAATTTCTCCTGTTATGTTTGGGGTACTAACAACAATTGAAATGGTAACAGCAATGCTCGTATATATTCCTGTTGCCTATTTAGCCGATCGTGGATCTAAAAAACCTTATGTTGCCATCACCTTTGGCTTCTTCACTCTCTTTCCGATTATCCTAATGTTTTCAAGCAATATCTGGATGTTTGTTATTGCATTTGTTATTCGCGGTCTGAAAGAATTTGGCGAACCGACCAGAAAATCAATGATTATGGATTTGGCCCCCGAGAACCAAAAAGCGGCAATGTTCGGTTTATATTACCTACTTCGAGATGTTATTGTATCTCTCGCTGCCTTTGGTGCAGGCTTCTTATGGAATATTTCCCCGCAGGTAAATTTCTTAGTGGCATTTGGTTTTGGTTTAGCAGGTACGTTATTTTTCATTCTTTTTGGTGAAGATATAAAAATAAAACAGAGGATCACAAATGGATAATCCATCAACAGACAGGGCACAAGGCACAGATGAGTATTCGGGAGAGTCTGTCGTTGATAACATGCCAGAGAATAATAAAGGGAAGTTATTAGGGCTGTTTGTAATATTTCTTCGCCTCGGTTTTACTGCCTTTGGTGGTCCAGCAGCGCATATTGGTATGTTTCAACAGGAATTTGTTAAGCATCGCAAGTGGTTAACAAATGAACAATTCCTCGATCTTCTTGGTGCGACCAATCTGATTCCAGGTCCAAATTCAACGGAAATGGCTATTCATATCGGCTACCTGCGTGCAGGCTTGCCAGGTTTGATACTTGGGGGGTTCGCATTCACATTTCCCGCAGTACTGATTGTCCTGGCGCTTTCATGGGTTTATGTCCGGTTTGGAACCACGCCACAGGCTGCCTGGCTATTATATGGTATCAAACCAGTGATGATAGCAATAATCGTGCAAGCTTTATGGGAACTTGGGCGCAAGGTACTAAAAAGCAAAATCATAATAGGTATAGGATTAGGTGCAATAGGGTTGTATTTTCTGGGAGTGAATGAAGTAATCCTAATTTTCCTTGGCGGTATAGTTCTCATGTTATCCCAAAATTGGAACCGGATAAAGGATATTAACAATCAAAAAATTCCTATCATCATACCTTTGTTACCCGCCTTAGGAAATTTGGTGATTCCATTCAGTATGACCACTCTATTTCTTGTTTTCCTAAAAATTGGCTCAGTCCTTTATGGTAGTGGTTATGTATTGCTAGCTTTCCTGCGTGCAGATCTAGTTGTTCGTTTGGGATGGCTGACTGAAAAGCAGTTAATTGATGCGATAGCAATTGGACAAATAACACCTGGCCCTTTATTTACTAGTGCAACATTTATCGGTTACTTGCTGGGTGGTCTACCTGGAGCTCTGGTCGCAACCCTCGGAATATTTCTACCTTCATATGTATTTGTTGCCATTAGTAATCCGATTATCCCAAAATTGCGCAACTCACCTTGGGCAGGTAGCATGCTGGATGGGGTGATTGTTGCTTCTTTAGGATTGATGGCAGCAGTTGGATGGCAATTAGGTATAACTTCTATAATCGATCTTGCGACCGCAATTTTGTTCTTCGCTTCGCTCTTTCTAATCATGAAGCTTCGGGTAAATTCAACCTGGCTTATTCTACTAGGTGTTATTGTAGGATTGGTTTCATATATGTTAACCTAACCATCGAAGATCAAGTTCCAATATAGTCTTTTTCTAAGTATACATAGCAATACCTTCGCCAATTTTAAAATTACATTTATTAACCGCTATATACGGTGATTTCACAAAGTTTTAACACCCATATATAGGGGTTTTGGGAGTATCTCCGAATTTTGGCGAAGGTATTGTATAGAAAAATGGGAATAATTATCAATTCGTGAGTGCTCTCATTTTCGCCACTCCGGTTTGAGTGACAAGCACCTTTACGACAAAAGAATTGAGTACCTGGTTCATGGTGGGTGAAAAAGTCCGTTTCCAAATAGTGAGAAACACTTATGGAAAACGTCTCGAAACATGTCGAAATATTCTCTGGGATTTTGAATTGACTGATCGACCACGGATATTTAACTCTGTAACCCAGGGTATATAATTAATTAGTAGCTAAATGTTTCAAAAAGGATTAAAAATGGGTTATCAGAAACTTTTACTTCGCGTTCTTTGTGTGACACTTGTAATTTTTTTGGTTGGGTGTAATGCTCCTACACTAACACCTACTCTTTCAACTCCAACTCAAATTTTGCCAACAGCTACGCAATTACCACCCATTCAAACACCGCTTCCACCTTCCATGATTCTTCAGGAAGGAAACAATCTACCAATACTCCTTCTCCAAACTAAACCATCCAGTGAACTTTTAGGCAATCGCATTGGTAGCCTATGTCACTCGCCCTGGTGTATACGAGACGGTGCACACATAAATGATGAGTTTCTTAGCCTTGGTTTGAAGGGGATCCTTCGTTTGACGTTAAATGAAACCGACGGTCCCAATGTCGATTGGGGAGGTTCTGAACTAACCATTTCACCGAGCGATGATATTTGGGTATCCTCAGTAAGTCGAGATATAACGGTTGCATATATACTAAATTTTTGGGATAAAGCAAATCATCCAACAGGGTGGGAAGGAATCTCGTCCAGATTCAAAACGGAAGAGGAAATCCAACGATATTTAGAGTATGTGAGCTTTATCGTGAACCATTTCAAGGATCGAATCCAATATTACGAGATCTGGAATGAGCCAAATTATAGTGTCCCGGTCCAATTTATCGAACCGGCTGACTATATTAACCTTGTCAAACGGACAATACCGGTCATTAAAGAGGCTGATCCTGATGCCAAAATTATGATAGGTGGTATCTCTGGTCTTGAAGATTCGGAATCACGCGAGTATTTGTTTCAAATTCTACAATCTGAAATTATGCCTATGGTAGATGTTGTTTCTTGGCATCCCCTATTTGGAGATTCTCCTCAATTCGATGAATTTCGAGAATATTATTACTCATATCCTTCCCTTATTCAACAAATCAAAGATATGGCTTCTGTTCATGGTTTTACAGGGGAATTTCGAGCTGATGAATTAACATGGAGAACACCAGTAAATCCCAGTCCAAGTCAGCCTCGGATGTACAGTGAAATTACAGCTGCAAAGTATTATGCAAGAGGCATTGTGATGCATCTGGGAATGGATGTTGATGTGGGGATAATGGTTGATCCCCGATTAATGATTATTCGTTCCACTACCGGAAATCTATGCAACATAATGGACGGAGCAATGGTGGAGAATATACCCATCGAAATCCAAAGTCAAGCGGAAAACATCAAAAATTATAATTTCTCATTACCCAATGGTGACCAATTAATAATCTTGTACTCAGATGGGATTGCAGTGGATAATGACCTTGGCGTCTCTTCAAAATTAATAATCCCGAATTATGCTTCATGGGACGTCACAGGTATTGATGTTCTGAATGGCTTTGAACAAGGACTAATTTCAAGTAATGAAAACGGTAATTTGCTTATTGAGGGCGTCAAAATTAAAGACTACCCAATAATCATTCATTTATCAAAATAGAGTTACCGAGGGTGTTGAAAAACAAGTGGTT
>DHFN01000058.1 GCA_002402275.1 Anaerolineales bacterium UBA4823
GGTATAGCCGAATCTCGATATGACATTGATGACTTCTTGGATAATCTCAGAAATAAAAGATTTAAAAATGCATGGTTGCTAGATTATTAGCCCTAAATGGCTAACCCCCCATGATAATTAAAAATAGAAAGGGCTGTCCTTTTATAGACAGCCCTTTACTGCGTTCTTTTTATTGCATGCTCTCAGCAATGGCAAATACTTGATCTTTGTCAAGTGCTCCTGGTAAGTAGATGAAAAATCCATAACCAATCCCATTTTCCTGCCAGTAAAGTTCTTGATAGCAATCATTCCCTCCGGTTGGCGGTTCCCAGCAGAACAAGCGATACTGGGCAGGTTGACCATTGATCTTAACATCTTCGAACCCACCCCACTGATGAATTTCTGCCCGGGTGCGGATATCGCCAGCGCTCTCGGTAATAAAAAATCCATATTCATAACCACCATGAGTGGTTGGATTGTTTTCTAATGTATAGATGAGAACGACTGATTCCGTTTTTCCCCCTACCAGATTAAAAGGTCCATCAATGGCATTCGATTGCGCATCAGTTTGATAAAAGGCAGCATGATCAAGCTGCAGCCCGGGGATCATTTGGATTGGCGATTTGACAGCAAACCCTGCCAGGCTCTGGATATCTGCGATTGAGTGCAGCCGCCCTGGATCGAGGGATTCCTGCGGAATTGTAGCAACGCCAGTCAAATTTTCAGCGAGGCGCCGCATCTCGAGCGGGCTGATGAATACTCCACCTTTATATTGGTCTATGAGACCAAAGATGATGTAATCTTTGTTATCAAATTGCCAGGTCAGAGCTTGATTAGCGATGAAATCTTTTTCAGGACAAAGTTTACTAGCGCTGGCAGCATTGGAAACCAGCAATCCCTTGCCATTTTGTGCTCCACCTAGTGGAATAGACTCGGTTACAACCGGAATCGTAATCTTCTCTCCGTTGAGGTCTAAGGTAGTAATGCTGATGTCATCTAAAATTGAGGCGGTTGTACTTGGGCGTTCAGCAATCGCCAGCACTGGCTGGCTGCCTTCACGGTAGCGGTAATATAAACAGGCAGCATTTTGGTTAGGTGTGTAATCAGTCTTGAGAAGGCTGTAACCTTCAGGAACCCAACCCGGTTCCACCACTTGAAAGCCAACCTTTTGTGAAATTTCTGGAATTGCCAGGGGTTGAATTGAAGGGATATGGTTAGTGTTTCCATTAGAGGACATATTCTGTGCTAGGGAGAGCAAATCAGATTTTTCGAGTTGGTTACCCGTGCCTTTACCAGCTCTAAACATCATCGTATAGCGGATTGAATCAGCTTCCCAACGTAAGGTTTGCATGAATGGTTCGGCAAACCAAGAGATTCCTCCGTTAGTATCTACCGAATACCATCCGCCTTGCACATACTCACCTGCTGAACCATTGATCGAAACCAGCTCTACTTCAGCGTTTTCTGCCACCGAGCGAGTATTCTTGTCTGGGGAATTAGACTGTTCCTCAATAATGATCAGGGATCCATTCAAATTTTCACCCAAATAGACCAGAATCACTTGGTCAGGACCTCCAGTCGTTCCGGTTAAGAATAATTTATTTTTATTCCCGATTTCTCCCAACCCTTTTACTTGAAAAGACACCATTTGGCGAATTTCATCAAGCGTGCAAAGGGGATGATAGATATCCCCACAAGTTGTTTCGAAAGGGTAATTCATTTGGGCGAATGGGCTGGAAGATTCTTGGTTGGGCTTGGAAATGTCGGATCTAGAATCGAGCACCAACGTTGGCACTGGGCGGGTATCTCCCTCAGTGCGAATGAAGAATTGTAAAATACTCTGCGCAAGAACACGTCCTTGCGGTGTGATAGTGGTTATTAGAGCCAATATCAATAGACTTATTGGGATAATTGTGAGTACTCGGCGGCGGGCAGTTGCACGCCGTGTCCAGGGAGCATTGGATAAACGCTGATCAAGGTTTGCGCTAGGTTCAAACTCCAGTTCAGAAGGAATTGCTTCTAGCATTTGTTCAATTTGTTTTTCATCCGGTGTGTGCATCATGAGTTTTTCTCCTCAGATAGAAAAATATTTTGGATCTCAGCCAATTCAATCGCTTCCCATTTTTCGCGCAAGCGGGTCAGGACTCGATGGATGATGACTGAGACATTGTTCTCCGTCATGCCAGTATATTGGGCAATATCACCTACTCTCCACCCTAAAAAATAGCGCAATACCAGGATTTCACGTTGACCGTTTGGTATTTCGGTGAGCAGATCGAACAGGATTTGTAGTTCTTCTTCAGTTTGATAAGACTGTTCGGGTTTAAGGTCTGCCAATAGGTTAGTTTGTAGATCATGGGAAGACTGCATCGCACGTCGGCGGTAGTCATCAATGACCAACCGCTTGGCAATCTGAAACAACCAGCTAAGCGCAGAAGGTAGGTCTCCATCAAACCGAGTACGAGCCTTCCAGGCTCGCAGGAATGTCTCAGCAGTCAGGTCTTCGACATCTTCGCGAGGTCCGCCCGTCAGCCCATAGATATAGCGATAAACAGGCAGACGATCTTGCTCATAGAGTTCCCGAAAATGCTCGGGACTGGCAATTGGGGATTTATTATTTTGATGGAACAAATTCATAGTGTCTCCTAAACACGCGCATGTTTCACTATGTAAACGATTAAAGGAAGAAAATCTTACAAGAAGGTTAAGGCAAGAGGGTGACTCTTTTCTTACAAAATATCACCCAAAAATCATACAACAAATTTTTATTAATAGACTTGAGTACGATTAGAATTTATGGATGAACTATATTTTTGATTGATCCACGAATAGGAGTCATCTATGAGGAACATTACTCGTGAAGATGTAATCGAATATCATACATTAAAAGGGAAATCCGGTAAAATCTCCATAACTCCAACCAAACCAATGGATACCCAACGGGATCTTTCTTTAGCCTATACCCCTGGAGTTGCGATTCCGGTCCTCGAAATCGAAAAAAATCCCGGATTAAGTTATGAGTATACTGCAAAGGGAAATCTGGTAGCAGTTGTTACCAATGGTACTGCTATCCTTGGTTTAGGTGATCGTGGTCCTCTAGCAGCCAAACCGGTCATGGAAGGGAAAGCTGTTTTATTCAAGAAATTTGGCGATGTTGATTGTATTGATATCGAAGTCAATAGTCACGACCCTGACAGGATCATTCAAGTCGTTCAAGCGATTTCTCCATCTTTTGGTGGAATTAATTTAGAAGATATCAAAGCTCCAGAGTGTTTTTATATTGAAGAGACTTTGAAAGAATTGTTAGACATTCCAGTTTTTCATGATGATCAACATGGCACTGCCATCATCTCTGGGGCAGGCTTATTGAACGGTTTGGAAATTATCGGTAAGGATATTTCCCAGGTACGGGTTGTGATCTCTGGAGCAGGTGCTGCTGCAATTTCATGTGGTGAATTAATGGTGAAACTCGGAATAAAGCGGGAGAATGTCTTATTGGTGGATACTCGGGGAGTCGTTTATAAAGGGCGGATGGAAGGCATGAATCCTTATAAAGAACGGTTTGCTGCTGATACGGATGCACGTACCTTGGAAGATGCGATGCGCGGCGCAGATGTCTTCTATGGGCTTTCTGTCGCGGATATCCTCACTCCAACCATGATAAAAACCATGACAGAAAGTCCATTGATTTTTGCAATGTCCAACCCTGATCCAGAAATCCGCTATGAATTAGCCAAGGAAACCCGCCCAGATGCAATAGTGGCGACTGGTCGTTCTGATTACCCCAATCAAATCAATAATGTCTTAGGTTTTCCGTTCATCTTTCGGGGGGCATTAGATGTACGCGCTAAAGCCATAAACGATGAAATGAAAATTGCTGCAAGTTATGCACTAGCAGCCTTGACAAAAGAAGATGTACCAGACAGCGTTTTACGTGCTTATGGATTAGCTAGCCTCAAGTTTGGTCCGGATTACATCATTCCAAAACCTCTTGACCCGCGGGTACTCCTCTGGGAATCACCAGCGGTCGCAAAGGCTGCCATGGAAAGCGGTGTCGCACAAAAGGAAATAGACCTCGAGGAATATCGCAAACAGCTCTCTTTCCGCATGGGAATAGGGGAACAAATCCGATATACCATTCTAAACAAAGCAAAATCGGCACCTCAAGCAAAGCGGATCTGTTTTTCTGAGGGAGAAGAAGCGAAAATTATTCGAGCAGCCGCCCAAATTATCGAGGAAAAAATCGCTAAACCCATCTTAATTGGCGATCCCAAGATTATCAAACAGAAAATTACCGAGTTAGGATTACGTTGTGACCTGACCGTTATTGATCCATCGAACTACCCATTCCGGTCGCAATATGCTGAGGAATATTATAAATTACGTCAAAGAAAAGGAATCATTTATCAGGAAGCTTGTAATAGGATCCTCGACCCGAATATATTTGGATTGATGATGGTCAAGATGGGCGATGCAGATGCGTTCATCTCAGGCTTGACTTACGATTATCCGGAAGTTATCCGTCCTGCCTTGCAAATCCATCATACCAGAACGGGGATTAATCGGGTGGCTGGTGTATATATCATCATCATCAACGATCGAACCTTTTTATTTACCGACGCCACTGTCAACATTGACCCTTCTACCGAAGACCTGGTTGAGATTACCTGCCTGGCAGCTGAATTTGCCGGTCAGCTTGAAATGGAACCCCGGGTTGCCCTGCTTTCTTTTTCCAATTTCGGTAGTGCTCCTCACCCATCTCAGGAAAAAGTACGGAAAGCAGTTGAAATACTTCATCAACGCTACCCCGATTTAATGGTAGATGGTGAAATGCAAGCGGATACAGCAGTGGTGGCCGACATCATCAAGGAGCGTTTCCCGTTCAGCCGGGTTAGCGATGCAAATGTTTTAGTCTTTCCCTCACTTGAATCAGCCAATATCGCCTATAAGCTCCTCGCCCGCTTAGGAAATGCAAAAACGATTGGCCCCATTTTACTTGGGATGGGAGCGCCTATCCATGTCCTCCAAACGGGTGATGAGGTTCGTGATATTGTCAATATTGCGGCAGTAGCAGTGATGGATATTCTCAATCGTCAATCTTAGCGTTGAGGTTTATCGCCTTGTAATTTCAATAAACGGTAAATGGTATTAATTTCTTGAATAATTTCCGATTGCCGTTGAGAAATGAACTGGGTTACAATGATCCGATAATATTCATTGGGCTGTAATTTCACCCCAATTCGGTAACGATTGGTATTTGATTCGGTATAAATATTCGCGACCGAACCAGTCACTTCTATTTCTGGAGAGCGAACCGTACGGGTGCCATTCACTTCATTTCGTTCTCCTTTAATCGGGGTATGAATTGAAGAAAGACGCAATTGAGAACGATCATAGCGATCTCCTTCTTCATCATAGCTCGTTTCATAATGCTTTGGCGCGGCTATTTGAAATATACCAGGTAGTCGGAAGATAATCGCCACTTTTCGCCCTTGCCGGAATAGCTGAGCGGTGTATTCGTTCGGGGAAAGATAGATACCCATACCCTCCACGGAAATATCCGCTAATTCACCAACAATAGTATCCATCCGCTCGGGCAACCGTAATTGACTGGTGACCACTTCTTTAGGCCAGACTCGCACCTGTCTCCGTTCACCAATTCTTTCATTGACATATTCGAATTCGTTCAACTCAGCCTGGAGATTAGTGGCATCAACTCGATTGACTCGGGCTTTAATAACAGACGGGAAACCCGGGTATTGAATGTAGGTATACCTTTCCTGGTATAAACAGACGATCTGATATTTTTCAGTTTTTACGATAATCGAATTTGGACCAGTATATACGATAGCGGCTGGAAATGCAATTGGAACACCTTGATAAATATTCATCAAACGAATTTCCGATTCAGCGGAAGCAACTCTCTTCAATAATTCAACGATATTATCATTCATTCAGTAATTCCAGGATCAACAAATCTTAACCACTCTTTATTATAGGAGATTCTTCATATAAATCCCGTAAAAATACCGTATAGATTCCCCAAAATTAGCTGGTTATAATCTTCCCGTCAGCTAGTTTGATTTGACGCTGAGCACGTTGGGATAAATCCGGGTCATGGGTGACCATCAATATGGTTTTCCCTTGATCTACAAGATTGGAAAATAATCCCATTACTACTTCCGCTGAGCGTGAATCAAGATTACCAGTCGGTTCATCAGTTGCAATAATGGGCGGATTATTTGCCAGAGCTCGTGCAATAGCCACCTTTTGTTGTTCTCCACCGGACAATAAATGAGGTAGTTTATCCGCTTGATCTTCCAACCCAACTAGACTCAATAATTGAATTGCACGTTCCTGCCTTTCTTGTCCCGAATATACGTTACACAAGCTCATCGGTAATAAGACATTTTCCAATACCGTTAAGGTAGGCAAGAGTTGAAAAAATTGAAAAACCACTCCAACATGATAACCACGCCAAATAGCTTTGTCGCTTTCTTTTAGGGAGTGAACCGCAACATTATTGACATAAATCTCCCCTGCCGAAGGTCTATCGATTCCGGTAATTAAATTAATCAATGTAGTTTTACCGCTGCCCGATTTCCCAATGATTGAGATGAATTCTCCTCGATTAATTTGAAGATTGACATCTTGCAAGGCAATAAATTCACCTGCTGGAGTCTGATAGGTCTTTTGAATATCAATCAGACGAATTAGAGCATTTTCTTCATCGGATACAACAGCCGAATGAGATGATATGGGAGATAAAACCACATTTCGCCTCATAGTTCATACACTTTATTCATAATCTAAAACTTCACGAACTTGAAGCATAGCTGCTCTTCTTGCAGGTACCAGGCTAGCCAATACCCCAATCAACAAGACAACTCCAAACCAAATCATTAGTCCCGCAAAAGAATAACGAAAATTCATTTCGGTTTTTAGGGTGGCATAAATAACCACTGCTGCCAGAATCGGACTGGAAAAAATAGAGGTAATAGCACCGAGAATCCAGCTTACAAAACTAACCACTAAGCCTTCCAATAGGACAATTTTCACTACGGCTGGATTGGCAGCCCCAATTGCCCGTAAAACACCGATTTCTCGAGTACGCTCAAGAATATTAATCCCCAAAGAGCCAGTTAATCCCAAACTTCCAACGATAGCCAGCAATCCCGCCATGATGAGTAATACCCATAAAATGATATTGAAAACCCCGGTGTATTCACTGAAAACGGTTTGACGGGTGGTACTGCTTTCTTTGCTTATACCAGCATTACTAAATCGTTCCTCTAGACGAGTGGCTAACTTTTCTTGGGTTTGTTGGTTGCTCAATTTATTTGGAGCAGCCAAAACCCGCACCATATCTACTTCGTTATGTCGCCCGGTTAACCGTGAAAATGCACTTGGAGACATATAAATTATAGAACCCGATAAGTGTTTTGAAACGATTCCAACCACACTAAAATTTTGTTTTCGATCACCCATTTTTAAGGTAATCGTATCCCCAACCCGAACATCCCCTTCATCGCTGATCAAATCTTGATTGATCACCACTTGTTGGGCTGAACCATCACCGCTTAACCAGTTTCCGCTGAGTACATTTGGTTGAATTGTGCGAGAATCAATGGGTAAACCTATTATTTGAATACCTTGGCTTTCGCTGCCATCCGGTTTTAACATGACTCCTTCGCTGCTCATCCACCCCTCTGCGTAAGCAACCCCCTCTGTTCTGAGGGCTTCTCTTTCAACCGTTGCTCGGTTAGCTCCGCCTGGAATAGGCAGCATCACATCAAACGCATAGTACCGTTCGACATCCTGAATTTGTGCATTGAGCGAGGAATAGGTGCTAAACGAGGCTATGAACATCGCCCCTGCTAATGTTAACGTCCCCAATGTGAAAGCCAGGCGGGATTTTTTCCGAAAAGAGTTACGCAAGGAAAGGATAACCGGAGGACTTAATGATCGAATCCGATTGAGCAATTTTTCTAGTTGTCCAACTTTTTTATTGGCACTTAATCCATATTGATAAATAGCATCATATACTGGTATGCGCGTACCGGATAAGATTGGAAAAAATGCCACAGCCAAGGGCATAAACAAACCAATTCCAATCTGAATTAGGAGAACATTCCAGGGCAAATTCACCACCGTTACATCAAAATTCAAAAAATGAGCTGCGAACTTTGCCAAACCCCAACTCCCCAATAATCCCAGAGGAATCGCAAGGATCAAACCAATCATTCCGAAAATAAACACATTCAGAAAATACATCTCCATAATTTGATGCTGTGAACCGCCAATGGCTCGTAATATCCCAATTTGTTTGATTTGCTGGACAATGATCGCTGTGATTGTATTAACCACCAATCCCCCACTTAATAACATTGCCATGACACTCATGATCTTTAGAATAAGGAGAAAACCTTGGATTTGATTGTGCGCCCAATGATCACCAGGATTAGAACCAACCCCCGGAATGCGCGTGCTCAATACCTGATAACCCGCTGGTTCCACCACTCGGTTTTTAATGATTTCAGCAATGTTCAGAACGGTAGTCTTATCTTTTTGAACGCCACTCACAACCACATCAAGGCGATTGTAAGTGGGTTGTTCCCCCATCCATTGGAGAGTATCCAGATTAACAAAACCGGTGGCTTCTCCCATTAAAGCAAATGGCATCTCATAAACATCATGAGCTATACCACTCACAGTTAATGGATAAGTACGGCCATCTTCTAATTGCACCTGAACATGATCTCCTACCTTATATCCCAATAATTGAGCGGATTGGCGCTCTAGAATAATCTCGCGTACTCGAGCAGGATATTCACCTTCAACCATAGAAAAGTGATTCGCTTTTACTTCACCGTCGAGCGGGTAAGCATGTAAACTTATGTTTTCATATTCATTTTCATAATTCAATATCTTAGCGCTCAGAATCCGACTTGGCTGAGCTGATTGAACTTCCCGCATATTTTCTACCGACTTTGCCAATTCTTTCGGAAAAGGCGAGAGGTATAAATAAACATGAGCTGGATTTCCCGCTTGAAATTGCCCATATAGATCACGTTGAATGATCTGAGAGGCGTTATAAATCATTCCCACCGCTGCCACTCCAACCGCAATGGAGAGGACAACTAACAGGGAACGAGTCTTATTATTCCAAATATCTTTGAATATCTTTGTCCAACGGGCATCTAAGATCATTTTCCGTAAACCATTCCATCTGCAATCTCAATTATCCGGGTTGCCCATTTTTCAATCCCTCGATCGTGGGTAACTATCAAGGCTGTTTTTCCTCTCTTGGTGAGAGATGCAAACAAATCAAAAATCTCTGCTGTCGTATGAGAATCAAGGTTTCCAGTTGGCTCATCTGCTACAATCATAGGCGGATCATTGGCTAAAGCCCGCGCAATTGCAACTCTTTGTTGCTGCCCGCCTGATATTTTGGCTGGTATTTTGCTGGCATGTTCGCGAATTCCAACCAAATCTAACAATTCTAATGCCCTTTCTCGTCGTTCTGAGGGTAAAAATGTATGTTGTAAATCCATGGCAATTTTAATGTTATCAGCTAGATTCAGGTTTGGGAGTAGCTGAAAAAACTGGAAAACTACCCCAAGGTTCTTGCCCCTCCATTGGGTTTTTTCTTCCTCTGTCAATGTATGAATTGCCTCACCTTGAAAATAAATTTCTCCGCTAGTCAGGTTATCTATGCCGGTGATCAAGTTAACTAGAGTTGATTTTCCCGCCCCAGATTTTCCGACTACGGCGACAAATTCACCGGGGTAAAAAGACAAATTCACTCCTCGGAGGGCATAGATTTCCCCAGCTGGTGTTTGATAGGTTTTCATTAAATTAATAATTTCCATCAGAGGTGGCTGGTTATTGCTCCGATTGATATTGGTTATTCCATCAGAAAAGGCTTTTACCGCTTCAAACTCTACCATATTCTTTTATAAAGATAAACTTACAAATCTCCAAAATTCCATAATAACCTATTATTAGGATTTCTTGGATTAGATTCTAGTTAATTTGAGATTAATATTACTAGGCTGGTCGTCAGAGACCATAGCAGTGAGTATCAAACCCGATTTAAGATTGCTATCCTTTGATCTATATCTCTAGGTAACTGTTTAAAAAGAAGATACAAATGATCATGAGATGCTACTACCCAAGAAACCCGCGGACCTCAAAATCCAGCAAGAGACCCCTAAGGTTTCTCTCAGCGATGACAAGTAATTCAAGAAACTTATTTCCAGAATCTGATATTACCGATTTTGAGCTGGTCGGAACCGCTGAATAAATGTTTTATAGGCTGCTATCTCTGTTTCAACTCGATCGTTTGACCATCCTGCATACGCTCCAGCTACCTCAGCGGCTTTTTCAATCACATCCAACCCTACCCGGTTGTTATAAGCTGCCAGTGAACGTCTTAATAAAATATCACTAACCGTCTCTGCCATCTCATTTTGGAAAGCATACACAATCTCTGCAGCAACCATCGGATCAGTTGTACTCAAGTGTTCTGCTAATCTTGGATCATTCTGAATGAGCTGATGGATCTTTTCTGCTTTGACACCATAAATGCTCAAAAGATGCTGGGCTGTAGCCGATTCCAATCCACTCTGAGCGAGAAATTTCGTCCGAAATTCTTTATAATCCCCATCACCAGCTCCTGGTAATGGAGAATTGATCGTGGGACATTGGGCTGTTGGTTTATTGAGTTTCTGGAACACCATATCCACACACTGTTGAGAAAGATTACGAAATGTGGTCAATTTTCCACCAATAATCGAAATCAAACCCTCCACATCTGGAGCATGGTTATAGATAATATGGCGCCGGGTGACTGCCCCAGTTTTCTTATCCCCGATATAGGGTAACGGTCGCACGCCCGAGTAGGAATATAAAACTTTTTGGTTAGTTAATTTGGCACTTGGAACAACATGGTTGGTTTCTTTCACCAAATAATCCAATTCGTCATCATCCATCACCACCCGATCTAAATCACCATGATAATAAAAATCAGTCGTGCCGATTAACATTCGCCCAGTCCAAGGGATGATGAACAATGGTCTGCCATCCGAACTTGCCTCAAAATAAATGGCAGTTTTTGGAGCATCCGGAAAACTTTCTACCACAATATGACTACCCTTAGTTCCCCCAACCAAACGTTTAATTGGTTTGCCCACACCTTTCAATACTTCGTCAACCCAAGGACCAGCTACATTAATAACCAGAGATGCGTTTACCTGATATTTTTTATTCTCAAGTACATCAGTAAACTCGACCCCTTTGACCACATTTCCATCCATTACAAAGCGATCTACCTTGGCATAGTTGATGAACGTGGCTCCATTTTCTATTGCAGAGACCATATTCTCAATAGATAACCTTTCAGCAAAATCTACCTGACAATCAAAATACATCGCTGCCCCACTCAACCCATCCGGATTGAGACCACCTACTCGTTCGAAAACTTGTTGTTTGGAATAAATGTGGTGATGATCTAAAGATTTGTCATAGGATAAAATATCATAAAGGATCATTCCTATGCGCAGAATAAATGGCCCACGCTGGTTGTGTTTATAAAATGGAACAACCAGAGGCAAAGGTTTTACAAGGTGAGGCGCATTTTTTAACAATCTTTCCCTCTCTGCCAGAGATTCGCGTACCAAGTAAAATTCGAAATATTCCAAATAACGTAAACCACCATGAATGAGGCGGGTATTCCATGCTGAAGTAGCACAAGCTAAATCCTCCTTTTCCAGCACTAACACCTTCAACCCTCGCATCGCAGCATCGCGGGCAATCCCGCTGCCATTTATTCCTGCTCCGATCACAATTACATCCCACTGGGATTTAAGAGCACTTTCGTCAATTGGATGAATCCGCATAATTAGTCCTCCGAATAATAATATCCAAATGTTTATTGTACTCCTTAAACAAAGGTGCGTCTTTGTGTAATAAATCACATAAAATGATGTTATTTATTAGGAAACAACTACATGATGACGTACCATCAATTCTTGTACGGAGAACAAGGCTAAGGCAATCCATATAATTGCAAAGCCAATCAACTTATTAGTAGAAAACGGTTCATGAAAAACAAAAACCCCTAAAATAAATTGACAAGTGGGGGTTGCATATTGCAAGAATCCCAATTGCCAAAGCGGGATCATGCGGACCGCATCCCCAAATAACAGGAGCGGAACAACAGTCACGACACCAGTGAGGACAATCAAGATATTTATTATTAGATCTGAATGCAGGAAAGACCCTTGGCCGATAGTATTCATAGCAACCAAATAACCTAATGCCGGCAGGAAGATGGACATTGTCTCCAAGGTTAATCCATGGAGTGAATTTAAAGGTGCTACTTTCTTTACCAGACCATAAAATCCAAAAGAGAAAGCCAGGGCTAATCCAATCCATGGGATTGAATGCATTTCAATCGTCAGATAGAGCACACCAAGAGTTGCTAATCCCACCGGAATCCATTTGGACCAGTGAAATCTTTCATGCAAAAATACAACCCCAAGAACAATATTCAATAAAGGATTGATAAAATATCCTAAACTGGTCTCGACAACATGCCCATTATTCACACCCCACACATACACACCCCAATTTACTGCCAATAAACTTCCTGCCAACGTATAAGTGCCTAGTATTTTTGAATTTTTAACCAGAGGAAGGATATTTTTCCATTCTTTACGGACCGAATTAATGATCACAACCAGGATAAAAGACCAAACAAAACGATGAGCTAAAATCTGAAATGATGGCACCATCTCGAGCTGTTTGAAAAAGAGTGGGAAAATACCCCATATCAAGTAAGCTGTTAGACCATAGATTATTCCTTTTTGGTTCATCCTTGAAATTCCTGATAAGAACAAGATAGTTTAGATTAAAAAAATCGCTGCTCAAATAGCAGGCGATTAATATTTTATAGGAGTGACCCGTGCAGGACTCGAACCTGCAACCAACTGATTAAAGATCATGACCGGATACATCCTTGGTAATCTCTTTGGGAAGATAGTAATTAAGCGAATTGAACGGAATAGCAGTTTTTAAAGAGATTATTTTAAAGAGCAATACCGAACCCTTGATCAGCCTTTTTCTAATTAACCGCTCTTTCGGTAGCGTTTAATGTTTTTTCATTATCTACTACCTTGAGCGGTATTGCATTCTTCACCGGCGGAAAACATTATATTTGCATATTCCCCGATGGTCAAGAGAATTAAAATCATGGAATGATTATAGGTTTAACAACTTAAGCAGAAAATAGAGAAATTGAATTAGTGAGTTCGCAACGAAGTAAGCAAACCATAATTGGTAAAAGAGAGGAATATTTCTGTACTTCATGTTCTAGGATGATATCCCGATTCGGGAACTCGTAGCAAGACATCCAACTATAGGCTAGATTATTCCGAGAATTATGGAATCAATGTTTTGAGAAATGCGCCATTGGACAACCCAATAAACACTGGATCATGGCTACGTAATCCATTTGGAGAAACACATTTAACTATATAAGGGTCATCTGGATAATTGATATTCAACTCGATTAAATCTATTTTATTTCTTGAAAGGAAAATATCATTAGAAGTATAGATTAAAACCCCGCTAGGATCAGTTTGTAATCCTATTACAGAAACATCCTCAAGATTTTTAAATATCACTTGCCAGGTGTTTCCTAAATCACTTGAATAGAAAATCCCTTTCCCTTCAGTTCCTAAATAGATTTCATCCTTTATAATTGCAATACTATATATTGGGACAAAATCAATTGGTAGGGTAACCTCTCTCCACGCTCGCCCCCCATTTTTACTCTCTACAAGACCAGTGGTTGTGCCCCCGTATAAAACTTTGTGATCATCCATTGCCAAACAATATACTTGATGATCAACCAATCCAATATTCCATGCTGACCAAGATTTCCCAAAGTCTTTGGTCACATAAACTCCATCCTCCAAAGTAGAAGCAAATGCGATCCCAGAACGATCATGATCAATCGAAAACAATATATCCGTAACATAGGGAATTGGAATGTGAATAGGTAAAAATGACCACGTATTTCCAAGATCCTCCGAGCAGATAAAAAATCCAGCTGAAGCAGCGACAATCTTGATATTCCCGCCTTGCTGAAAACAGTTTACCTTTGAGGTAAATAAATTATTGAAAGGCATTGAAATTTTTTTCCATGTGGCACCAAGGTCAGTGGAATAAAACAATCCAGATTGAAATGCACCATAGAATACAAACTCTTTCCCATTCTTAATAATGATAAAATCGTACATCAAGTCATCCATGGTTTAAATCATCACGATCAGGGGTTAACAGACAACTTCGGATTCTTTGGAAATATAACCGCTCCGATAGATAACGCCAGTGCCGCACCTTTAATCGCACTAACTAGAGCTGCTTTGATTACTTCAGCGGAATCAATGATCCCTGACTCAATAAAATTTTTTGGATTGCCATCCAATGCATCAATACCAAAGGGATAGGTTAAATCTTCGGGGAACTGTCTAATTTCCCTACCAGAGTTCTCTAAGATAATTCGAGTTGGTTTTTGAAGTGATTCTACCAAAATATTGTCCACCACCCGTTCAAGTTCTGATCTAAGGTTCCCTTCCTTTCTTTTTTTATATTCAGCAGCGCATTTTAATAATGCGACACCACCACCGGCAACAATGCCCCTCTCGATAAGCGGTAATATATTCACTGCTTTTTCAGCTTTTTGATATCGGAAATTTTTGTCGGTCTTGTTCATTCCTCCAACCATTAATCGTGCGATCCCACCTTTTATTCTTCCGATCCGATGCCTTAAATTATTGGCAGTGATACTATCTTCCTCTAAATTTTCCAAATTTCTTTCTATTTTATAAATATGCTGTTTAATTTTAATAACATCTCCTTTCCCACTCACAATTCCAAAATAATCTTTATCTGCCCAGATTTTTCTCGCCAATCCAATATCGCCATCATTTATGTTTATTAGGGACATCCCACCTTCTCGAAGATAAAGTTTTCCTCCAGTTATAATTGATAAATCTTGCAAGTTTGCAAATTGTTCTTGAATTGAATTGCCAGGAGTTTTAACACAGATTATTTTAAAACCTGAATCATGCTTATTGATTTGTGAAAAAAAGGATACTACTGATTCAGCAACTTTTTGTGCTACGATACAAATTCCATTTGGTGTCTTATTTTCTACAATGTTCAATAAATTTACTAATTCCGAAGGGTCATTGAGCTCTAAATCAGTCAAAATTAAACCCCCATCAATCATTTCAGATCGCATAATCCAGGGGTTTAGCATGAATTTAGGTGACATCAAACCTCCATCCCAAAAAGAGCCTTCAATAAACTCATGGGCATCGCTCGATCCTTCAGCTTTGTGGAGTTCAATAAACCCTTGATTATCTAAGGATTCATAGATTTCGGCTATTCTTATAGCTAATTGATCATCACCACAAATTGAATAGATGATTCGTTGGAGAAGTTCTCTATTCGGTTTGAATTCATAAACAGTTGATTCAAAACATTCAATTAAAGTATTTAAACTTTCTTCTAGAACATTTCTTAAGAGAGCCGGATTACCACCAGAAAGGATATATCTCAATCCAGATTGATAAACATTTTCGAATATTATTGCTGCAGTAGCCGTTCCATCACCCACGCTTTCGCGTAATTGCCAAAGTAGTTGCCGAATAAACATCGCACCAGGATTTTGATTGCTATCTGCTAAAGATGTGATTCTCCTCGCAATCAATCCACCATCATCGAGAACCTCAGGTGTATCTTGAATTTGACGGTCCTGAATAATTACATTTCTAATACTTGGACCTAATGTTGGTTTGATAACATTAATGATTGTTTTTATGCCTTCGTTAAAATTCAAATAAGATTCGGGAGCAATAACAATTTGAGCGGTTCGCATGATAGTTTTCTCAAAAAAGGCGAAACTCTTTTACCCTTTTTCGGATTTCCGGATTGGCTTGGTTGAAAGGGGTTAGGTAAAGATTATATTCCTGGACGGATGGGATCACTTTATACTTTGGTAAAACTCCTGGTCCGCAACTAGCGTTTCCAACGCCGGA
Organism: Anaerolineales bacterium UBA4823; assembly: GCA_002402275.1. Lineage (GTDB taxonomy): Bacteria > Chloroflexota > Anaerolineae > Anaerolineales > UBA4823 > UBA4823. The sequence continues at coordinate 16,092 of DHFN01000058.1, forward strand.
ATGTAAAAAGTCTATGTATAGAAAGATCTCAGATCTACGTTTCACTTCATGGGGATGACGCGCATTTTCTAAATCATGAATGGTGTAATTATGAGCGCTTATATTAAAATCTCTATCACTATAAAATAATAAACCTTCTGAAAATGGTCTATCCAAACAGGCTGCCCAACGAACATTAGTCTTATTCCCATTTTCTTGAGGTCTACTATAACAGATAACTTGTTTGATTATATCTTCTAAATATAAACCTACCCGCATCCCAGTTTTCCTATCTGGGTAAGATTCTAAAGGACCATTGCCATACCAAAGAAGATTGTCATAGTCATTTGGCAAATTAAATTCCAAGCCAATTCTCGGTAATGGAATAATTGAACCAATCGGGATAAATTTGAATCCAATTTCAATTTTCCCATTTTCAAAAAATTTAAATTCATAATTGCAATTAAAATGAATAGAATCCGATATTTTAAAAAATTGTTCAAATTCCGGTTCGGATAACTGGGAAATATTTTTTAAATACTCCTTTTCTTTAGAAAATACCTCTTCTACCGTGGTTGAAATAAGATATCGATACAAATGCCTTGCCAATGATTGTATTAATTTTTGATTTTCGCAAATTTCGACCAGTTTTTTAACAAGCCAATACTTCTCTAAACCTTGAAATTTCTCTGTAGTTAAATTTAAATCCGCGATCAAATGGTTTATATCTGATATTGAAACACATTGAAAAAGCATTACTTCTAACTGCTTCAGCAAATACCCCCACCATTGGGATTGATTATTCGAATTATTGGAAAAATAGGTCGCTTTTGTTGAAATGGTGAGAATGTCATTCGTAGTAGATGGTTCTGAGATTTCTAAAATGTCCTCATTTAATTTATCTATGCCCATATCTTTCCATAAAAAATACATTTTCTCTCTTCCATAAAGACCGATGTCATTATCGGTTGGCGCTCTCCAAACATTGAATATAGGTCCATTTGAAAATAACTTTCTTCCCTCATAAAAATAATCCTGTATTTTCCCATTTTTTTTGTTAAAAGAAAATACTACTTTTTGGTTTGTAATTTGATAACCCGATTGGTCTTCTAATACTTGAAAATCCCGGCCCTTTTTTAGTGTATTTTTGTTATGGACTTTTTCCTTTTGTCTGAATTTCTTTTGAAGGGGTATCTGCTCCCAGGCAACTTCATAACCGGCATCTGCCCAAGGCATATTCTGTGAAATACAAAAACTCAAATCCAAGAAATATTCACAATTAGTCTTTTTTTCAAGGGGTTCATAAGGAATTGTCAGGTCACCGCAATCGCCAGGTGAAATATCAATGGGCGCGGTAATTTTTCCCTCTTTGATCACAACCCCATTTTCTAAAACTTTCCACTTACAATAAAGATGAGATAGTTCCTGAAACGAATACAGATTAGCAATCGAAACTCTCCCATTTTTCAGAGATTCTTTTTTGATTTGAACTGGTTGAAAAATCTTTTTACATTCATAAACGGCTGGGTGTGGAATTCGGTTTGAAGCGAGTAAACCATTCATGCAGAAATTGCCATCATTGGGAACATCATTAAAGTCACCGCCATAAGCAAACCATTCCTCATTATCATCTGTGATTTTTCGGATCCCTTGATCTACCCAATCCCAAATAAACCCTCCTTGTAAACGAGGATGAGACAATACTGCCTCCCAATATTCTTTTAAATTGCCAGTTGAATTACCCATCGAATGGGCAAACTCGCACA
>DHFN01000229.1 GCA_002402275.1 Anaerolineales bacterium UBA4823
CTTCGAATGCCGCCTCCCGGCGGTATAGATGAATCTCGATATGACAATCATGACTTATCGGACAATCTCCTACAAGTTAATATTCGCCATTCCCAATGCAGGGGCATAGCAGCACTGGGCATACTCTTTCACCATTCTGCGGGTGCTAAAAGCAGGAGCAATGGCTTTAATGGAGTTTTTCATCACCCTTACAAAATCATGGGGAACTCCGTCATCTGAACGCTCGTAATAACAAGGTATTACTTTCTCTTCCAAAAGCTGGTAGAGAGCAACAGCATCCGAGCCATACCGGTCTCCTTGAACTTCTCCATCCCCAAATCCCCAACCATTTTCGCCATTGTATCCTTCGAGCCACCATCCATCCAAAATGGAGAGATTAGGAGTTCCATTCACCGCGGCTTTCATACCACTGGTACCGCTGGCTTCAAGGGGGGGCAGAGGATTATTTAACCACACATCTACACCATGCACTAGGGTTTGAGCTAGCTCCTGATCATAATTCTCCACAAAGGCAATCCGACAAGCGAACTCCGAATCCTGCGCCAGATGAAAAATATGCTGGATCATCCTTTTTCCCTCATTATCAGCTGGATGAGCTAGCCCGGCAAATATAATTTGAATCGGTCGCAAAGGGTCATTCACCATCCGCTTGATGCGTTCCTGGTCATAAAATATCAAATCAGCCCGTTTGTAAGCTGTCATCCGACGGGCAAAACCAATGGTTAAAATCTCCGGATCCAATAAGGCGCCAAAAGCCAATACACTGCTTGCAGCTACTTTATCTTGATGCCAACGCATGCGGGTTCGTTCATCGATCTGTCCGATCAAAATCGCTTTTTGGTCCTGATGTAGATGCCATAATTCTTCATCAGGTAGATTGTCCAATTTCGCCCAAGTTTCAGGATAGTCTTGCCCATCCATCCAATCCTCCCCTAAATAACGCCGCAACAAGGGTTGTAACTGAACGATCTCGATCCAGGTCGGCAGATGGATACCATTGGTAATGGAAACGATCGGCACATCTTCCGGCTTTTTATCCTGCCATAACCCAGACCAGATCTGCCTGGCTACTTCACCATGGCGCTGGCTGACTGCATTGCGATAATTCGAGGAACGCAAAGCAAAAACGGTCATATTAAAACCAGCATTTGGATCTTGTGGATTAATCCCTAAATCCATGAAGTTTTTTTTATTAACCCCCAGGGAAGCGAGGTATTTGTCAAAGTATTGTTCCATCAGCGGAAAAGGAAATACATCCGTCCCCGCCGCTACAGGTGTGTGAGTGGTAAAGATCGTCGTCGAACGCACTTTTTGAAAAGCCGACTCAAAAGTTTCTCCCTTTTCAATCTGCTCACAAATGCGCTCAAGAATTGCAAATGCTGGATGCCCCTCATTAAGATGTAATGCCGAAACCTGCAGATTCAATGCGTTCAACACTCGCATACCCCCCATTCCAAGCACAATCTCTTGTTTCAGACGCTGCTCTAAATTGCCGGCATAGAGATATTGGGCAATTGCCCGATCCCAGGGTTGATTAACCTCCAGGTTGGTGTCCATCAAATACAAATTTACCCGACCCACTGCCACTTTCCACACTGCTACAAAGAGGGGAGGATCAAAAATTGGAACCTGCACCAATAGTTGTTTCCCTTGCTCGTCCAAAACGGGCAAGATTGGGTCATAGGTTCGATCAAGGGTCATTTGCACATCATCCTGCCAGCCATCATCACGGATGCGCTGTTGTACATAGCCGTTGGAATAGATCATTCCTACAGCAGCTAATGGCACCCCCAAATCACTGGCTTCTTTCAAATGATCGCCGGCAAGAATGCCCAAACCACCCGCATAGATCGGTAAAGAAGGGTGTAATCCATATTCAAACGATAGGTATGCAAGGGTCGAGGTTGTTTTTCCATAGGTATTTTTAAACCAACCATCACTTGAGGTAATTTCCGTTTCAAAGCGCTGCATGATATGGTCATAATGTTGCAGATATTGTTCATCGCTAGCAGCTTCCTCTAAAACTTCGGCTGGTAACATGGATAATAATCTTATTGGGTTATGCTGGCTTTCCCGCCACGGATAAAGCCCTAACAAACGAAATAAATTGCGTGCCTCCGGTTGCCAAGACCACCAGAGATTGTAAGCTAATTTCTTTAACCCATTAATCCGTTCGGGGAGATGGGGAAACAAATCTTGACTCATCGTTGATCTCCTTAGTTTTTTTATGGGACATTTTCTCAAAAAGTTACGAATTCCCTTTGGCTTCTAAACTAGCAAGCAAGTCATTCCAAGATCTCACAAAAAATGTATTTCTTTAATATTCCATTATCTAATAAACCGCGGGTTATGTTATCGAGCCAGAGGCTGACGCCAGAACGGTATAATTCCTGTGTGTGAATATTCACAATTATTCCTCTCTTTTAGGTGATTTAATCCATTGCAATTATTAATCCAAGTCAATTTTAATCGTGCTGATTACTATGATAAGTATTTTTTGAATAATACATTAAGAAATTACCAAATTCGCAATAATTGCTCAAATTTGGAGTCAGCA
>DHFN01000013.1 GCA_002402275.1 Anaerolineales bacterium UBA4823
TAATGATGATTCGCAATGGAAACCTTTAGGGTCTCCTTTTAATTTAAAAGTGCAAAGATAGAAATTTTAAGTTGGCTGGCCATTAGGTTTATTGATACATCTTATTTTTGTGTATTGGTTGTAAACTCAAGATAGTTGTCCGGAGTGATCACGGAAAATTTTGCTTTGGGGTAGGTTTGCTGCCATAATTTTGGAGGCAACAGGATTTTTGGGGTATTCCATTTAAATTCATAACCAACAAGATCACCTTCTCGTTCCTCGATCAAATCTATTTCTTTTTGGTCATAAGTTCGCCAAAAAAAAGTATTTGCATATATTGAAGAATAACTGCGATGTTTCATTCTCTCAGAAAATAAAAAATTTTCCCATAACAAGCCAACATCATTGCGTTGTTCTAAAGGATTGAATTGAGCCACAATTGCATTGCGGATTCCATTGTCAAAAAAATAGTATTTAGATTTATTTGTTATTTCCTGGCGCAGGTTGCGGCTAAATCCATTTAAGCGAATTAATACGAATGATTTTTCCAACAAGTCTAAATAGCGTCCAATTGTTTTCGTATCAACACCAACTTGGGTAGCCAATTCATTAATCGACACTTCGCTGCCGATTCGAAAAGCCAACAGTTGGATAAGATTCAGAATAGCGCGGGAATTTTTAATTCGATCGAAAGCAAAGATGTCTTTTAGTAAATAGGAATTCGCAATTTCAAGAATAGTGTCGATCTTCATGGAGCGCCTAGAAGCAGATAAAACTTCAGGATAACTTCCAAAAATTAAAAATTCCTCCAATTTTTGCTGTAACTCAAATTGGTTAAAATGTTTTAGCAGTTCATTTTGAGATAATGGGTAAAGAATGAGAGTGCGTTTTCTCCCAGTAAGTGGTTCTCCTACCTGTCCAGCTAACTCAAATGATGAAGAGCCGGTGGCAATTACGACTATGTTAGGCATCTGGTCGACGATAATCTTCAACGCTAAACCAATATTCGGGATGTTTTGCGCTTCATCTATTGCGAGTAGATCATATCCCTCGATAAACGGGATAATTTTCGAGAAATCTTTTGAACCGAGGATTTGTTGGATTTGAATATTGTTTCCCGATTCAAACTTATATTTTAAAGAGGTAGTTGATAGGAAATGATGTAGGAGTGTGGTTTTGCCGACGCGACGTGGGCCGTAGATAAGCAAAACCTTTCCCGGTTGAATGTAATTATCCAATGGTTCATATGCACGGCGATACATTCGACAACTGTAACACAACTCCCTAATTTTGTCATAATTTATGGAGTGAAATACCCAATAATTAGCTTAATTTAAGGAGTGGAACACCATAAATTAAGCATATTTTAATTTAACGTGAAAGTGTTCGCTGTAAAAATATCGAGTTGAATGGTTGAAAGTGTTGAAAAAAGCAATATTTTAACTCATACCCCAAAAATCTGTCCTTGATTTTTGGGGGAGGTTGGGTAAGGGTGAAGCTAATTATGCATGTGCAACGCACCTCAAAGGTGCGTTGCACATTGTGGCTTAATCTTTTTCAACACCCTCTTCCCCCAATAGTTGACGTTTTTTTGACGGTCAGGGAATATGCTGTTAAGTGCATGAATCCTGTCTCTTCTACGCATCGTTGTCTTCGCCACAACCCTCATATTCTTATTTTCTGAAGGAGTGTGTTATGAAATTTTCCAGGTGGTTTGCCATTATCCTCATCACCGCAGTCCTGTTCGCGTTCCTGCCCGCCAGGCCGGTGCAGGCTTATGTGGCGGTCACGACTGACACGATCATCGATACCAACGGCACCCTGACCGCGGACCTGGTCATCACCAATAACGCGACGCTGACCATCCAGTCGGGCGTTACAGTGACGGTCAACTGTACGGATGCAGCCCCATATTCTGCCGGGGCTGATTCCCATAAAATTGAGATCATCGTCGAAAACGGAGCCCTGATCGCTGACGGCGTGACCTTCCAGGGAGCTGAAACGACTTCCTGCTGGCGCGGGATCCGTGTCCTTGAGAACGGCGACGCCGAGATCACTCGTTCCACCATCCGCTACGCCCGGATCGGGATCGAGATCTACCGTTCCAGCCCGCTCATTTCCATGAATACCATCGAGANNGCTTAATCTTTTTCAACACCCTCAATGGATTGTTTTGGTGCTTATACAGGGAGATAAGCCAGCCCAACCGTACCAGGTCCGGAATGGACCGCCAAGGAGGGTGCTAACGCAGAAACCAGCACCTCCACGCATTGGAAATGCTTGCTGAATTCATCCTTTAGGATTTCAAGCTGATCCATTGCAGCGCAGTGGGTAAAAGCGATTTTGATTTTTCCTCCTTGCCCCACTTTCTCTCTGACAAGATCGACCATTTTCATATATGCTTTATGACGAGTACGGGCTGTACCTAAAGGCACTATGATGCCGTCTTCCATGGTGACGATAGGTTTGATATTAAGTAAAGAGCCCATCAGGGACTGTGCTTTTCCGATACGTCCGCCCATATAGAGATATCGCAAGGTATCGTTCGTTTGAAGCATATGAGTTTTTGCAGCAATTTCTCGGGCTTTGGCTGCCACTTCTTTGATTCCCAAACCCTGTCGGGCAGTCCGCGCTGCTTCGATGACTGACCAACCATGCGCCATAGCGGTTTGCAATGAATCGACCACTTCTACGCGCAAGTGTGGCAAGTGTTCGCTCATCATTTCTGCAGCCGCTCGGCATGATTGATATGCTCCACTACCTTTGGAAGTCATGGTGATGCTGACAATTTCGCGAGTGCGCTCGGCTAATTTTTTTATACCTTTGATGTAATCCCCGGGGCTGGGATTCGAAGTCGTTGGCAGCGTACGGGCTGCCATTAGATATTGAGCAAACTCATCGGGTTGAATATCTATTCCATCTCGCAGGGTTTCATTATTGCGCATGATGTAATAGGGAACCAGTTCAATTTGCAATTCCTCGATTAGATCGACGGGAATGCTAGCAGTAGTATCGGTTAATACGGCAATCATACCGCTTACTCCTCTTCAATTAGTAATTCAATAATATATCAAGAATGATGGGAACGCAAGAGAAAGAGGGGAGGTGTTGTTAACAACTATTATTCTAATCCACCAAACCATAGCGGGCAGCGATGAGCGCAGCTTGGGTGCGGTCTTCTACACCTAATTTGGATAAAATCGAGCTGGTGTAATTGCGCACTGTCCCGCGGGTGAGGTATAGTTTTTCGGCTATTTCGGCGTTGGTCAATCCCATTGCCAGCAGGCGTAGCACTTCCAATTCGCGTTCGCTCAAGCTGTTGGCAACCGTGGTATCATTAGAAGTTGGGTTTTGTGCCACTGCGGCAATAAGCTTACCGGCTACTGCCGGATCGATGTGCGACAATCCCGCCGCGGTACCTTTGATTGCTTTTATTAGGTCAGCGCGAGGGGTGCCTTTGAGCAAATAACCAACTGCACCACTACGAACCGCATCTAAAACCCATTCATCGTCGCCATACGTCGTTAACACCAGTACTTTAATATCAGGATATCTTTGGTGAATCTCGCGAGTTGCTTGAATTCCGTTCATCCCCGGCATTTTCAAATCCATCAACACAACGTCAGGCCTGCTTTGATCGATGCGCTGAAGGGCTTCTTCGCCATCATAAGCGGTTGCAATTACTTTGATTTCCGGATCGGCATTCAGGATCATCTCCAAGCCGTCACAAACTACAGCTTGATCATCGCATACTAAAACTCGGATCATGTCTTCTGCTCCATAGAAAGAATAACGGTTGTTCCGCCCTGAGGAGGTGATTGGAATTGTATGGTAGCGCCCATGAGTTCCGCACGCTCCTTCATCCCTTTAATCCCTAGCCCCCGCTCTTCGGGTAACTTTCTATGATCGATTCCCTTCCCATTGTCAGAAATAGACAAAATGATTTGTTTATCTCTAGATTCGAGGTTTACCGATAAGCGGGAGGCTTGAGCGTGGTGGACCACATTTTCAAGTGATTCTTGTGCTACTCGGAAAAACCCCTGTTCGATATCGGGAGAAAGATCATCCACATTTTCCGGAACGTGAATCTCCAATGCCAGATTGCCGCGGGAAGCAACATCTTCAGCGAGAGTGCGAATAGCATTGGCAAGTCCCAACTCTTCCAGGGGTGAAGCGCGCAGGGCACGTAATGCTCGGCGAGTTTCATTCAATCCGGT
>DHFN01000136.1 GCA_002402275.1 Anaerolineales bacterium UBA4823
TCTGCATGGCGCGTTTGATTGGGCTGGCATACAGTGCGGCTGGATGCCAGCCCTGAGCTATGCGCGCAGCAACAGCCTGGGCTTGCGCCAAACCAGTTTCATTCAGCGGCACATCCGTACGTCCGCGGAAAGTGTTACGCACATTCGAAGCTGTTTCCCCGTGGCGAACCAGGATAAAAGTGCAGGGGGCTTGCAAGGAAGGTGTTTGTTCAGTTTCAGACATATATTTTCTCCCTATTTCTAAAACATTGTGAATCTTACCACAGCATGCTATAAACATTAATTCTGGCGGCGATTATTACGAATCAAGCCCAGAAAAACTTGACGATTACTTGATAAACGTCTGTGCATTACCATGAATTTTTAAGCTTGTTTATGGAGTTGTAAGCATTTTGGTTGGGTTTATGGATGTACAGGATTTAGCGTGGACCAATCAACCCAGCGCCAACGATTAGCTCGTGAATCTGCTTAGTAGTAGCGTGCCGCTTTTCCATCGTGATTTCTAAGGTCAGCTCCTCGATGAGCTCTGCAGTGGTATCCTTAGCCTGTTCTAATGTCTGGTACCGATAGGTATTTTCAGCCGCAGCGGTTTCCAATAATAATTCATAAAATTTTATTGCAATCAAGTGGCGCTCGATCTTTTCAAGGATACTCTCTGGGTCCCCCTCAATGATTGGTTCGGGCCAAGGGATAGGCAGGGCTTCTGGGTGTGTTTCTACCTGGAGTTTCTCATATGGCAGTAAGCGGGTAATCTCTGGTTGGTAGCCGGACCCATTTTTGCGTGGGCGGTAGGAAAAGACATCCAAGCTGGCTAACTCTCCCGTTTCGAATTCTTTCAGCCAAGTGCGCATCATTTGATTAGCTTTGGCTTCATCCGGCAGGGAGCCGGATATCAGCGGTTCAAAGGCGGTGAAGGCAATTTGCTCTGCTTGCAGCTTGGTCTGCAGACGCGCACCAAATGCCCAAACTTCTAAGGTGCTATTTGGTGTTTGCAATCTTTGGATTATCTCTTTGCTATTGTTAGCTAAATTGCGATTAAACGCCCCGCAAATGCCCCTAACACTGCCTAAGATGAGCAGTAATGCTTTTTGCTGCTTGGTATTTTGAAAATCAGGGTCGGTTTCTTCTTTCACGCTCTTCTTTTGCTGGGGAGCAGATAGATGAACCAGCTGCTGCGCAATAGATGTGAAGCGTGTGGCATAATTTTCCACACTGCGCAAACGTTTTTGCGTCATTTGCAAGGAACTGAGCGAAAGCACACGCAAGGCATTCAAGAGAGGCTCGATAGCCTCTAGGTTTGCCAGCCGAGCGGTTGCTCGTTCAAGAGCTTCGGACATTCAATCTCCTCAAGAAAGCTCGAATTGGTCTAAGGACCAAATGAAGATGACCACACTGCCGTGTGTTTGCACGTCATCGGGGGAAATCTTGTTGGTTTCCCCGCCTTTGAGGCCGAAGCCGTGATGCAGTCGCTGATTTTGCTTTTGGCTGCTGGTCTTAATCACATCTAAAATTTTCGGCACCTCAGAATCTTTCACCGCTATGAGCATAGTAAGCTGGCTTTGCCGTAGCATGCCCCCGCGTGTTTCATAGAACGTAGTTGAAAAGCCAGCATGAACGAGATCTGAGAGCAAAGTTTCACCATATTTCTTAGGAATAACCGCCATTACCATTTTCATGCTGTTTGCGTCCGTTTCTCCGCCCATTCAGAAGCGAATTGAGTCAGAACTTGATTAAGTTGTGTTTCAATATCTTTAGTAAAATCGCGTTTGGTATGAAGCTCATCTAAGGTTTGGGGAGCTTCATTACGCAATTGCTCGAGCATATCCTTGATGAACTCAGGGATATCTTCTTCCGCAACTTCTTCTAAGAAGCCGTGCGTAAAAGCATAGAACATGAGGGATTGGTCGATTATCCCCACCGGTTGATTTGGTCCTTGGTTTAATAATCTATGAAGCTTTCTTCCATGTTCAATCTGGCGCCGGGTTACTTCGCCCACATCAGTGCCGAAGCGGGCAAAGTGAGCTACCTCTTCGTATTGAGAAAGCTCCAATTTTAGCGCGCTGGACACCTTTTTCATGGCAGGTTCCTGGGCAGCTGACCCCACACGAGAGACAGATTTGCCCACATCGATGGCAGGCAGATTTGCCTTATTGAATAGGTCTGTATCTAAGATAATCTGACCGTCAGTAATCGAAATAAGATTAGTCACGATATAGCTAGAAATGTTCCCACGTTGCGTAGTGACGATAGGCAAAGCAGTGATACTCTTTCCGCCGTGTTCCTCGTTTAGACGACACGCCCGTTCTAATAGACGAGAATGCAGGTAGAAAATATCGCCCGGATAGGCTTCGCGACCAGGTGGACGCCGCAGCAGGAGACTAATTTCGCGATAGGTGTCGGCATGCTTTGAGAGGTCGTCAAAAACAATGAGCACGTCTCTCCCGGAATCCATATAAAACTCGGCTAGGGTTACCCCAGTATATGGAGCGAGGTAACGCAATGCCGGCGGGTCATCTGGGCTGGCAACAATTACTGTTGTCTTTGGCATGACGCCGCCCTTTTCCAGGATTTCTAAGGCGTTCAAAACGGACGCCTTTTTCTGTCCAATAGAAACATATATGCAATCAACGTTTGATTCCCGTTGTTGTAAGATGGTATCCAAAGCTAAGGTCGTCTTACCGATTTGGCGGTCACCTACAATCAACTCGCGTTGGCCACGTCCCAAGGGGAAGAGAGCATCGATGACCTTAGTACCCGTATAGAGAGGTGTATCCACAGGTGCACGCTCGGTAACACCCGGGGCAACTTTTTCAATCGATCGATACTCCGAAGGAACAATTTGGGCATCGTTCATGATCGGGTTTCCTAGGGGATCAATCACACGTCCTAAAAATTGAAAGCCCACCGGCACATTCAAACGCTGGCCGGTGGCTTCTGCTAAGTCACCGCCCCGGATGCCCAAGTCAGGACCGAGTAAAAGCACGTCTACATACTTTTGGTCCAAACTCAAGACCATGCCCTGGATCCCATTGGGGAAATTGACCAACTCTTCTAAGCTCGCATCGGGAAGCCCGCTCAGGGTGGCAACACCATTGCCAATGTATTGGACTGTGCCAACGCTGCGAAATAACAGCTTAGGTGAGATTGATTTACTCGCCTCAATTAAAATCTGTAAAAATTTGCTGATGTCTCCATAAACTTGAATAGGCTCACCAAGGCCTTCCACATGGGATTTGACCTCGGTAACGAACACGTCAGTGGGAATATTCAATGGGGAGTCTTTCTCCAGCTTTTCAGCAAACCCTTGAAGCAGATTATCTTTCTCCGATGGCATGCTCATGTGACTCCCTGCTCAGTTGTTCTAAAATTTTGTTGACCTCGGTGCGTAAATTCTCCACATTGGTGAGGACTGAGTTATCGAGTACAAAGTCTCCTACGTGGGCACGAACGCCAGCGATGAGGTGGGGTTCCACTTCAACATTGATTTCGACGTCTTTATCAGCCAGAGCGCTAAAGGTGTTATAGAGCTTAGATTGCTGTTCGATAGTCAGTGGCCGCACGACGGTTAAATCAATAATCGGTATTTGTTCTTCTAAGGAACCCCGGATGGTATTTAGCCTTTGGACATCATCTTCGCCTAGGGTCCAGATGCGGGTGGTGAGGTCATCTATTAAGATGTCGTTCACCTGAGGAGGTATGACCTGTTGCAGGATTTCCCTGGTAATTTGAAGGATGGTATCGGTGAAAACCTGCCTATTTTTGTTTAGTTCAGCACGTTGTTCCTGCCTGGCTTGCTTAATGGCGTCTGCCATGATTTGCGCGGCTTCTTCATACGTTGCTTGCAGGAGCTCTTCTTGCCTAGCTCTGCTCTTTTCGTAAGCCTCTTGCAAGATTTGTTCAATCTCCTCGTCCAAATGGCTCAAGCGCCGGTTGATCTCCTCAAGTTTACGCGCAGCTTCTTCACGGTCTTCTTCAAGTTCTCTCAGCAATTCGGCTTTTTCTTTTGCCCGCCGATCTGCATTCCTGGCCATTGGTTTGAAGACCAGGTAATAGAGAGCAACCGTGATGATAATAAAATTTATTATCTCCCAACCGATTGTGTCGAGAAAGATATCCAGCATCGTTTAGCCACCAAAGAATCGTGTAATTAGAGGGTTAGCAAATAGCAATATCATGACCACAAGGAGCTGGAAGATAACACCGGTTTCAACCAAAGCCATGGCGATGATCATGGTTGTCCTCAATTCCCCTGCGGCTTCCGGTTGTCGTGCGATGCCCTCGACGGCTTTGGTGGCTATCTTGCCTTCCCACGTCTCCGGCACGATCACCCCGACCATAATTACAATACCCGAGGTGATAATACTTACAATGGTTACTAAGACTTCTGGACTAAGATTCATTTGCTAATTCCTTTCGTTTTTCTTTAATTTGTTTTTTTGATTCTTTCTTAGAACTTTCCTCTTTATTGATTGCGACTGCAGAACCAATATAGAGAGAAGCTAAAATGGTAAATACATAGGCTTGTAAAATACCCGTGAAAAGGCCCAAACCAGCCACGGCTACGGGTACAAACATAGGAATGATAGATAAAACGATGGCAAAAATCAAGTCGCCACCTAAGATATTGCCAAAAAGACGCAAAGCTAATGAAATTGTGCGGCTAAATTGGCTGATAATTTCAAGTGGGAACAAGAAGATTGGTGTTGCAAATTCCTTGAGATAACCCAGGAAGCCCTTCTTTCTGATTCCGTAATAATGCACCGCAAGAAACACGATAAGGGCTAATGCAATGGTTGTATTTATATCGGATGTTGGGGATTTTACCCCTGGGATGATCGAAGCAGCGCTGGAGAAAAAGATAAAAACCATGAAGGATCCCAAAATTGGAATGTAGGGATTGAGGTTTTCCTCATCTAAAACGCTGCTAATAACCCCGATGATAGCGTCAAGCAATGTTGCTAACAAATTCGGTTTAATCTTTTCGATCAAGATAACGCCCAAGATGATAATTACCATCACCAGCCACGTGTATACGACAGTGTCTCTTACTGGAATTCCTAACAAATAAAATACAATCGGGTGTTCAGTTATTTCCATAAACGCGATTTATTCCTTTCCGTCGGGTTCACTTGGGCGATTAGCCATTTTATTCATCCGTATGATCTGCCAAAAATGTGCTGCGGTTAAGCTAAAGACAAAACAGAGGGCGTAGAGAATGCCTGCGTTGACAAAAATATATAAAAGAACAATCAAAAGAGCCCACCGTAAAAGGTTCATGAGGACAGTCGGAAGGATTTTTCGTGAGGAGGCTTGACCGGTCCTCGATTCCACGTTCTGCCGGATGATGCGTATAGAAAATAATGACCATCCTATGCCCAAAGCACAGCTCAGGATGATTAAACCTATTTTTGCGATAACATCATTCATGTGTGTTTATTCTCTTGCTCATTGTAAATTTCTTGTTCCCTTTTTTGCTTGCGTTCTTCTTCTCTTTTCTTCTCCAATTCGTTTTGCATAATTTCAAATTCTTCGCTGATAAACTTGAGAACGCTAAGTACAGCCAGAAGAACACCCAAGCCTAGAAATGTTAGGGTAAAATAAGTGCCTGTGTTAAGGTGCTTATCGATAAAAAAGCCAATGAGTGGTCCAACACCAATCGGAATGGCGATTTCCCATCCGAGTGAGGAAGCCCTTAAATCTCGACCTGTGAGCATAGGTTTTTTTTGATATTTCTTTTGGATTGCCTCGCCTGGGGCACTATTCTCTTCAAGCCTTGGCAATTCCGCATCTGACAGGTGCTCATTTGTTTCATTTTGCATTGGTAGTGTCAGTGTGTCGTCAAAATGCTCACAAGGTTATCCCTAACGGTTAATACACCCTCGTTAATGTAAACCGATTTCTTGCCGTTATCATCATTATAAAACAGTAAACCGTCTGCTGTTGCGCAAATCAGAGGCGCATGGCCGGGTAAAATTCCGATTGACGACCCATCTTCTAAGAGCACTTTTAGGCTGTGAATGTTTTCCAGCTCCAAGACGGTGCCGGTAACGCTCAAGACCTCAACACGGAGAAGATTAGGTTTCACGGAATTCATCTTATTTTACTCAGCCTGTTCTCTTTCCATAACTTTAGCTTTTGCAATCACTTCGTCTATTTTCCCAGACATATAAAAAGCTTGCTCAGGTAGCTCATCAAATTCACCGGATAAAATCCTTGCAAAACCATCAATGGTATCTTCCACAGGGACGTATCTGCCTTCCTGCCCAACATAAGCTCCTGCAGTGAAAAATGGCTGGGTCAAGAAGCGCTGGATTCGTCTTGCTCGGATCACAACTTGCTGATCGCTCTGGGAGAGCTCTTCCATGCCTAAAATGGCGATAAGGTCCTGCAGCTCCTCATAGCGGGCTAAAGTCGCCTTCACTTGAGTGGCAGTCTCATAATGCTTTCGACCAACGATCTCAGGTTTGAGCAGCGTGGAGCTCGATTGCAGCGGGTCGATGGCGGGATATAAGCCCAGAGAGAATATGCGCCGGGAAAGGACTGAAATCACATCCAGATGCGAAAAGGTTGCAGTAATTGCTGGATCGGTGACGTCATCAGCAGGAATATAGACAGCTTGCACAGAGGTCACGCTCGAGCCGCTTGTTGAGGTAATGCGTTCTTGCAACAGTCCCATTTCCGAGTCTAAAGTAGCTTGGTAGCCTAATTCACTGGGCAGCCTGCCCAAAAGTGTGGAAACTTCTGAGCCAGCCTGGATGAAGCGGTAAATGTTATCGATAAAGATAAGGACAGGGTACCTGGCTTGATCGCGGAAATATTCCGCCATGGTCAGAGCCGTAAAAGGAACGCGCATTCGAGCGCCTGGGGGTTCATTCATTTGGCCAAAAGCCA
>DHFN01000197.1 GCA_002402275.1 Anaerolineales bacterium UBA4823
AAGCCGTACTAATGGTCGAGGGCTTTACCGTGATGCGGAGAACTCGGAATTTTTCGGAAGCTTATTCAATATTTTCAGTAATTCTCTAGAAAAGATTTCTCTTGGTGATTGGAGCGACGGAGNNNNGGGAGAGTAGGTCATTGCCAAGAGAACTTTAAAACCCCCGACTCGAAAGAGGACGGGGGGTTTTTTTTTATATACCAGCTACTTAAGTTGACCATAATTCTACTTGCGTCCAGATGTGGTTAAAATCAAAACCATAAGGATTAGGGATATTGTATGGAAGAAGAAATCGGCATATGTGAATTGAAAGCCTATCTATCAAAGGTTGTCCGGGAAATGAAAGAAAGCCTTGCTCGCTAGGTCGTGACAATTTTAATTTCTTTTTAATCTCTATTTATTTTTCCTGTCTTTTGTGGTATATTAAATATTGATTTGCGCTATTTCAGCTATTGATTTGGGTGTATTTAGGAGGTACTTTTATCAGGTTAGCTTCTTGTTCTTGTTCCTTCACGATCAAACCCTGCCGGCTGAATGCGCGAATTTCAGCCGAATTTTTTGATTCGAACCTGAAAGGAGGTGAATTTCGTTGACTGCAGTGAATTTACGACAGAATGAATCCCAAGATTCGTTACTTAAACGATTCCGTAAAAAAGTAGCCAAGAGTGGCGTCCTGAGTACGGTACGCCGGAAACGCTGGTTCGTTTCAAAGAGTGAATTGCGGCGCATTCAAAAGAAGAAAGCTAGCCGGCGCTTCAAACGAAAACAAACTATCGAGATTGAATAGTTTACCGGCGGAAATCCTAGACGGAGGTGTAAATGGCAAAAGATGAAGATAAGATTCAAGTAGAAGGAACGGTAATTGAAGCTTTACCGGGTACCCAGTTTAAGGTGCGCTTAGAGAATGGACATGATGTGCTGGCATATCTGTCCGGGAAAATGCGTAAGTATTACATTCGGATCTTGCTGGGGGATAAGGTAAGAGTGGAAATGTCACCGTACGATCTCACCCGGGGACGAATCGTTTATCGGCATAAGAAATTTGCTGATGAACCAGATATCGAGGAATAATTTTCATTCATTTTACATCTCCTTATGAGGTTATGTTTCAAAGCTGTCGGTCTCCGACAGCTTTTTTATTTCTAGAATTAGGACAGGATTAACAGGATTAACAAGATAAATAGGGAGTGGAAGGACAGGATTTACAAGATTGACAAGATAAACGGAAAAAGAAAGACACGATTTACAGGATTGACAAGATGAATAGGGAATGGAGAGATACGATTTATAGGATTGACAAGATAAATAAGAAATGGAGAGACAGGATTTACAAGATTGACAAGATAAACAGAGAAAGAAGGACAGGATTTACAAGGTTAACAAGATAAACAGAGAAAGAACGACAGAATTTACAGGATATAGGATGACCTGAATAATCAGATCATTCCGGTTGGTAGAATATCGATATGCTTCAATGGTTTAAGTATTATACATATAGAGACCCTAAAGGTTTCAATTGTATGAATAATCAACCGATCAACAAAATAAAACCATTAGGGTCTGTTACATCTAATATGAAGCAAGCACTTTCATATAATTAGCTCGTTCAAACTCTGCTGGATCAGCAACTGCTTTTTGGCTCATGCTGCCAATCATTTGTTTGACCGATGTGTATTCATGCTCTTCCATCCATTTTTGTAGGTCTTCTAGTAGCATTGTGGCAAATTCGCTGCCTTCTTGTAAGAAAGCTGAGGTGATCATGGCTATTTTTGCTCCCGCCATTAACGCTTTGAGCATATCTTCGGCAGTATGAACGCCACTGGTAAGGGCAAAATCAACTGGGATTTTCCCGTATAAGAGGGCAATCCAACGCAATGGGAGGCGCACTTCGTTTGAATTGCTTAAGATCAAGTGCGGAACAACTTCTAATTCTTCTAAGTCAAAATCAGGTTGATAAAAACGGTTAAACAGTACGATGCCATTCACGCCACACTCGGCAAGGTGTTTAGAGAAATTAGGCAGGGAGGTGAAGAAAGGACTTAATTTGACCGCTAATGGGATCTGCACTTTGTTGCGGATATTGCGCACCAATTGGAGGTACTTATCTTCCAATTCATTCGCAGTTAATTCTGGGTCAGTGGCAAGGTAGTAAAGGTTTAACTCTAATGCATCGGCACCCGCAGCTTGAATTTTTTGGGCATATTCAACCCAGCCTCCATCGGTATAACCGTTTAAACTCCCGATCACTGGCACAGAAACAGATTTTTTGATTTTGGATAAATTTTGCAGGTAGGTATCTGGTCCAATACTGTACTGTCCAACTTCTGGAAAATAGGTAAGAGCCTCAGCGAATTGTTCGGTGCCGCGGGTAAGATCCTGATCAAGTTTTAAGCTCTCGCGCAGGATCTGTTCCTCAAATAAGGATGGCATCACAATTGCGGAAACACCTGCTTTGACGAGTTGTTGGGCTGTCTCCGCCTTTTGAGTAAGTGGGGATGCAGAAGCGACGAGAGGGTTTCTTAATTCAATCCCTAAATAATTTGTGGATAGATCTACCATGTTTTCCTCCTCAATAGAAAATGAGAAAAAGAGGGCTTACTAATCCGGTAAGCCCTCAGTTGTATATGCTTAATCTCCGGGGTTGCTGTTCCCAGCATTTGGATTGCTATAAGTCATTGCTGCCATTTGTTGATATAACTCCCAACGCCGGTTGGCATCTTGTTGAGCAAGTTTGATCAACATTTCTGCCCTTTGTTCATCCGTTTGGACCAGCATCTTATAGCGGGTCTCATTGTAAGCGAACTGCTCTATCGGTATACTTGGATCCTTACTATCGAGTATGAGCGGGTTTTTCCCTTCCTCTGCCAGGAGGGGATTATAACGGTAGAGAGGCCAGACGCCAGATGCAACAGCCAATTTTTGTTGTTCCAGTCCGTATTTCAGGTCATAACCATGTGCGATACAATGAGAATAAGCAATCACTAACGATGGTCCGGGATAAGCATCCGCTTCTAGGAGGGCGGTTTGAGTTTGTTGATCGCTGGCACCCATGGCAATACGGGCGATATAGACATATCCATAAGCCATGGCGATCATCCCTAAGTCTTTTTTGGGCAGTCCTTTTCCGGCAGCAGCGAATTTGGCAACCGCAGCTAGTGGTGTGGATTTGGAAGCCTGTCCACCCGTATTGGAATAAACCTCGGTATCCAGCACGATGAGGTTGACGTTGCGACCTGAGGCTAGCACATGATCGAGACCGCCATACCCAATATCATACGCCCAACCATCCCCACCCACAATCCAGACACTTTTCTGGACGAGTGAATCGGCAATGGAAAGAAGTTGCTTTGCTTCAAGGGTATTTTCTTTCTCTAATGTTTGTTTTAATTGGGCTACTCTTTCTCTTTGTTGTCGAATTCCGCTTTCGGTGGATTGGTCAGCATTGAGAATGGCATCTACTAGATTTTCCCCCAGGATACCGGCGAATTTTGGTAGTAATTCCCGAGCATATTCATTTTGTTTATCCAAAGAAAGTCGAAAGCCTAAACCAAATTCAGCGTTATCTTCGAATAAGGAATTTGACCAGCTTGGTCCACGTCCTTCTTTGTTGACTGCCCAAGGGGTGGTTGGAAGGTTGCCGCCATAGATTGAGGAACAACCAGTCGCGTTGGCAACCATTAGACGATCACCAAAGAGCTGAGTAAGCAATTTAAGATAAGGAGTTTCACCACAGCCAGCACAAGCACCTGAGAATTCGAATAATGGTTGGAGTAACTGGGAATTCTTCACCGTCCGAGTGCTGATTGCAGTCCGATCTACTTCGGGGATGGAGAGGAAATAATCCCATTTTACCCGTTCGCTTTCCCGAATGGGGGGTTGAGGTGCCATGTTGATCGCTTTCCGACCTACTTGAGTTTTATCTTTAGCTGGGCATGCTTCTACGCAGATACTACAGCCGGTGCAATCCTCGGGTGCCACAGCGATGGTAAATTTCATACCTGGTAATTCTTTGAATTTAGCATCTAGTGAAACCCAACCTTCGGGGGCATTCTTTAAGTAACTAGGGTCATAAACCTTCTCTCGAATTACGGCATGCGGGCAGACAATGGCACATTTTCCACATTGAATACAGAGACTTGGTTCCCAAACGGGAATTTCCAATGCAATATTGCGTTTTTCCCATTGGGTTGTTCCAGACGGATAAGTGCCATCCACTGGAAAAGCACTGACGGGGATTGAATCGCCTTCGAGAGCAATCATTTTCCCTAAAACGTTGCGAACAAACTCTGGTGCTTCTTCTGGTACAGATGGACGGCGGGTAAACTGACTTGTAATCTTATCAGGTACTTTAATCTCATAAAGATTTTCTAATGCTTGATCCACTGCGGCGAAATTTTTCTTAACCACTGCTTCCCCCCGTTTGCCATAAGTTTTCTGAATGGCTTTTTTAATTTGTTGAATGGCTTCCTCTTTAGGTAAAACACCCGAGATGGCGAAGAAGCAAGTTTGCATGATGGTATTGATCCGGGTTCCCATGTCAGTTTTCTTGGCAACTTCATATGCGTCAATAATATAGAACTTTAACTTTTTCTCGACGATATCTTTTTGGGTTTCTTTGGGGAGATGATCCCAGACCTCATCAACCCCATATATGCTATTCAACAAGAATACTGCGCCAGGAATCGCCATCTTGGTGATATCAAAGCGTTCCAGGAAAGAAAATTGATGGCAAGCCACAAAATTGGCTTGACTTATTTGATAAGGCGCTCGAATCGGTTTTGGACCAAACCGCAAGTGAGAAATCGTCACGCCACCTGACTTCTTGGAGTCATAAACAAAATAACCTTGAGCGCAGTTATCGGTTTCTTCGCCAATGATTTTGATCGAATTTTTATTTGCGCCTACCGTTCCATCGGAGCCTAATCCCCAGAAGACACAGCGGACAGTTTGAGGGTCTTCGATGTCGAAGGTTGGATCAAAATCCAGGCTGGTTTTAGTGACATCATCTTCAATGCCGACAGTGAAGTGGTTTTTAGGATCAGCTTTTTGAAGCTCATCGAACACTGCTTTGACCATTGCAGGCGTAAATTCTTTGGAGGATAACCCATAACGACCACCGATAACCCGGGGGTAAGGGCGATTTGCGAACTGGGTGTAAGGGACGCTCCCTTCCGCGAGTCCTTCGTTAATGGCAGTGACGACATCTTGATAAAGTGGTTCGCCAGCTGCACCGGGTTCTTTGGTGCGATCTAAGACTGCGATGGATTTGACGGTGGGTGGGAGAGCTTCGAGGAAGTGGAGAACGGAGAAAGGACGGTAGAGATGGACTTTAAGGACACCCACTTTTTGCCCGGCTTCTAATAGATAGCGGGCAGTTTCTCCGGCAGTTTCACTTCCCGAACCCATCATCACAATAACTCGTTCTGCTTCAGGATCACCAACATAATCAAACAGATGGTAGGTTCTGCCGCTTATTTGGGCGAATTTCTCCATGACTTCTGCGACAATTTCCGGGCAAACATTATAGAAGGGATTAACCGTCTCCCGTTCTTGGAAGAAAGTGTCAGGATTTTGGGCGGTGCCTCGGATAAAAGGATGATCGGGGGATAAAGCGCGTGAGCGATGGGCTTGGATGAGCGAATCATCAATAAGGGAACGAAGATCCTCTTCGCTGAGCTGCTCGATTTTATTGACTTCACTAGAGGTACGGAATCCATCAAAGAAATGTAAAAAAGGAACCCGTGCCCTAAGAGTGGATGCATGGGCAATGGCTGCCAGATCATGGGCTTCTTGTACAGAATTTGATGCTAACAGGGCAAACCCAGTAGATCGGCAAGCCATAACATCAGATTGATCCCCAAAAATTGATAGGGCATGGGCAGCAACCGTTCTAGCAGAGACATGGAAGACCGTGGGGCTCAACTCTCCAGCGATTTTGAACATATTCGGGATCATTAAGAGCAAGCCTTGTGAGGCTGTAAAGGTGGTGGTCAGAGCACCGGCTTGGATTGCGCCATGAACTGCTCCGGCTGCGCCTCCTTCCGATTGCATTTCAGTCACCGAAGGGACCGTACCCCAAATATTTGGCTTTTTTAAAGTAGCCCACTCATCTGCAAATTCTCCCATTGTTGAGGAAGGGGTTATCGGATAAATTGCGATAACTTCACTGAGGCGATAAGCGACATAAGCGGTTGCCTCATTTCCATCAATTGTAATAACAGTTTTTGACATGTTTCAACTCCACAAAAAATTTTGGTTTGAAAAGTTTTATCTAACAATACAGATTTAAAATCTGGTTAAATTAATAGCTAGGCAGGATAAGTTTAATCTTTCTCCGATAAATTGGATAGTAATATATTACATAAAATTGTTTGTAACCTGTCATATACTAAAATCATGCTGGCAGGAAACTTGCAATCATTACCAGGCAGGATGTTTGGGCAGATTATTTTGTACTTTACCATAAATTTAACTATCGCCTTGATTACCATTGGAAATGACCTCACAGTTAAAGACGTTTTGTTATTTTGAAGAAACTACCATTGCAAAGGAGACGAGCGATAAAAGTAATTTTCTTGATCCTTGTTTGTGCCTGTAAGCTCTATGGTGTAGGGACGACCCATCCCGATTTTATTTTTCTTACCATTGAGAATATATCCAATGCCTAATGACGAGATCGTAGGCAAGGATGGATCGCTCTTAGGCTAGGCATTCCTTGTAGGGAATGGCTATCCAGAATGTCATGATTTATTGCTATTTTGGTCAAAGAATATAAAATTAGTTTTATGCTATACTGTAAATATGTCTAATGAACATAATATCTGGGATCGTTGGATCCAAGCTACTAACAAATGGGGATTAATGGGTATTGTTGAAGATATTACCGATTTATTAAGTGGATTCGATGAATTATTCTCGAATCTTCTCTATTTTGTGCAGCCTTTTGCTTTCTCAGAAAAGCAGAAAAAATTCTTAGACGACCTTATGACCCCGTTGGATGATAAGCCAGTGCGAAAAGCTTTTCTGGGTTATCTAAAGGATCATAAATTATGAATCTAGTGAATTTGATTGGGTTAGCTTTTTTGTTTTTATTCATTTTGCTTTTGGTAGCAGCTCATTTCGTTTTAGACAAGAAAAAAAAGAAATTATTGAGAGAAATCGAAGCGTTCCGATATCTCCGTCGTTCGATTGGTGTGTCGGTTGAAGATGGAAAACGAATCCATCTTGCTCTCGGATGGGGAAGCCTCTTTGGCGAACCCTTCGGTAGTGGACTTATAGGGCTGAGTACCTTGGATCGGTTCTCGAGGGTCGCTTTATATGGAGATAAATCACCGATTACCACATCAGGTACCGGTGAACTAATGATCCTATCTCAGGATACTCTCAATCATTCTTATCGAGGTTTGGGGAAACCCAATATAAACCTAATTAATGAAGCGCAAATGGCTGGTGTAACTCCATTTTCTTATGCAATTGGAACCCAAGCTATTATTAGAGATGAAGATGTTTCTATAGATGTCATCCTTGGTCATTTTAATAATGAACTTGGTTTAATCCTCGATGCCTCGGAGCGCCAAGGGAATTTATCGATTGGCGGGAGTGATGATCTCACAGCTCAGGCTATCTTCTATGGTGCTGGGGGGTATCCCTTAATAGGTGAAGAGGTCTATGCAGCGGGTGCTTATTTGGGCAATACTCCGATGCACCAAGCCAGTTTATTAGTTCAAGATTATATGCGCTGGGGAATTATTGTAGGGATTATCATTGGGATCCTATTAAAGATCGTAGGGGTTTTATGAAATCTAAGAACAATGTCTCCCTTTCTTTGATAATTGCAATTTTCAGTGGACTAATCGTATTGATCAGTTATTTCGTAAAGAATACCCTTATCAGTCAGATTAGCACCTTTTTATTACATTGTGGTCTTATCCTCGGGGCGGTTGCTTTATGGATTGGAGTTATTAATATGGTGCGGGTGCACGGGGGTCAACTGAGGTCTGGAAAGGGGAATGTTTTCTATCATATTGCCTTCTTTATTGGATTAATCCTAACCCTCATCCTGGGAGTATTCTATGGAATGGGCAATCCAATGGGCACCTGGCTTTATGATGCAGTGATCGTCCCTACTGAAGCGAGTTTATTAGCTGTTTTGGCGGTATCCTTAACCTACCTATTGACCAAAATTATTAACCGGCGTAGAGATTTATTTAGCATTGTTTTTCTGATAACAGTTTTAGTAGGATTATTTATCTCAGTACCTTTTCTGGAACAGGAATTTCCATTTTTATCCACAGGAACAAACCTCATAAAATCACTACTGCATTTTGTAAGTAATGGTGCAGTGCGAGGTATCTTGATCGGGGTTGCATTAGGAAGCATTGCAACTGGTTTAAGAGTTATCTTGGGCTCAGACCGTCCTTACGGAGGATGACCATGGATAAACAATATTGCCCAATGTGTGGTCGTCCCAATCAATCTGATGCCGAAGAATGTGAATTTTGCCATGCTCGTTTGATACCACTGGGAAATTTAGGGAAGGATTTTACAGAAGAATTAGGTTCCCCTTCAAATGAACAGGAAGATACAGAACGCGAACCAGAAGTACCAGAATGGTTGAGCGATTTACGTAAACACAATGCCAAATTACCAGAGGAAAATGAAAATCCGGAAATTTCTGCGGGCAAGGAAGAATTACCGGAATGGCTAAATTTCATAAATCAACGCACAACTAGTAATCCGCCTGCCGAATCAGCTGTTCCATTAAACGAATCCTTCGAGGTAGAAGTCTCACCGGAGCAGCAAGTGGAATCGACGGTGCAACCACCCAAAAATATTAAAACCCACGAAGATAAGGCGTCCCCCAAAATACCATTGCAAGAGGAAAGACAAACTGGAACCGACTTGCCAGAATGGCTGCAAAATATGGCAGGTAAGGAATGGGATGAGGAGCGTGGTGGCGCGGAATATTTCGGGAGCGTAATCCCACCATTTATCAATATTGATGAATCGTTGATTGAGTCAGAGTTACAGGAAGCTGGAACTAAAGAAGAAGCTCTCCCGCCAAATTTGCCAGATCAATCAAAGGAAGAATCCGGAGGAATAGATTTTGGAATCTCCGAGGATGTTAGCGCCAGCTCTGAAAGCCTAAAAACCCAACCCGAAAGCTCCTCCTTAAAGGAGGAAAAAAAGATAGAGGTGGCAGGACCGTTGGCGGGTTTCAGTGATATATTGCCAGTTGAACCTTTCGTTGCGGAAGGAAAGGAAAGCATCAATGTATTAGCGAATTTGCTGATTTCGGAAAAACAAAAACAGCAAGCTGAATTATTTGAAAAATTAATTACTGAAGAACGTACTCCTAAAACTTCTAAAAGTAAACCGCTTGAACGCTCTAACCCGTTTTTGCGGATACTCATTTTCTTGGGTTTGTTAACCGCAGCCATCCTGGGTCTTTTTTATCATCCTTTTCCAAACAAACCGACGGAGATGGATGTTGGCGTTTTAGATGCCAGGCAGACAATATCTAATGTTTCGGAACGATCCCCAGTATTGGTCATTGTAGATTATGAAGCGGGCGATTTTGCGGAGATGCAATCCATTGGATTTGGTTTGATAGACCAATTGATGGTTAATGGCGCCTATTTAGTACTATTGTCTACCGATCCTTTAGGTCCCCTACAAGCAGACCGATTAATCCGTCAAACTAACCAAATTGGGGAACACCAATATCAAGAAGAAGTGAATTGGGTAAACTTAGGATATTTATCTGGGGCTACTACTGGCATCCAAAAATTTATCCAATCTCCCCAGAGTACGATCCCGCTTTTTCTTAATGGACAGGATATTTGGTCAAAGAAAGAACTTCAAAATATCCACCGGGTTAGTGATTTTTCTTTAGTGGTTTTGCTTACTGAGAATGCAAGCAACGCCCGTAATTGGATCGAACAGCTAAATGGAAAAATACCATCCAAGAAAATAGTATTTTTGGTGAGTGCTCAAATTGAACCAGTTGTCCAACCGTATTATGCAGCGGTTAACCCTCAAATGCGAGGGTTAGTGGCTGGAATTAATGGGGGTGCATTTTATGAGACCCAAGCTGGTAGAAACGGTTTAGCCCTGGAGTATTGGAATGGTTATAGTTGGATTGTAACCCTAAGTATTGTCCTGATCTTAATAGGTGCTTTGGTCAACTTACTCTGGAATTACAAGAGCTCTGGTTCCGGTAAAGGGGAGGGAATATGAATTTACCAGCAGGTGGGATAAATCTTGCCGCGACAATCATTGGTGTCATATTAACCTTAATTATTTTCAGTTATGTTTTGGGGGATAATTTTCTTTTCCGTTTGGCTGTTTCGCTTTTTATTGGGGTCGCTTCGGGTTTTGGATGCTTGATTACATACCGGAGTATCCTTTATCCTTCGCTACTCCAACCATTGCTCCAAAACCCTCAACAAGGATTGATGACCATCTCGATTCCTTTGATATTGAGCTTATTATTAGTATTTAAGTTTTCACCCCGTTGGTCAAATGTTGGAAATCCAAGTGTTGCCTTGATGGTTGGAGTTGGAGCTGCGACAGTCGTAGGCGGGGCAGTACAAGGAACCTTATTGCCTCAAATACTTGCCAGCATTAATCAATTTGACCTCCCCATGATGAGGAATATGGGTATCAACCCTGTGTTAGGGATATTGGAGGGAGGAATAGTATTATTGGGGACAATCACCACTTTAGCTTATTTTCATTTTGGAGTAAGGCAAGAGGCGGATGGGAAAGCTAACCGAGCTGCCTGGTTAGTCCCTTTAAGTTGGATGGGACAATTTTTTATTGCGATTGCATTAGGTTGGATTTTTTCCGGAGTATTACGAGCGGGTTATGTGGCTTTTTTCGAAAGAGTTCGTTTCGTTGTTGAGGCTATCCTTAATCTTTTAAAGGCCATTCAATTATGAGCGTCTCTCTAGTCAAAGCCGATTCTTTATTAGCTATTGATGTGGGAACGATTAATACGCGCGTCTCATTGTTTGATGTTGTAGATGCCCGTTATCGTTACCTGGGCAGTGGAGTGGCTCCTACAACCATAAACGCACCCTTCAATGACATAAATGAGGGGATCAATCAAGCGATTGAATCATTGCAGGTTATTACGGGTAGGGTATTGCTGACTGAAGAAGCACAATTAATAACCCCCGAAAAGGTTGATGGTAGCGGGGTTGATCTAGTTGCTGCAACGATCTCTGCCTATGCTCCCGTAAAAGTGATTGTTTCGGGGTTGTTAGAGGATATTTCTACGGAGAGCGCATTCCGTTTAGCTCGATCAATATCATCCATCATCCTGGAAAGATTCGGCTTGAATGATCATCTGACTTCCCAGGAGCGTCTTAATTCGATCATTCAATCTCAGCCGGATTTAGTGATCGTGGCAGGGGGAAGTGAGCGAGGGGCTGAAAACGCGGTGTTAAAAATCATTGATACGGTGGGTTTGGCGTGTTATCTTTTACCAGAGAATCATCAGCCCAAGGTTTTGTTTGTCGGGAATTCACAATTATCCGAGAAATTAAAACAAACCCCTTTAATTGGTCAGACCATCCGTATTGCACCGAACATTCACCCGACCATAGATGTTGAACAATTACAGCCAGCGCAAGGTGAATTAATAGAGGTTTTTCGTTCGATTCAAACGAGAGAGATTGGTGGATTTTCTTTATTGGATACCTGGACAAAAGGGACAACTATTCCTGCTTCTTTTGGTTGGGAGAGGGTTGTTCGGTTATTAAGCACAATTTATGATTCCCAAAAAGGTGTTCTTGGAGTAGATGTAAGCACATCGGGTATTTGCTTGGCAGCCGGGTTTGGAGGAGAGACTCGTTTGGCTGTATATCCTGAATTTGGATTAATCCATCCTTTCAACAACCTAAATATAAACGAAATCAAGAAGTGGTTAATCCATGACTTATCGTCTACGGAAATCCAAGATCGGCTCCAAAATAGGGCACTTTATCCAGCTGCCATTCCGATGACCGCAGAAGATCTGGATTTAGAGCAGGCAAATGCTGTTGTGCAATTACAAAACAGCCTCCAGCAATTTCTACCCCAAATATCCTCGATTGCGAAGACAAAAGAACCTGATTGGTTACCAGGGGTGGAGCCAATTATTGTATCTGGTTCTATATTCACCAATTCCAATAACTTAGCCCAAACTGGACTAACCATCCTAAATGGCGTACAACCAACCGGTATAACGACGCTGGTATTGGATCAACATCACTTGATTAAAGTCCTCGGAGCAGCTGCAGCAGTAAATCCAGTTTTGGCTATCCAAGCAATGGATTTTGGAACTTTGCTCAATCTAGCGAGCGTGATCACCCCTCTTGGGCATGCAAAACCAGGCACCCTCATTCTTAAAGCCAAAATCAATTATGCAGATGGAAGGGAACAAAAACTGGATGTCCGTTATGGCCAATTGATTTGTCTGCTCTTAGCACCCGGACAGGCTATGGAAATGCACCTTCAACCCTTCCATAAGTTCGATATTGGCATGGGTGGGGAGGGAGTAGGGGGGAAAGTTCGATTAAATGGCAGCGCTTTAGGTGTGATTATTGATGCACGCGGCCGTCCACTTCATTTTCCTCAAGATATGAATAAACGAAGGGAGCTAAACCAACGCTGGTTATTAACGCTTGAAAAACGGTAATGGCACCATTCTTGCAATAAACAAGCTACAATTATGAACGCGCAGATTGTCCACATGAAATCCTTCGTTACCATTCGCCGTGAGTGCTTCTTACCTCAAGAAGGGAAAGTACTGGTTCGAAAAGGGCAGCATGTCCTTCCCGATGAGGTATTGGCAGTTTGTGAATCTTTACCAGAATATTTATTATTTGATTATGCTCGTGGACTAGGATTGCCAGCTCAAAAGGCGGATCGGCTTTTGCAAGTAAAAGTTGGACAAGAGATAGAAGAGAAGGATATTCTCGCAGGTCCTGTAGGGTGGGCAAAAAGAGTTGTTCGTAGTTCAAAAAAGGGGAAAGTTGTCTTGGCTGGAGATGGACAACTGCTATTAGGGGTAGTGAAACCCCCGTTTGAATTGAAAGCGGGATTTGAGGCAATCGTAGCGGATTTAATAGCTGGGCGTGGGGTGATCTTGGAAACCAATGGAGACTTAATTCAAGGGATTTGGGGAAATGGCAAATGTAGTAGCGGTGTGCTAATGAATCCATATCAAGCTGCCGAGGAAGAATTAAGTGCAGAGCATTTTACATTGGATATGCGAGATGCTGTTCTTATGGGGGGATGGGTATCAAAACCAAGCACCTTAAAATCTGCTGCTGAGTTCCCGTTGCGTGGTGTAATTTTAGGTGGTCTAGCAGCAAATTTGATCGGTCTTGCCAGGGAAATGCCTTATCCTATTCTTGTCTTAGACGGATTTGGGGCGATCGGAATGAATAGCCTGGCTTACCAGATACTCAGTAAAAATGAAAGAAAACAAATTTCAATTAATGCGGGTGAATGGGATCGGCTTAATGGCACACGCCCTGAAGCAATTGTCGGGCTCTCTGAGATTGAAAGTGAAGAAATGGTTTCTGATTTAGTTGAATTATCAGCAGGGCAAACAGTCCGAATTTGTAATTCACCCTATTTTGGAAAAATTGGGCATTTGGAACGGATCATACCGGGAAGAACTATCTTGTCAAATGGGATTTCAATCCATGCTGGAGAAATCTTATTAGAAGATGGAGAAAAAGTAATCTCACCTTTAGATAATATTGAAGTGATTCTATAAAGTTTAAGAACGATATATTTTGTTATCCCTCAAAAGGAGGAGAAGGTTATGGCTTTCGAAGATTTAGACCTAAATGAAGATATGGATGCAAGTCCACCCCCGGAAAAGCGTTCTAACCGAACTTTTATTATCATTGCATTAGGATTGATCTTTTTTGCATTGATCATTGTCGCTTTTTTGGCCGCTTATGCTCTATATTATGTGCCTAGACAACGCCAGAATCAAGCAAATCAAGTTGCAACAGTGAATGCTCAAAATACTGAAGTCGCCATGAGCATTTTATCTACAAATATAGCAAAATCCTTTACTGCTACACCAGAAGCAACTGCAACCAGCGCGCCGATAGTCGAAGGGGCAACTAACACACCTGTGGTGGTTATTCCCACAAATACATTGATACCCACTGGGGATCCGAGGACAGCAACTGTGGCTGCGTTATTTACTCAAGCTGCTCAAGTCCAGCAGACTCTGGTTCCGACCACTACAACCACTGCTTTACCCACAACCGGCTTTGCAGACGAGGTTGGCGTACCTGGCTTAATTGGGTTGGCTGTATTATTGTTAATTGTGATTTTCTTTGCTCGCCGACTGAGGACAGCGAGATAAGTTTGAAGATGAACGGATAAAATTATCATAGACCCTAAGGATTTTATATTTATTTGCGATTATTGATTTGACGAAAATAATTTGCTTGAATTTAGAAACTAAAAACCTTTAGGGTCTATATAATTTAACAAATTTGAAAATAGCAAACCATCTATAAATTTACTTCCCCTTTATAAACATTAACGAAAATTTTCTATTGGAATGTTCATCCGTTTAATCCAGCGCCAGATTGTGGACCGACCCACTCCCATAATCCGAGCTGTTTGTGATAAATTACCATGACATTCCTGCAAGGTTTGGATTAATATGTCATATTGAATTCGTTCGAATTTCCTTCCATCAAGGTTATCCTGTATTGGTTTATTTTGTAAAGGTATAAAACCAATAAGCTGTAAATGACTTTTGTTAATTTTATGTTCTTTATCACTTAAATACCTTGATGCAGTTTCTAAAACATGGGCAAGTTCTCTATGATTACCCGGCCAATCATATTCTAGTAAAACCGTTGTAGCATCACTAGTCAATTCAATATTTTTTCCATAAGTTTTGGAAAAATGCTCCAAAACCTTGTACGCTAGAGCGGGAATATCCTCTTTTCTCTCACGAAGGGGAGGAATAATTATCGTAAACGCCTTTAGCCAACTTAATAATTCTGGAATTATTCGTTTATCCAAAGATAATTCTTCTAGAGAATATTTTGTGTCGGATAATATTCGTAAATCGATGTTCAATATATATTTATTATTTGGGAATTTGACTATTCCAGATTTCAGGAAGTTAAGGAGAATATCTTGAATTTCTAATGGTAGAAGGTTAATTTCTTGAAAATAAATACTTCCGTTATCAGCTAGTTCGAATTGACCATAACACTTGTCATTCTCATTGTCACAACCAAATAACTCCGTGAGCATTCGATCAGATGGATATGAATTACAAGGAAATATGACGAAAGGGCCGTCATGGTAAAGGCTTTGGGAATGAATTACGTTTGCAATGAGGCTTTTTTCTGTTCCCTCTTCTCCAGAAATTAAAACACACGCTTTAGCTCTGATCAACATTTTCAACTGACTACGTAATTTTTCGATTTGGGGAGATATACCAATAACGTCTTCAAAAGTGTAATTATTTTTAACGATGAATCTTTTTACATTACAGTGGTTTTTTTGTACTTGATTAAAAAGAGCTATATTAGACTGGTATTCTGGAAATTTAAACGCGGAAAGCAGTAATTCAGTTTTCCGTTGATTTACCAAAAGGTCGGTCTCTCTAAAGTTTATCTCATTATTAACAATGAAATCCTTTTGGATATCCTCGGGTATTTTGATAAGATTATCGATTTGATTGTCTTGAATTCGCTCCTTTTGTATCCCTAGCATTCGTTCTGTAGTTCGATTCAAGCTTTTTATTTTTCTCTGCTCATCCCAAATTATGAAGCCAACGCCGAATTTTGACAATGCCTGATTTAGAATATCATTTGTAATGGACTCCTCAATCACTTCTTGTGTATATCTAAATCTCCACAAGATGGTATCAACAGCAATAGTTGCTAATGCCACAAGATGATTGTAATGGTTTTTATTTAGAGTGATAAATCCTAAAGCGCCAAGAATTATTAAGGATTTATCGAAAATTGGTGCAGCAATGCTATGGAAACTCGTTAATGTATGCAGATAATGTTCGTTACCTTTGACTTCAATAGGAACTCCTTCAATTAAGGTTACTCCAAAAGCATTGGTTCCACTAGCTTGTTCTGATAAATCTGTGCCGGCGATTATATTATATGAGCTCAAAAGCTCAATAATTGAAGAATCACCTTTTATAGTAACAATAATTCCATTTAAATCAACGTAAATGATTGCGATATCTTGATTACCAATAAAATCTAATAATTTGGCGATTACAGTATCAATGATTGGTATGAGGGTTTTATTTCTCTCAAAAACCTCATATAACTCATCTGGACTAATTATTGGTGGTTTTTGGGGATAAGTACGGAATGAGCAACGTCTCAGGGATTTTCTTACATAAGATGATAAATGAGCACCCCAATTTTTATCAGGGTTATATTCACGTAAAGGTATGTTGTCTAATATTGAAGACATATTGTTGTTTCCAAAACCTCAATATATTGGTGTATTGTTGTGTATCAATATGAAACAAAATTGTTTACAATAAAAATAAATTATATATAATTTACAAAATACCAAATAACTATATTATTTTAATATATTATATCTGAATAAACATATTTAAAAAATTGTTAATTTCAATAGCTAAATCAGATATGTCAAAAGTACCTGTCCCAGCCTCTAGCGAATTAAGTCCTGATGTAAGAGAATTAATGGATGCGATAAATCGTGTCGAAGATTGGAGGGGAGAACGAATCAGTTATTCTGAAGTTCCGATTGGAATTACGAATCCAACTTGGTGTGTGACCGTTGGAACCAAACGATATTTTGTAAAGATTCCTGGAAAAGGGACAGAAAAGTTTATCGATCGAGACCTTGTGCATTTGGCAAATATTAAAGCTGCAGAAGCTGGTTGTGGTC
The DNA here is from genome assembly GCA_002402275.1 of Anaerolineales bacterium UBA4823. Taxonomy (GTDB): domain Bacteria; phylum Chloroflexota; class Anaerolineae; order Anaerolineales; family UBA4823; genus UBA4823. The sequence goes on from DHFN01000197.1 coordinate 16,930, forward strand.
CAAGTGTTGCCTATTGGTTCCCTGATTCAAAAGTTGAAATTTTTGAATGGCTCGAAAATTATGTGGCGTGTAATTGGAGGCATGCGTATAAGGAGGAAATATTTTATGGAATGATCGATACGATAAAAAAGTTTCATGATACAAATGTAGATCTTGGAAAAACACTAAATGCATTCGATCAGACCTGGGAAATGATTAAACTATCCCGCGAATTAAACGGTTTAGAGCCATATGATATTGAACGAGCAGAATGGTTAATACATCGGATTGAGGAAGCATTTTATAAAGATGGCATTGAATTAAAACCTTGCCATAACGACACTTATATCATTAATTTTATGTATAATGAAAAAACCAAAGAAATCAGGATGGTTGATTTTGAGTATGCTAGCATGGGTGATATCTCCTATGATCTAGCAATATTTTCAACAGATGAATTTTATGAAGATCCTCATGATGTGTTAATTATTCAACGTTATTTTGGCGAGTATGATCATCGTTCATTTGCACGTTTGAAATTAATGAAATTGGTTTCGGATATTAAATGGGGGATGTGGGCAAGTGTTCAAGCTCAAACATCAAATTTAGATTATGACTTTATCCGCTACCATGGTTGGAAGTTCGCCCGTTTGCGCAGTCATTGGTATGATCCACGGATTGATAGTTGGATCAATCTATTAAATAAAAAGCCCTTATTTTGGTAAAAAATTGATTTTTATAGGATTAATGAAAATAAGAATTAACAATTAATAATAATATTTTTACTGATCTGTATTAGATTAATAATAAAAATTGAGCACTGGATTTCCGGAAGATATGCCGCCAAGCCTAATCCGCCAGTGATCTCAGTGCTCTTTTTAATTATAACACTAGATAAGGAGCATCCATGAAATAAAAAAGAAAAAGAAAAAAATTCAATATACCCAAAATCACATAAATTTATTTTAAAGAAAGGAAGCAAAAGAAATGGCTAAACACCCACTATCTATCCCAAAAGATGCAAATCAAGATG
>DHFN01000189.1:0-240 GCA_002402275.1 Anaerolineales bacterium UBA4823
TGCGGGTATCTTCTAGGGAATATACTTTTGGTTCAATTAACTCCTATCGCTTGACTCTGGAAAATGTTATTCCTGATCCGGACGAACCGAACAATTCCAGAGGACAGGCAATATTTTGGGATCGGCAATCTCCTTATGGTGGCTATTTAGCGCGTTCATCCGATTATGATTACCTTTTGATAAAGTTTGATCAATCTGCTATCTACACATTCAACCTTGAAGATTTGACCGGCACTCAAA
>DHFN01000189.1:314-8497 GCA_002402275.1 Anaerolineales bacterium UBA4823
TTCAATTAACTCCTATCGCTTGACTATGGAAAATGTTATTCCTGACCAAGACGAACCAAATGATAAAAATGCTGAAGCAACTTATTGGGATTTATCGCAGGGGGCGAAACAAGGTTATTTTTGGGATATTATCCACGGAGAAGCAGATTATTATAAATTTGTTGCACCAGCAACCCAAGATCAATCTGGGATCACTTTTGAGATCACAAACCCAGCACCCAATAATCAGATTGGAATGAGATTAATGAATGCCAAAGGTTATACACTCAACTATGTTAAAGGGCAGCCGGGTGCGCCGGTCAGTTTAAACTACCCATTGGTAGCCAATAAAATCTATTTTCTACGGATTTCCTCTTATAATCATAAGACTTCTCTAGAACCTTATACCCTGCGAGCGATCTATGCACCAGGCGAATCAACGCTTAACGAACGGTCGGTACGTTTCTTTGGGCGAGTACAATTACAGAACCTGATTCCTGTTCCTCTCCAAGGAGTGGAAATTTATGTGCAGGTTGCTGAAAAACCACCAGTTTTACTAGATACAACCGATCGATCCGGTAACTTTGAAGGTAATGTTACGATAGCCGAGGGACAAGAGTTGATAGCTTGGGCAGTTAAACTCAATTACCAGTTCTCTCCTCGGTCAGCTAATTGGATAGCCGATGCAGCTTCGCGTTCCCATAAATTTAGTTTCAAAGGGACTGAAGCGGTGGTCATATTGCCCACTCCGCTTCCAACCGTTGAATCTACCTCCACCCAAATACCCTCGCCAAAACCAAGTCCTTCGAAATCTCCCCAACCTCATCCGCAGAAAACCCAAACAAAAACCCCGCAACCTCCCTCTTCGACCCAATCTACGAGCATTGGGCAAGCCAGCATTTCTGGACATCTCTGGCGTTTGTTCCCTCAATCGCAGCCTGCCGGCGTGGGTGCTGCGATGATAAATCTTACCGTTAATGGAGCGGAACAATCTCAGGTGATCTCTCAAATTGATGGTTCTTATACTATCCTGCTTAACAATTTGCAGGTAGGGGATCAATTACGTATGACGGCAAGCGGTCAGGAGGATCAATTCGAGCCATTCAATTATGAATGGCAAGTCGAGTCGGGAATTACACATTGGGTTTTCGATTATTATTCTTACTGGGGAACCATTACTCCACCCGCTCGAGATGATCAGAATAAACTGTATGGGCAACTAACCGATTCACAAGGCAAAGGTATTCCTAACCAATATATCCTGGTTCAAATGGGGACGTCGGATGCTTATCAGATCATCGGGCCAACCGATGCGAAAGGATATTATCAAGGGTACGTCCGTTTACCCTGGCGGATCATGGTGACGGTTTGGGTGGAATCGGGTGGTTTTGTTCCCTCCCGTTACCAATTCTTCCATGCCTATGCTTCGGAAAACCGGCAGATTAATTTTACCCAGGTGAGTATTCAAAAATGAAATTCACCTAGGAGTAATCCAAAAAGAAGACCGGTAGTTTAATCCGTAGGGTCACCCTTGTTAATTGAAAGTCAGGTTGCAAACTTGACCTACCCATGCGGATTATCATTCGTTTAAAATTTACGATAGATTTCCATCCCCGTAGCTCACGCTTGCAGTGAACCTTTTTTGCATTTACTCTCGTGCCGTTTCTCCACCCCATCCCTAAACCCCCTCGTAGGGGCGACCCATGTGTGCCTACCATCCCATTATTCGACAACGGGTGTATTGATAAGGCAAGAAAGATAGCTAAAGACGGGTCGCCCATCCTACAAATTATTTGATACCTTATTAAACCTCTTTTGAAATGGTCAAAACAGGAATGGAAACCTTTGTTTATTTTTAGCATTTTCATGCAATACAATAAACCAAAATCATTGCAGGATATTTGTTTTCCAAAAATTATAGAGGTTTGAATGTATGAAGCCCACAAATAACAGATTATTCTTTGAATGGAAAACGGGATTGGCGATAAAATATACAGGATAATTAATATTATAGCGAAAATTCCGGTCAATAAATTGAGGAATGAAGGTTCTGTAAGGAATAAAGTAAAATTAACTGTTCCTCAGAATTCATCCCTATCGCTGAATCTATCCACTGAAATTCAAGGAAACACCATGACAGGTGTTACCATTTACAGTATTTTGAAAGTTAGTCTTGTAATTCTTGAGGAAAGAATGAGCACATATCATAAGCTAATAATTGGAAATTGCACGAGCATGAAAGAAATATCGGATGGTAACATTAATTTAATCGTTACATCACCTCCGTATTTTAATGCTCCTTTTGATTACGAAGGTTTATATAATAGTTACGAACAATATCTGAATGTTCTCAAAAATGTAGCTGAAGAATCTTTTCGGGTTCTTCAGAATGGCAGAATTTTTGTACTAAACATTGATGACATGTTAATTGATGGGGAAAAGTTTCCAATTGTGGCGGATGCCACACGGATATTTTTGGAGGCCGGTTTTCGATATCGTGACAGAATTATCTGGAAGAAACCGGATGGTTATTTAAGAATTAGCCGGAGGAGCGGCGTCATTCTTCAAAATCCCTATCCAATGTATTTTTATCCGGATAATCTTTTAGAAAGTATCATTATTTTTCAGAAAGGGAGATTTGATTACAAATCAATACCTCGGGAAACTAGGGAAGCTTCTAAAATTGACTTGAAAGAATTTCAAGATAATAAATGGTACATGACTCTCTGGGAAATGGTGAATGTCTTGCCCGGTTCAACAATAGAAAAATGTATTGCTGCATTTCCGGATGAATTAGCCTATCGATGCATTAAGTTATTTTCCTATGTGGGTGAAACCGTCCTTGATCCTTTTTGTGGTAGTGGGACGACACTGAAGGTTGCCAGAGAATTGGGTCGAAATAGCATCGGAATAGAAATCAATGACTCTTTATTGTCAATTATTAAAACGAAAATGGGTTTCGATGGGCAAACTTTGATATTTAATCAAGAAGACAAATTCGAATATATCCTGAGGGAAGAAAAATAAAATGGATATCTATGCTGAAATAATCGGCATTATTTATAAACCATTTTTGTGTAAACCATTGAAAACTTTTTCAATTGATGATTTAGAAACCGTTATTAATCATAATACTGCGTTTATTCTCAATTTTGCCAAAGATGTGCAGCTTGCATTAAGCTGGTGGGTTTCGGCTAAAAGGACAAGGTCATATCCTTATGCACGCGTTTATGATATGCTTGGTTTTCAAGGTAAAAAAGTGACAATCATTCCTTTTATGAAAGATGAAGGCCGAGAAGGTGATAGGGATTACTTACAGAAGGATACTATATCTTTGATGAGTTTATTATGAATTTATGTCATTATTTCTTATTATAACCAGGCGGAAAAAAGTAAACGATATACCCATAAGATAACCAAGCAAAAGTTTGATATTAATCATATAAAAACAAATTTAGTTAATCTGTTGAACTATCAATCTGATCCACTCCATTGGAATCTGTCTCAAATTGAGAATATAGGGCCAATTGGCGAAAAGGCACTTACTGCGTATAGAAAAATATCTCAACAATTGAATGTAGAAATGCACCCATTCAATACAGCCGAAGATCGGATCCACGAATTAATAGAAAGTAAAGAAAACTTTATTAACCTATCCAGGAATTTGGCTAAGAGAGCTCAAAATCGAGAAAGGAAAACGATACAGCCAAAAGAACAACTTAATGGAACCAAGGCAATAATATCCATCAAAAATTACCTTGGTGGATATTATTATTTTACAACGGATGAAACCGAAATTGTCCAAGATTCAATTCGCCTCATAGAAGGAAAACATTCAAAAAGAAATATCATAACTTCCACTGAAGATATTAAAGATGGATTGCTCAAAATGATCCTCTTTACAAACCTCAAAAACGTAATAATTGGGAATAAGGAATATAAGCCTATTCCTACTTTGAAACTTACCAGCGATATAGAGTTTTCTGCAGATAAACTCAAACCCTCGAAAAAAGAAATGCTAAGATTATTATATGCAGAATCAATTGCGGATAACTTTGATGTTTTTCTCAATGACACTAAGCTTCAAAATATTCAAATAATCTAAACTAGTAATTTTATAGCGGTAACAAAACAAAATTTGTGTTTATAAAATCAACAAACTGACTCTAGACGAGGGTAGGATAAATTCAATTATTCATAAAAGAAAGTTATTATTAAGCTGTCCCGGAAAATATTCTCACAACATTTTCCCGCTACCATCCCCGAATCACCTCGTAGGGGCGACCCATGTGTGCCTACCATCCCATCTATATCCTGTTTCTTTATAATCCACTTACATGATAGAATTAGCAGCGTGAAAAACTGGCGCTTCTGGTTGGGAGTGGTGATCAGCCTGTTCTTTTTAGGTTGGGTACTTAAAGACCTGCTTCCCGAACTCGATCAATTTTGGATAGCCTTACGCACAGCCAACTATTGGTGGATTTTGCCGGGTATTTTGGTTTATTTTATGGGGGTTTGGGCGCGCGCCTGGCGTTGGCATTACCTGCTGCGTAAAATCAAACCAGTACCCACGCGGGTCATGTTCCCCATTGTGGCGATTGGTTATATGGGCAATAATATCTATCCCGCCCGAGCTGGAGAGCTTCTGCGGGCAGTGGTACTAAAAAAGCGCGAAGGCGTGGCAATCTCCGCTTCCCTGGCTACGATTATCGTGGAGCGAATCTTTGATGGGGTGGTCATGCTGGCTTTTGTGTTTGTCAATATTCCCGAGTTGTCCCGTCTGACCGGAGGTTCTGGGGTAGTTGGAACGATCAGTATCCAACAGGTTGCCATCTGGGGAAGTATTTTGTTCTTTGGCGCTTTACTGTTGTTTTTAATTGCGGCTATGTTCCCTCAGCCAACTCAAACACTGGTTAATTGGATTGCTCAGCGCTTTCTACCAAAAAGTTGGCGAGAAAAAACCATGGGGCTCACCGAACGCTTTCTCAGCGGTCTAGCAGCATTACGTTCGCCGGTAGATGTCTGGATGGTATTCCTGACCTCGGTAGTTATCTGGTTATTCGAAACTGGAAAATATTGGTTCGTGATGCATGCTTTTCCATTCCAGGTGAGTTTCTTTGCCCTGATGCTGATGAATGGCATCGTCAATCTGGCAACCACAATCCCCTCCGCGCCAGGGTACATTGGCACCTTTGATAAACCAGGCATCGCGGTGCTGGTGGCCTATGGAGTCAATGTTGCGGTAGCCTCCAGTTACACGATAGTTTTACATATCGCTTTATGGTTACCAATCACTGTGTTAGGGGCTTACTATTTCTGGCAGGAAGGGATGCGTTGGGAAGAAGCAGTCGAGGTGGCTGAATGACAGAAAATCAAAAAAACATTGCTATTATAGGAGCTGGATTTTCGGGTTTATCTGCAGCTTATGACTTGCTCAAAGCTGGTCAACAGGTAACGATCTATGAGGCGGATGAAAAAGCAGGTGGGCTGGCGCAAGGATTTAAAGAACCTTATTGGGATTGGAGCGTAGAAAAATATTATCACCACTGGTTTGCCACTGACCGGCACATTCTATCGCTCATTGATGAGCTCGGCTGGCGCGATCAGGTCGTTTTTCCCCGTCCTTATACGGTTATTTATTATAAAGGCAAGTTTTACCCGTTTGATTCGGTTTTACAAGCGGCTTTGTTCCCCGGTTTAGGATGGGGAATTGATAAAGTTCGTTTTGGATTGGTGGGGGTTTACCTACGATTGACCAATAACTGGCGCGCTTTAGAGAAAACTACCGTGGATGCCTGGATGCGTCATTGGGCAGGCGATCGGGTGTATGAGTTGATGTGGCAGCCACTGATGAATGGGAAATTCGGTGAAAAATATGCCACTCAAGTCAATATGGCTTGGATGTGGGCGCGTCTCAAAGCCCGTACCACCCGTCTAGGGACATTCAAGGGGGGATTTCAAGAGTTCGCGAACCGTTTCAGCCGCCGGCTGGTTGAAATGGGAGCAGATTTAAACTTCTCTACGCCCGTTCAACATATTTCAAGGCAAGCTGATGGAAAATTTATGGTTACCGCTTCAGCTACCTTGAAGGAATTCGATCGGGTACTGGTCACCCTTTCACCAATGATGATGGCGCGTCTTTCCGATCAATTGCCTCAGGATTATCTACAAGGTCTTTTAAACTTAAAAAGCATGGGCGCAGTGGTGATGATTATGTCTTTAAAATACCAGCTCTCAAAGGAAGGTTATTACTGGTATAACATCCCCAAATCGGCTGGCTTTCCTTTCCTAGCCTTAGTGGAGCATACCAACTACCTTTCCCCCAGTTATTATGGCGGTGACCATATTGTTTACTGCGGAGATTATCTGGATACCGATCACGAATACTTTCAACTCAGTCAAGATGAACTCTTAAAGCGATTCATCCCGGCTTTAGAGAGGATCAATCCGCAGTTTTCGCGGGAATGGATTAAGAATGTTTGGTTGTTCCGCACTGCCTACGCCCAACCGGTGCCTTTGATCAACCATTCTCAAAACATCCCTCCCATTCCAACACCCGTGCCAGGATTATATTTTGCCAGCATGAGTCAGGTTTACCCTTGGGATCGGGGAACGAATTATGCAGTGGAAATCGGTCGGCGGGCAGCTCGGCTCATCCTTGAATCGCTCTCTTGAAAGATATTCGAAAATAGCTTTATTTTATGCGATCGGCATTTACCAAAAATGGTGGAGAGCATGAAAAATAGCCTCCTGTAATGAATATTGAACAGTATCGAAAGATGCGCCAATCGGTGAATTCTTTCCTGTGAAGTAGATAATTCCAATAAGGTGTAAAAACTCACGTTATTCGATTATTCATGGACGACCCATCTCGAGTCAAAAACCGTCCACGAATTAGGTTCACGAATAAACGAAAAACAATTGAATGGCACAAAACTGCATGGCAGATAATTTTATTTCTTGGATCTCAAAACTAAGACTGCTGAGTTGTGAGGAACGGTCATGGATCTGATCGGTTTTCGGGAGTTGGTTTCTCCGGCGGGTTTGGAGCTGATAAATTCCATCAACCAGTTAGACCTTACTGAAAAGGATTATCTACCCAATTTTCAACGTTTGAGTCGCCAATATTCCCCAAAACTGGTTCAAGCTGCCTTGGAAACGGTCATTCTCCGCCGAAAAGCCAGGAATAAATTCCCCTTTGCTGAGCAACTTTTTTTCACTCGCGCTGCCTTAGAACAGGCATCTTCATGGGAGATAGCTATCTATCGAGCAAAACATTTTACAGGCTTTGAGCGGGTATTCGATTTGGGTTGCTCGATCGGCAGTGATACATTAGCATTGGGGCAAGTGGCTCCAACTTATGGAGTTGATTTAGACCGCTTACGGTTGGCACTTGCCCGCGAAAATGGGTCGGCATTAAATCTGGGAGAACGTTGTATATTTATCAATGCAGATCTCACCTGGGCATTGCCCATGTCTGTGCCTAATTCCACAACGGCTTTCTTTTTTGACCCAGCCAGACGGGTTGCTGGACGACGGCTTTATCATGTTGATCAATATCAACCTCCCCTCAGGATCATAAAAAATTGGTTAACCGCTTATTCTAACCTGGCAGTAAAAGTTTCCCCGGCGGTGAACTTGGAAGAGTTATCCGACTATCATTGTGGAGTTGAGTTTATTTCGCTAGAAGGAGAACTCAAAGAGGCGGTTCTGTGGTTTGGGGAGCTCTTTCGGTCGTCCTTCAAAGCCACCTTATTACCGCAAAATATCAGCTTGAGTTGCGAGGAAGGCGATGGTATTAAAAAAAATAGAAAGATATCCCAACCTCGTCAATATCTTTACGAACCTGATCCAGCCATCCTTAGGGCAGGGCTGGTGCAAATTATAGCCAATCAACTCAATGCTCAACAGTTGGATGAGGATATTGCGTATCTGACCTCAGATAGTCATGTGACAAACCCTTTTGTGCGGGCCTGGAAAGTGGAAGATTGGATGCCTTTCAACCTGAAGCATTTAAGGAGTTACTTGCGCGACCGCAATGTAGGGCAGGTGACGATCAAAATCAGGGGTTCACCAATTGACCCCCAAGAACTGCAACATTTGCTTAAGTTGGGAGGGGAAAATGAAAGAATGCTTTTCTTGACACAATATCAGGGGAGACCCATTGTGATTGTGGCATTTGTGGAAAAAGGATGAATTTGGAT
>DHFN01000070.1 GCA_002402275.1 Anaerolineales bacterium UBA4823
GGAATGGTGGACTTATTCAACCGCTATGGGATTCATGCTCGTTGGAGATGTTTCATTCCATTTTCCTATCTCCAGGAAAACCTGGAGAGAGAGAAAATCCTTTTACCAGTAATTGCATCCTTACATCCTTTTTGGGCGCATATCATGATTTTAATTGCACTACACCCGATCAAAGGATGTGGTTTCGCAAATACTCAATTTGCAAATCACGAAATTTATTGGGTCCCTCTGCAGCAATTCCGCCAGCAATGGAGGTTGACATTAAATTGCGTCATTGAGGTACATTCATTTTCATTCCCCAGCTGCAACAGCCACATTGGTTTCTAAAACCTTCCAGGCATCCGGGGGCCAATAGACCACCAAGGCTTTCCCAATTACATTTTCAAGTGGCACCATTCCCCAACTATGCGAATCAGAGGAGCGATTTCGATTATCTCCTAAAACAAATAGGGAATCAGAAGGAACTATCCATGTGCCATCATAATCCGGAGAAGCAGCAATATAGGGTTCAATGAGCATTTGGTCGTTAACATATACTTTCCCGCCCGTTATTCTTACCGTATCACTTGGCAAACCAATCACTCTTTTTATATAAGGTTCTCTTTGGGGGTCAGGAGGGTAATGAAAAATAATAATATCCCCACGAGTGGGTGTTCCTAATTTATAAGCCAGGCGATTTACGATTACATAATAGCCCGCTTTCAAAGTAGGTTGCATACTGATCGATTCCACTTTAATCCGAGCTGAAACCGCATTGATCCCGAAGTAAAGCACCAATGACAAAAGAATTGTTTCGACAATATCCAATAGGGTTTGGCGAAAATTCTTTTTATTGGATTCGCCCTCTGATAAAGGAAGTTCGGGTTGAGTTTCTGAACGTAAATTATCCATACCGTTAATCATGTCTCAAGAATAAATTCATTTGAAAAACTATCATAATCCATTCGTTCATATCTAATCTAATTCCTAAATTCATAATTTTGGATGAAATCCATTCCTTATAGATTATAAGACTGAATTTTATCATTTCAATGGGTAATGAAGCAGTATTAATAAAATTTTTATATTAATAGTGATGTCGAAAATTCCCCGTATTTATCCGGTACCATAAAATTTGCATTATACAAAAGTTGAAAACTTATGCCCTTTTTCTGCATTTTCATCCTCATGAAGCAACTGGACAGCATGAGGCAGCGCAGAATAAATAACCTCAAACCCTTCCAATGCTCCTTTTGGGTTGCCAGGTAAATTGATGATGATGGTGCGTTTCCGGATTCCTGCGGTTGCCCGAGACAACATGGCATGCGGAGTGATTTTCAGACTCTCCGACCGAATTGCCTCGGCGATTCCTGGCGCAGGCTTTTCGATGACAGCTTGGGTTGCCTCTGGAGTGACATCCCGCGGGCTAAAACCAGTTCCACCGCAAGTTAAAATGACATCCATTTGAACTGAATCGGCCCATTCGGTCAATACAGCGATAATTTTAACTAAGTCATCTGGAACAATTAATTGGCGGACGATCTCACCGCCATTCCGGATAATTCTCTCGGCTAAGCGCGGCCCACTGAGGTCTTCCAGTTCACCTTTCGCAGAACGATCCGAAATAGTGAGTATCCCAAATTTCATATTAACTCAAATTCTTTGCGTAAGTCAGGATATCCATACATTCCCATCCTCTTTTTTCATAATATTGACGAGCTTCCGTGTTATCCCGGGTAACAAGCAAGTAAACCCGTAAGCAGCCTTTTGCACGCAGCCGATTTTCCAATTCATCCATCAAAGCACTGGCGATTCCTTGATGTCGGTAATTTTGTTGAACAGCAAGATGATAAACCAATCCACGCCGCCCATCAAATCCACCCAGAACTGTCCCAATGATTTTCTGGTCTTTTTCTGCAATCAAAAATAAATTGGAATCAAAATCAACTTTTTTCTTGATCTCTTCCAAGGTATCCGATTGTCCAAGGTGGATACCCTCGCCGGCGTGTTTCCATAGCTCTGTTACTTCTGAATAGTCATCGGGAAACTGAAAGTCGCGGATTATTACTTGTAGGTTATTCTTCATCTTTCCCAACCAGCTTACGCCATTGTCCATGAATTCCATCATCGGTGACGCCAAAAAACCACCTCAAACCTTGGTGGGTCCTCGTGACTAAATCATAGCGCTGATGGTTCACTTTTCCGTGTTTATGAAGCAAACCCAAGTTACCTTGCCAAATAATTTGGGCTTGATTGATATCACAAGGAATTTTAGAGTAAGCTGCAATTGCATACTGCCATAATCTGCGAGCAGATTTCTCAGTTACATTTTGAACCACATTGCCATTCCGCAAATCCCGCATAGTATATACTTTTTGATCCCCTCGTTCATCTACCGAGACAATTTCCACTCCGGTCTTGGGGGGCAATTCATCTTCTTCGAGTTGTAGAGGTACTATATCTGGTGGAGCAATTGAGGTGATTTTTTCCTGATCTTCCGCCACTTTTTTATCGAGCTGCAAACCCCGTTTCACCAGATTGACAATTTCATCTCTCACCGCCAAACCCGTCTCTGCTTCAAAGCGGACATAGATTTTATTTTCATCAATTGCGTAAGGTGGATCGGTTCCCCTTGGGATTGATATTCGAATAATTTTCTTCCCCCCGGTTTCTATGATATCCAGTGTGCAATTGACCGGAGGGCTGATTCTCTTTGCAATTTCACGTTCCAAAACCTGGAGCGAATGTTCACTATCCTGCACTCCCAGAATAGGTTTGCGGGGGTCGCGGCTTACACCAATATAAATCGTTCCGCCATTGGTATTTGCAAACGCGCAAATATCCGCCAAAATATTGTTCAACCGCCCACCGCGCGTCTCCATGTTCTCATGGAAATCCTGAATGATATTAGCACCTTCTTCTTGGGCAGACCGGATAAACTCGTAAATGGGTTCTTCGCTATAGCGATGTGGGCGGGATCGGGCAAAATCATTGCTCTCGAAAAAATCTAATAATGCCTCAAAACTCAATTCGGGCAATAACACTTCGGTCGGACGATCCCCAACCCCTAACTGTTTCTTGCGTTGAGGATCAGCTAAGATACGATGAGAATCTGATCCTTGAATACAATGCATCCGGCGCGGATATTCTGGTTTGCTACCGTTGAAAAATGCTGCAGTCGAATTACGCCCTTTGTTTTCCAAATCCGTAACCTCTAAAGCATGCAGGTAAGAATCTTGAGTATAGGCTATTTTTGTTTGTCCTCCAAGGGGAAAACCGCGCATAGCCACTCCGTTAGAGGAATTAGCATGAGCAGCAATCACTATTCCGCCCGCCTCATGAATCAAACGGTATGCACTAAGTACATCAGTGGTAGCACCAACCGTTGCTGATCCAATATCCAATTGTTCTGATGGGATCCGTAGGTTAAGTAATAAATGTTCGATTTCACGGGGTGACTTATCCGGAGAAAAGATGCCTAGGATATGAAATCCAAATGTGGCAGTAAATTCAAAACCAGGGAATATTAAAAGTTTTTCCTTTAAACGCCGATATTCTTTTAATTGATCTTTTTCTTCGGGCATCAACCGGTTAAGTTTTTCTAAGAGTTCAAGTTGCTGAATCTCTTCCCGCATCTTCCGGTATCCCGCAATGGTGTTATGGTCTGTGAAGGAGATAGCGTCCAATCCACGTTCTTCAGCCCGTTGGAGAATCTCTAAAAAGGTAATTTCGGGCTGCTGAAAATCACTGGATGCAGGTGTATGAAGATGTAAATCCATTATATACCAGGACATCGTAACATTGGTTTTCTTTTTATTCACTGGATTTACACTCTTTCTAAGAGATGATTTATTTTCATGATCAGTTCATCAGGCATATAAGGTTTCAGTAAAAACCCATCGGCACCGTGCTGAAGGCATTCTTCCTCAACTGCCATACCTGAGGACATCAAAACTTTTGTCTGACTGCATTCATCTTGCTGTTTGAGTTTCTCGATAAAATTAAAGCTTCCTTTTCCATTAATAAAAACATCTGTAATCACTAGATCGGGGTGTTGAAGCTTAACCTTCTTCAGGGTTTGATCTTCGGGTTCAATACTGTCTAAGCTTACTATCTGAAATCCTTCCATTTCCAAAAGCGCACTCATCAATTGACGAATAGGATGGTCATCTTCTATGATTATCACACGCTGTCCTATCATCTCTATCTAGTCCATTGCAGGTTGCGGAGTTATCTTTTTTGCTGGTTTCCGCTTTGGCTTTTCTGTGGCTAGTTTGAGTTTGGCTTGCTTTTCAGGTTCTAAAGCTGCATTTAGGACATCCTCGATCGTATTGGCAAAGATAAAATTCATTTCTTTGCGCACCTCTTCGGGTAAATCATCTAAATCGGGTTTGTTCTTAGTTGGCAGGATAATCGTTTTCAATCCAGAGCGGTGAGCTGCTAAAACTTTCTCCTTGATTCCTCCCACCGGTAAAACCTGACCGCGCAGAGTAATTTCACCAGTCATCCCCACCTCGCTCTTGACCGGACGCTGAGAGATCAGGGAAACCAAAGCCGTTGCTATGGTTACCCCAGCAGAAGGTCCATCCTTAGGTTGAGCACCAGCTGGAATATGCAAATGAATATCCGACTTGTCGAAAAATTTTGAATCTAAACCTAATTCTGCTGCCCGAGAACGGACATAAGAAAGTGCTGCCCGTGCTGATTCTTGCATCACATTGCCCAAAGACCCAGTTAATTGAAATCCTTTTGAGCCAGGCATGCTGGTGGCTTCAATAAAGAGTATATCTCCCCCTGCCGGAGTCCAGGCTAAACCGGTTGCAACTCCCGGAATAGAGGTTCGCTCGGCAATTTCTTCAGTGCTGAAATATTGTTCTCGCCCCAGGAATTCTTTTACGACCTCCGGGGTGACTTCAACCTGGTCTGTCTTTCCTTCGGCGATCTTAGTGACCACTTTCCGACACACAGCTCCAATTTCTCGCTCGAGATTTCGGACACCCGCTTCCCGTGTATACGATCGAATAATTTTTTCTAGTGCTTCATCAGTGAATTTAATTTCACTTTCCCGCAATCCATTTTCTTTGATTTGGCGCGGGATTAAGTAATTCCGAGCGATAGCCATTTTTTCTCGTTCTGTATATCCAGAAATGTGGATTACTTCCATGCGATCCAAAAGTGGTCCTGGAATGGTCTCAAGAGTATTGGCGGTTGTAATAAACATTACCTGGGAAAGGTCGAACGGTACTTCTATATAATTATCCCGAAACTCCTGATTTTGCTCCGGGTCAAGGACTTCCAATAAAGCGGATGCAGGATCGCCATGAAAGTCAAACACTAATTTATCCACTTCGTCTAACATGAAAACCGGGTTACGCGATTCTATTCGTCTCAAAGCTTGAATAATCCGCCCTGGCAAAGCACCAATATAGGTGCGCCGATGACCGCGAATCTCAGCTTCATCGCGAATACCCCCTAATGAGATCCGAATAAATTTACGTCCCATGGCATGGGCAATTGAACGACCTAAGGAGGTTTTCCCAACTCCTGGCGGTCCGATAAAACATAAAATAACGCCTTCACGAACTCTACGAATGCTATCTTCTTCTTCAAGAATTTCAGCACTCCGTTCCAGACGTAGTTTTCGGACCGCGAGATATTCTAAAATTCTTTCTTTGACGTCCTCTAATCCATAATGATCCTGATCAAGCACTTGCCGAGCATGGGCAATATCCAGGTTGTCTGAAGAGGTAATAGACCAGGGTAAACTGACTAACCAATCCAAATAGGTGCGAATAACCCCATACTCTGCTGCACTAGTGGGCAAACGGGATAAACGGTCTAATTCCTGTAAGGCTTGCTTTTCTGCTTCTTCCGGCATTTTAGCCGCTGCTATTTTTTTGCGAAATTCCTCTACCTCTGCTTGTTGTTCATCAGCTTCGCCTAATTCTTTTTGGATTGCTTTTAATTGCTCGCGTAGAAAATACTCCCGCTGGACTTTCTCGATTTCAGTACGAGCTTCATTTTGTATCTTTTGTCCAATCTCTAAAACTTCGATTTCGTGTGCTAAAATGCCCGCTAATTTGAGTAATTTTTGGGAAACAGAATCAATTTCCAAAAGTTCCTGAGCATCCGCTAATTCCATCCGTTGAAAATTCGCAATGGTATAGACGATTTGTAAGGGGTCTTCAAGGGAAAGCACAGCGGCAACCAATTCTCTAGGGATAGACGGGATCATTTCAGCAATATGTTCAAATTGGCTGCGGGCACTGCGAGCCAATGCTTCAATTTCGGTTCCTTCTTCTACTGTTTCCGGAATGAGCTCGACTTTTGCTTTCAGGTAGGGCTCGGTTTGAATATACTCAACAATTCGGTAGCGCGCAATTCCTTGCACCACTAAGCGGATTGTCCCATCCGGAGCTCGAAATAAGCGGTGTACCAATGCAGCAGTTCCAATACTATATAAATCCTCTGGGTTAGGTTGTTCTAATTCTGGATTTTTGGATGTGATTAACCCAATCATTTTTTGATCACCAGTTACAACTTCATCCACTAAATGGATTGAACGCTGTTGACCAATCGTAAGAGGAACGACTACCTGTGGATAGACTACCAGCCCTCTTAATGGTAGGATCGGTAATACATCCGGGATAGCCGAACCTGGTTCTTCTTTTTCTCCTAACACTTCTGAATTGGCATCTTGTTTATTGATAATTTCAGGAGTAAGGGTTCTTAATAACATTTGTTCTAATGACAACTCTGTCGTATCATCATCGTCAAAGAATTCCCTCATATTCGTAATCCATCTCGTTGCAGACATAATTTCCTTTATCTTTTTCGATTATCGTATGACCTATGGTATGAATTTTTTATTCCTCTGGTAATTGGATGGAGACATGTTGAGGTTCTCGCCTCGGTAAGGTAATTCTTAAAAAACCGGCTTGATAGACTGCCTCAATATGTTCAGAATCAATATTGAAAGGAAGGTCAACCTCTGACGCAAACTCCCCGAATGGAATCTCCATTTGATGATAAGCCCGCCTTTCTGGAAAATCATAGCGCATGCCTCGGACAGATAATTTTTGCCCATCCAATAAAATGGTAAAATCATCTTCCTGCATCCCCGCAATCTCAATCCGAATAATTAATCCATTTTCTGTTTCAAAGACATCGGTTGGAGGACGCCAAACATGCAACCGTGAAGATAAATTCCAGCGCGACAGCTTATCCCCGGCATGCTGATATCCTTCGATGAAATATATCTGGGGTTTTGTGAAATTTGAACTCATCGCTCACCTTCCATTTTTAAAAAACAATAATAAACCTATAATATTTTCTGAATACTGGCTTTCAAAATAATTTTGAGGTGGGTTATACCTCCCTGAAAGTCATCCGATCTTGTCCAAAAAGTTATAAATGTCATATCAAGCGAAGTGAGATGTCTCTATTAATTATAGAAAGACCCCTTATTTCGTTCGGGGTGACAACCTTCTTTTTGGACAATCTCACATAAATATCGAAACCGGAACATATCACTTGATTCATCAGCTAATTTTTCGCTTACCCAATAAATCATTAATCTTTTGAACAGCGCCCCAGGCGGGACTCGAACCCACAACCAATAGCTTAGAAGGCTACTGCTCTGTCCATTGAGCTACTGGGGCAAAAATTAATTCTGAACCGGGCGTAAACCTTTGTATACTCTACTCCCAGATAAAACACTCAAGATCGTATTAGCTGGCTTACCTAGTTTCTCGCTCAACTCCACCGGTGTTAGCGGCATATTCCCATTTGATAGAAAGACTCTAAAAATCAAATCTACAAGAGGAATCCCGCTACTTAAAAAATCGGGCTGTTTCGCACAATGATTTATTAAGATATGTTGAATTCCATCAACCTGCTTCACTTCAGCTGTGATTGGATCTACCCAATCAACCATTTCTTCTGTATCTCCCTCAGTGAAGAGTTGTTGGTGTTCCGAGCATAGCATACTAAATAAATAGACATGCCAATCACTATCATTTTGCGTCCACCAATCATAGTCAATATGAAAACGAGTGGTGAGGGTAGGTTTTGAGAGCAGGCTGCGTTTAAATTCCACCAATCTCTCTCCTTTCATCCATTATGGTTGTTCAACATAGCGAAAATGCAAATCTCCCACATGCTCAAACCATGGTTTAGATACCAATAACTCAAAAATTGGTCCTGGAGGACAACGGCGCATTACATTAATCGCCGCGTAAAGTTCACTAGCATGAACATGCCCTTGAGGACTTAGTTTGGTTAATTCGCGAAAAGTATTGACGACAACCTTCTCAAAAGGTGTCCGTTCTTTGTGCAATCGCTCCCAAGCTAGATCAACTCCTTCGACATCCGGGATCGCGATGGTCATCCTTTCGTCGAATATCGCGCTGATATTTTGTTTTAACATCGCAAAAACAATCCCACCATCCGAACCTACCAAAACCGTCCTAACCCATTCGCGGCCAGGCCGCCTTACTTCACGTTTTAGAATGACTTCTCCTGGTTTTTTCCCTTTTTGAATGATGATAATACTGCCGGGTATTAATCCACGTTTTTCATACCATTCCTTCAAGCCATAAACATAACCCTTAGGTCGCACAACCCAAGCTTGAAAACGATCCCCAGTTTCACCATCAATTATGGTTACGCGAATTCGCGGCGCTTCATAGGCGGTTGGAAATAAATTGCGAGTTTGCGCTGATAAAGGTAATGTTCCTTCTCTCCAATGAGGATA
>DHFN01000011.1:0-498 GCA_002402275.1 Anaerolineales bacterium UBA4823
GATGTATTCTTTGAACCCGTTTACAAGTATGTAGAAGAATCTGCACCAGATGACCCAAAGTGGGAATAAGAGAATCAGCTTACTTCACTAAGGAGGGATTTGATTTTCACGGGTCACCTGAAAATTATTTAGCGATTAGAAACTCAATTCCCATTTGGAGGCATTGACTTAACCTCTTAATTTATGTTATTATATTTCAATAAATAATAATTAAATATAATAATATAATAACAAACAAGGCACCAAAATGAAGCGGATTGGATATAAACAATTTATTACGGAATATATTTCCGGCTTACCCTACAACGTCCCCATTTATACAGAGGACGTTGCAAGAAAACTTGCCAATCACTTTGTGATAGGGTTGGAGCAGGCAAAGACCTTGGTCAATGTCAATTTACCTCGTATTTCAGAAACTTGTGATCTGGTACGATACCAAAAGGGAATTTACTATAAGGCACAAAATACACCTTTTGGCAAAACGAAACTCAATCCTGC
>DHFN01000011.1:590-951 GCA_002402275.1 Anaerolineales bacterium UBA4823
AACAAAAAGAGGATGGTAATCCTGCAAAAGCCGCCGGCTGAAATAACCGCAGACAACTATCTCTATTTGCAGCTGTTGGATGCAATTGCAAATAAGGACAAGATAACCTTTGACGCTCGTCAACCCGAAAAAATCTTTCTTGATTACATCTATGAAAAGAACCTTGATTTTCGCAAGCTGGTGGGCTACGCCGGAAAGTACTACAATAAAAAAACGCAATTACGTATTAGTGAAATTATGGCTGCCGGGATATTATGAAACTTCATCTGGATCGACCCGCATTTGAAACCCTCTTACTCGGTGAATCCGAAGCCTCCGGCATTCGAGCAGATATTCTTGAAAAAGATTACTATGTTACCCT
>DHFN01000011.1:995-2654 GCA_002402275.1 Anaerolineales bacterium UBA4823
TCAGGCGTTTTTCTGAAGATATCGACTTAACGGTTTCAATTGAGGATTGCACGAATAGCCAGGCTAAAAGAAGGTTGGAACAGGCGACTCTGGAATACGCTTGCCTTCCGAGAAAGAGGGAAGACAAAGAAGAGAAAAATAGCAGAGGTGCAATTACAAGTATCTATACATACGAATCCGTGGTTAGTGTTGATCAAGAAGATGAATTGCAGAGATTTGAAAGGGTAAAAATCGAAGCCACTTCATTCACGGTAAGCGAACCCCATGAGTTGATGATCATCGCGCCAATAATCTATGAATTAGCTTCGGATGCGCAAAAAGAAGTTTTGAAAAATGAATATGAGGTCGCCCCTTTTGCCATAGAGACGATTAAATTGGAACGGATTTTTATAGACAAAGTGTTCGCTGCGGAATTCTATTTTACACGCAGAGAATATTTCGATACCGCCAAACACCTCTATGATATTGTCGTCTTGCTAAAGAGTGAAAGGATCCGGGAAATATTCCGTGACGAAGAACTGCTTAATTATTTGATCGGGTTGAAACGAAGAGAAGAATCGCAAAGGATAGGCAGTGATCTTGATCAAAAGCCAATTCAACAATTTAGCTATCTTTTAGTCGGGATGGATGATCAAGCGTTACTTGAGGAATTCACGAGAATGCAAAAGACTTATGTTTTTGACGATGAATACTTGATTTCTACAGAAGAACTGCAAAACGGGATTAGGGATTTAAGAGAGCTATTCAAATAGTGTGAGATTATCTACAACCAATTTAGGGCAGAAGAGTCTTATAAAGACAATGACGTGATCTCTTGATCAACGGGTGTTATCCTGTTTATCAAGAATACTAATCACGATTATTATAATCATGATTAGTTTATTAAATCATCACTGGTGGAAGGTTTACCGCGGACAACAACTTTGAAATTACTTCGAATACCTGGATTATTTCGGACACCCATTTTTCCCACACGCCTGTACGCCTTTGGAGTGAGAATATTGGAAGGCATTGCAATCGTCCTGATAACTGGCAGGATTTGATTATCCAAAACTGGAATGATCTGGTTTCCCCGAATGAACCGATGTTTCATCTTGGGGATTTTTCGTTTGGAAGGAAAGCAAATTTTGAACTGCTTACCAGTGTATTACATGGAAGATTGATTTTACTTCGCGGAAATCACGATAGATTAAGTAGAACCTATTATGAAGCACACGGTGTGAAATTGTTTGCTGAACCATTACAAATTGAATATCAGGATCATCTCCAACTGGTATTTTCACATCGCCCGATCGTACCGTTGCTGGAAGGTGTCATCAATCTGCACGGTCATATCCACAACAACCCTCCTCCTTCTGAAGGATCCAATTTGGGACCTCACCATATCAACATGTGCGTTGAAGTCAGGGTGTATCGCCCTTGGAGGTTGGAGGATGTCCCAAATCAATCGCTATCATGATTGTGAATGAAGGTAATGTTTTGTGAAAGCCCCGCTCGAAATGTTGGAACAATTTGCCGATACCTGAGTTTATCATTTGTACTAAATTTTGACATTTTTGATCTCAAAAAACGATTTTTGGGGACACTAACAAGGTTTAAGGATGAGCTGGAATTTAGGAATGTCATTCCTCCGCAAAGTCAAAACAGCCAAGGGAGCTA
>DHFN01000187.1:0-3236 GCA_002402275.1 Anaerolineales bacterium UBA4823
ATAGAATGTTATTTCATCTTCGAATACCGCCTCCTGGCGGTATAGCCGAATCTCGATATGACAATGATGACCGTATCGGGCAGCTTCATCTGGTGAGGAGTGCCCTTCCTCCCCCTATGACGGGGGAGGATTGAGGTGGGGGTGAAATAAGGTCTTGCCCCTAGATATCTCCCTGCGCTTGATATGACAATGATGGATTATTGGGGAATCAAGAGAGCGTTGAGTAGCTTTTCCCCGATTTGTTCAGCTAGGCGAGGGTTGTTCTCTTCCAACAAGATCACCAATGCAACCGGGGTTCCTTTCCAATCCGATTGACTGCCGCCTACAAACCAGGTCACGTAATGCTGGGGGTCGCTTTGAACATAGCGCACGAATTGCCAGCCTGATGAGCTAGTGCGTGCAAAAGATTGGAGTTGAGCTTCCGCTTGCTTAGCATCCATGACTTGAACTGGTTCATCCCGGTTTTCAAATGCGACCCAACCCTGATTAGGGATTTTTACGGCAGAAATCAATATTAAGGGCGGACGGATACCCCTGTTTTCCATGGCAGCTGCAGCATAAGCTACCTTGATTGGCTGAATAAGAGCTTTGTTGTTCAACTGGAAATTGTCTTCCGAAATAAAAGGGGCTTGGGCTGATTTTTCCAAATGCAGACTATCCACACCATTGGGGAAGAAGTACGCACTCAAATCTCCATAAGGATATTGCCCTTGAACAGCCCGATTGAGAAATGGGGAATTCTGATCCTTGGTCAGACTAGTCCAATCTTGCTCGAGAGTGTTGGCATCGAAGCTGGGATGAGAGGCTATCGCTAGGATTTCGCCGCTTTGGGCATTCAAGATCAGGATTGTTCCAACCTGAGATCCCAGCGCAGCATCTGCCTGACGCTGCAGGTCTAGATTAAGAGTTAAGCGGATGTGCAATCCGGGCGGTGGCATTCCATAGAGCAGATGGCTCCAACTTTGCTCGACTGTGTCATACCCTTTATAACCGCGCAGCCAATCATCGAGGCTTTTTTCGAGACCCGACTGCCCGTAAACCGGGTTGGAATGACCTACCACCACGCTTAAAGGGGGATAATTGATAACTCTCTGGTAACTACCTGGTTTGCCGGTTGTGACCACAATGGGATCGCCTTGCTGATCATAAAAACCACCTCTGGCAACATAGCGGTCGTTGATCGCCCGACGCGGGTTATCGGTACGATTGAGCAAAACTGGGGATCGAACCACAGCAAACCAACCACTGGCTAAAGCAGCAATGCCAATTCCAGCAAAGAGAAAACCGCCTAGGTATAGATATGGTTTGGGGTTTTTTAATTCACCCGGTTGCGAGGCAGGCTGAGCGCTCACCAGCAGAATTAAGACCAGCATGATGCATGACACCAATAGAGACGAACCACCATAAGAAACAAATGGCAGGGTAACCCCGGTAAGGGGTAACAGACGTAAATTCCCAGCAATGATCAATAGACTTTGTCCCCCCAAAAAAGCTGCAAAGCCGGCTGTTAAGAAACGCTGAAATTCATCGTGGGCGTTGATCGCAACAAGAATTGTACGACCTGCTAATAATCCAATTAAGATCAAGATGGCGATCGAACCGCATAAGCCGGTTTCTTCAGCCAATGCGGCAAAAATGAAATCCGAATGCGCAACTGGGACTAAACCAGGACTACCCAAACCCAAGCCACGTCCAAAAATGCCCCCATTGGCGATGGCGATTAAGGATTGGACGATCTGAAATGAGCGTCCGCTCGGATCCAACCACGGGTTCAGCCAGGCATCCACCCGTAAGCGTACCACATCGAACAATCCGTAGCCAAGGAGCAGCCCTGCTAGCAATCCCAACCCCCCAATAAGAATAACGCGGCGGTGTTCGGTGGCAAGGTAAATCAGAACCGCATAGAGGAAAAAGAAAATAGAGGCGGTGCCTAAATCGCGTTGAACAATCAACAGACCAATGGCTATCGCACTCATTAATGCAGTTGGGGCGAGCAAGGAAGCCAAATGGTAGGCATCCGTGCGGGTTGATAGAACTCGCCGGCTGCCCGCCAGATAGGCGGATAAATAGACTATTAGAAGGAGTTTTAATGGCTCAGAGGGTTGAAAATATAAGCCGCAGCATCCCAGCCATAAGCGGGGCAAGTTACTGCCGCTCGGATTGCGTCCAAATATGAGGGTTAAGGCGGTCAGCACCAATCCACTCACCAACCAGACATATTTATACTGTTGAATGATGTGGAGAATTTGGGGTGATCGCAGTGTGAGCCAGATGATCATCAGAGCAACTCCCAGCCAAGCAGTTTGGCGGATTCCGTGATAAGGGGAGAGCCGCCAAACCATCAACAGCCCTAGACCGATCAAGGTCCAAGCCAGTGGAAAGATGTAAGGGTCTGATTGGGAAAGCCGTTTTTGCAATTGTCGAAGGGTCAACCAGCCACCCCCCAGCCATACTGTCACACCGATCCAGGGCTGCCAATTTAACCCAACCCCCCAGCTCCGTTCACGAACTGCTGGTGCGATGGTTAAAGATAACGCTGCTGCAAGGATCACCAGGCTTCCTAGCCCTAACAATTGCCAGCCGATTGCCGGATAATGAGAGTTCGGTTGATCCATCAATACGCCAAACCTGGGTTAGGGCAGATATTTTCCGATCAAGGGTTCCAATATTTGGCGGGATTTGGGGGAAATTCTCTCAGGCTGAGTGATGATGGCATTTTTTACTGCTTGACCACATTCGCAGGTGCGCTCAGGAGTCAACAATTGAGCTAAATTTCGCACGGCTTCTTGAGCAGTGGAGGTATTGCGATTCAATACCTGGATAACTTGCTCTACGGTAACTGGCAGCTCGCTTACATGCCAAACATCATAATCGGTGACGTGTGCCATCACGGCATAGCACATTTCTGCCTCGCGGGCTAAAAATGCTTCCGGACAGGTGGTCATCCCAATGATGGACATTCCCCAGGAACGGAACACGTTCGATTCACTTTTGGTTGAAAAACGGGGTCCTTCAATGGTGATTAAACTTCCACCATAATGAACTATGGCGCCGGTTTGTTGAACAGCCTGATAGACTTTTTCCGAAAGGGCATTGCAGAATGGATCGGCGACACTGATATGAACGACGCAGTTACAATCAAAAAAAGTCCGTTTCCGGTCGCGGGTGAAATCAAACAAGCCATCCGGTATTACCAGTTCACCCGGGGCATAATCCTCCCGCAAGGATCCTACTGC
>DHFN01000187.1:3253-5600 GCA_002402275.1 Anaerolineales bacterium UBA4823
GGCGAAAAACGATGGCCTTCCCCGTGGCGGGCTAGGAAGGCAATTTTTTTGCCTTGCAGTGCGCCGACGACAATTGGTGCAGATGGCTTTCCGAATGGAGTAGTGAGATCAAAAGTCTGGATATCTTCTAATCCGGGCATTTGATAAAGCCCCGAACCGCCAATAATCGCCAGATAAGGTTTATCTTCCAACATATTAGCCTCCATGATCAAATTATTCTCTGGTAGAGATTTTTCAACCGATTGATAAAATCCTCACTAGAACAGATAAATAGACCCTAAATTATAGCTCAATCCGCAAGACGATTTGACCAATGCGCAAATCATCCCCATTCGTGACAACCAGTGGTTGGGATACATCCACTCCATTGACATAAGTGCCATTGGTAGATTGCAAGTCTTCCACCCACCATTGGCTGTCGTGAAAATCTAACCGGGCATGTTGAGCACTGACAGTGGGATCGCTCAAACAGACATCACAAGCAGGGTCACGCCCGATCAGAATCTGCATCTTCTGAAAAGATAATGCTGGGCTTTTTTCAGCTTCCACGATCGTAATTCTTGGGAGTTGGGCGGGGGAAAGCGCCCGGCTTTGCTGCTTGAGGGCACGCCAGATTGAGATCAACGCCCAGCCTAAAAAAGCATACAGTGCAATGACCCATAAAATGCGCAAAATTAGGAAGAGCGTAGCTGCCATGAAAGAGTTTATTCTTGTGGTGAGAACTCTAAACGGTTTGTCAAACTTGGGTCAGGTGATTCTTGCCCGTATACAAGCGGTATTCCCGCCAAAGAAATCACATCACCAGGTGCTAAGATTGCCTGGTGGATGCGTTGGTTGTTCAAACAGGTCCCAGCAGTCGAACCCAAATCAAACAGGAAATATTTGCCGTTGACAGCCCGCAATTGAGCATGCTGGCGTGAAACCCGCGGGTCATTGATGACAATTTGATTATCGGGGTTTCTTCCGATATTGATAACCGGTTTAACCAGCGAATATACCTTAACTCCATTGACGATCAAAAAGGCATCTTTCGGGATGGTGATCTCCGGCTGAGCTGAGTTCATTTCGATATTAGTCGTAGAAGGTAAAACGCATTCGTCAAAATAAGCATTAACCGAGACTTGTTGATAAGGGATCATAGGCTCTTCGACGATTTGAATAACCGGAGGATTTAAGAAGGTGAAACCTGCCTCATGGGCAGCCATTTCTAGGTCCAGCTGGAGTTTGCGCAGGTAATCCCCATCCTGACGTAATTCCTGAGCATATTGCGGGGCAGTAAAAATTTGGAAGACATTCGGGGCAGCCACCTCGCCATTATCGATCGAACGGCATTGCTCCCGCATAGCCAGCCGTAAACGAACTGCCAGATCATTCAGCTTGTCGACACGGGGAAATAAATGGGCGGTGCCGCCTTCAATTGCCCCTTGTAAACGGGTTTCAAACCGAATGAGTTTATCCCGGAAGGAATTCATTTCGCTCACCTCTCTAGTGGTATTATCTTACCACGAAGGAGCATTTTGCTATTAAGGTTTGATTAATATCGGATGAGGGCAGTTACTCGTTCAGTATTTATCTTCCTGGATGTAATCGTCTCCGTCATCTACCCATTGATCTTCGTCATTGAAATTGTCCTCATCATCAGGGTAGCATTCATTTCTTCATAGTCATCGTAGTTCTGTTTTTCCTCTTCCTCTTCCTTGGGCTTGTTTCCAAATAAGGCTAATAAGAACCATAATTTGGGTGAGGACAATCCATCACACATCTTCATCCTCCTGTTTAGATCAGTTGGGTCAGTCTTTTGAGGCGGCGGGCTGCCTGGCGGAATCTGGCGATTTTGATTGCGCTGGTTTTGGGTCAACGCGGTAGCAATCATCATCAGTAATATAATCACCAACCATTCGGGGGATTGGGGGATTGGGGGATTGCCAGATTGGATGATTAGGGGATTGTGAGATTGTCACTCTTTTGGCGGGTTGTCAGGTGGTTCAGGATGGTCGTTTCCTTCTTTTTCATCATCCTTTTTTACAAATTGAGCCTTGACCCACTTCACAAACTCTTCCAACTCAGCATCCGATGGGTTGGATGGTAATTCAAATCGAGTTAAGGATTTGCCTTTTTTTCCTTTTGGCTTCTTCGCGTCCATTCTACCCTCCCATTCCTTTACTTAAAGTGATAAATGCTTTCAGGTGAAATTGTTTATATAAATTTTAACATGTTTTCTGACGGGATTGCTTGCATTTTCTTTAGGATACTTAAACGTGGCATATTCCTACTGCGAAGGTGGCAGGCTCTGACTGATGGGGTAGTTTTGGAGGGAAACATCTCTGCTATAGGATATACCGATTTT
>DHFN01000237.1 GCA_002402275.1 Anaerolineales bacterium UBA4823
ATGCCCCTGGTGGATTATATGGGGGATGCGGTTTTAGATATTGCCATCACACCCAATATTGCGCGTTGTGCCAGCATTTATGGAGTTGCTCGCGAAGTGGCTGCCATAACCAACCAAACCTTACGCCATCCCACCCTCAAACCCATTAGGCAGGGTAAACCAATCGAAGGGCGGGTTTCTATTCAAATTAATAATCCCGATTTAAACCCCCGTTTCGTTCTGGGTTTGATTGAAAACATCCAAATTCGGCCCAGCCCCTATCAGGTGCAAAGGCGTTTGCGCTTAGCTGGTATGCGCCCCATCAATAATATCGTTGATGTTACAAATTATGCTATGTTGGAATTGGGTCAGCCCCTGCACGCATTTGACTATGACGTTTTAATTAAACGCGCTGAAGGAAAAGCTCCTAAGATCATCACCCGCCCTGCCCGAGCAGGGGAACAATTGAAAACTTTGGATAATGTCGAACGGCGCCTGGATGACTTTACCATTTTAGTATGTGATGAAGTAGGTGCGCTCTCGATTGCGGGAGTGATGGGGGGCGCCGAATCGGAAGTCAGTGAGAATACTCAAAATGTGTTGCTCGAAGGAGCAGCTTGGAACATGATCAATATCCGCCGCACCGTGCTCGCTCAGAGCTTACCTTCAGAGGCTGCCTATCGTTTCTCTCGGGGTGTCCATCCTGCTATGGCTGAACGTGGGGTTCTGCGTGGACTGGAATTAATGCAACAATGGAGTGACGGAGCGGTGGCTCAAGGGCTGGTAGACGCATATCCCAAGCCATATATAGACCCTCAGATCACGATTACACCTGCGGAGGTGCAGCGTAATTTAGGAATCTCACTAACCTCCCCAGAAATCTGCTCGCTCTTACAACGTTTAGAGTTCAAAGTAAGGCAAGATGGAGAGAAAATCACTGCCACTGTACCAGATCATCGCTTGGATATCAGCTCAGGAGTTGTGGGACGAGCGGATTTGATGGAGGAAATCGCTCGAATTTATGGTTATGAACGCATTCCCACCACTCGCATTGCGGATGAGCTGCCCCCCCAAAGGGAAGACTCCTTGCGATTACACGAAGAAAGTCTACGCGACCTGTTGGTAAACCTTGGCTTACAGGAAGTGCAAACTTACCGCATGACCTCACCCGAAAGACAAAGCCGTTTACCATTTATATTGACCCCACCTGCCGGGCAGGAAGAACCTATCAGTCTGCTCAATCCGATTGCTAGTGACCGCACGATTTTACGCCAAAGTTTGTTGATCAGTTTATTTGAGTCAGCTGAACATAATTCCCGTTTGCAAACCCGTCTGGCGCTATTTGAAATTAGCCCAGTTTATTGGAAAGACCCAAACAACGTATTACCGCAAGAAATACTCCATTTGGCTATCGTTATGGGAGGTCAAAGAGAACCATTGGGTTGGCAGACAACCCAAGATTCCCAAATGGATTTTTATGATCTAAAAGGGATTTTGGAGAGCTTGGTTGAAGGAATGCATCTGAGTCAAGTTCATTACGAAGTTGCCCACCACCCAGCTTTTCACCCTGGTAAATGTGCCGGACTTTATCTTGGCGACCAGGTTTTAGGATACCTGGGAGAATTGCACCCCGTTGTACAAGCCAGGTTTGAATTAAGTGAAGCCCCGCTGCAAGCTTTGGAATTGGATTTGAACCCCCTCCTGGTAGCCATTCCAGCGCATTATGTCATCAATCCCGTAGCAACTTTTCCGCCAGTTTTGGAAGATATTGCAGTAATTGTGGATGAAACGACCCCGGCAGGAAAGGTGGAAGAGTGCATTCGGTTGGCTGGAGGAAAAATGTTAGTATCAGTACGCTTATTTGATGTGTATTGTGGTGAACAAATCGGCAAGAACAAAAAGAGCCTAGCATACAATCTGGTCTATCAAGCTCCTGACCGAACGCTCACCGATCAGGAAGTAGCTCAAATCCGCAATCGAATTGTTCGCCGTTTGGAACAAGAATTGGACGGACATTTGCGGAGTTAATTTTTGGGGATAACAATTGTGTGATGCCAACCGTCATTTGCTATCTTACACTTCATTGGGCAAAAATCCGTTGTCTTATGGTGTGACAATTGCTGAGACGGGTTGCCCCTTGAGATTGTGAATTTCTCCGTCTTATTAATACGCGATAATCACTGGTGATATGTAGTCCTTACAGGATAATCCGGGTAATAAAGAGGTTTTTTTGTTGGTGTATAATGAATTATACGTTAAATATTCCAAACTTCATCAAGATCAATTTACAAATACACCAGGAGTTTACCTATGCAGCCTGAGCTTATCATCATGCTCACTCACCACGATCAAACTGTACCCAATGCCCTAGAACTTTTCAACACCCTCCAGGATCTACCGGTGCGTTGTTGGGGATTCAAAGACATTGGTTTACCCAGAGAATCAATGGTCCAATTGGTCAAGGTAATGAAACAAGCCGGCAAGACAACTTTCTTAGAAGTTGTGTCCCTCAGTGAAGAAGATGGTTTGGCAGGCGCAAAGTTGGCTATCGAAGCCGGCTTTGATTGTTTAATGGGCACCGTTTACTTCAATTCTATTCGTGATTTAGTAAAATCCTCCCCGGTAAAATATTATCCATTTCCGGGTCATGTCTACGATCATCCTAGCTTGTTGGATGGCAGTATTGAGGAAATTGCCCAAAATGCACGATTTCTTGAAGCCCAAAAAGTAGATGGGTTAGACCTGCTCACCTATCGTTATCTCGGTGATGCCCCAGAATTATTACAAGAGGTGGTAAAAGCAGTCCATATACCCGTTGTCTCAGCTGGGAGTATTGATTCATTCGAACGAATTCAAGCAGTAGTAAGTGCTAAAGCTTGGGGTTTCACAATTGGGAGCGCTTTTTTTGAACATAAATTTATACCCAATGGCGACTTCCGCAGCAATGTCTTGGCAGTTTGTGAATGGTTGCAGAAATTAAATCTTTAGAGGCTTCAAAATGTACCCCGTTTTAAAGTATGACCCAGGCGATGCCCAGCATTTTTGGGAAAGTGTACGCAGAATTCCCGGTTTTCCCCAAGAGGACTTTATCCCTCTCTCCCACATGATCTTTGAGTCAGATGCCCTTTTTAAAGTCCCTTCTATATTGAAAGAATTGGGTGTGGCGCAGAATAATCCGATAGTCTTGGTCATGGATGCCACACCAATGAAGCGAGGAGGCAATGATTTAAAACCATTTTTTTTGCGATTCCTTCATGAGGGTGGTTGGAAAATCGAACCCGTCGTTTTACTTCCGGACGGCAGCGGGCAGGTGCATACTGAAATGGCGCGCATTCATGCCATTCAACAAAAAATTTCACCCGATAGTACAGTAATCTCCCTCGGATCAGGGGTTGTCACAGATATTTCCAAACATGCCTGTTTCCTTTTCGAACAAAGTTCTGGAATACATATCCCTTTTATGGTGATTCAAACCGCTAATTCGGTCTCAGCCTATACCTCCAACATGGCGCCGGTTTTCATCGAGGGGGTAAAACGAACTCTTCCCTCACGCTATCCTGATGCACTGATTTGTGACTTGGAAACTCTTTGCGATGCGCCCATACAGATGACTCTGGCGGGTGTAGGCGATATGTTAGCTGCTTTCGTCAGCCTGGCGGATTGGTATCTGGCTTTCCAATTGGGCATGGATGCCAGTTATAATACCCTTCCTAAGACCTTGTTGGAGAATCTTTATGAAATCTTGTTGGCTGCTGCACCGGAAATCCGTAATCCCACCCCTCATGGAATGGAAATTTTAGCCAAGGTGATTGCTTTAGGAGGATTGGCAATGTCGCTAACCCATGCTACCACACCATTATCTGGTTATGAACATGTCATTTCCCATATCCTTGATTTAATCAACGAACGGATGGGCGAACCTCTGGCAATCCATGGAACACAGGTTTCGCTGGCAACCATACTGGTCAGCCGAGCATATCAAATCTTTTTTCAAGAATTTAACCCCCAGCTCCTTGACCCGAAAAACTGCTATCCAACACCTAAACATATGCAACAATTGATTAATCAAACTTTTAATGTGATTGATCCAAGCGGTGCCGTGGCTGCCGAATGTTGGGCAGATTATTTGTCTAAATTAGAAAAGTGGAACTCGAATCAATCGGCTTTGCAAAAATTTCTCCAAAATTGGGAGGACATCAAAACTAATCTTCAACGACTTACCCGTCCTGCTGAAGATATCGAAAAGATCCTCAATGCGATCAAAGCTCCAGTGCACTTTTCTGAATGTCAACCCCCATTGGATGAAACACGCCTACATTATGCCTTCATGACAGCGCCACTGATGCGCAATCGTTTGAGCTTAGGGGATGTCTTGATCTTTTTCCGTTGGGATCGTGATCAACTCTGGAGACAAATCTGGTGAGAAAACGATCAGCCAGCTTTAAACAAAGCGGGGAATTTCACTTTTTAGTTTCACCCATATCGTTTTGGGTTATAAGGTGAATAATATTGGCGGTGATATTCGGTTTCCTCGGGTCAAAGGTAACCATTTCTTCATACTCGGGCACTTTTGTAATGGCAGTATAGGAGAACGGCAACGGATAAAACGGGATAATATTGTCGTCCGACCCTTGGTTTTCACCCCAAAACAAGAAGGTCTTTCCACTAAGAAGGTAGCCATGATTGGTTTGTTCTTCAGCAAGCTTCTTAAATTGGGGGATCAAAATAGCCGCCGTATCGCATTTCTCTAAAATTAACGAACTAGGGGTTATATCCGGGCTTGATAATCCTGCCGTCTGTAACACCGTGGTTGGGGTAGTGGATTGCGACCAGACCCCAATCATCATACTGGCGAAATTTTTAATGGGCAGACGAATTGAATCCATATTTTGGGATAATTGCTCTGCTACACCGATTAAAGTCCCTAGATAGTTAAGGAAAGTTTTTTCGCTTTGAAAAATTCCTAGGTGATAATAACGGCTTTCTTGGGTCAAGGAAATGACTTGTTTTTCCAGAAAGTAAAAAGATTGCCGCTCATAAGTGGTTGGTTTTCGGATAATTGTCACATTTAAGGAACGCTCAGCCTGAGCAATGACATCAAGCATGGCAATGATGCGCCCATCCAACTCCCAACTTTGACTTGCAGTACGAATTAAAAATCCTTTACTCTCTAAGGCTTCGCGGCCTTGAATGAGCTCCTGGCGAAGGGCTTCTTTTGAGTAACCCTTGAAAGGATTGCCACTTAATATGGTGGTGGATAAACCCATCGAGGCGAGCACATAGAGAATCTCGCTAGGTGAAAAAATCATTTTTGTATAACGCTCTTCTTCCATGCTCGGGTCTCCACTGAATGGGAACTTATTCAATACCTCTGCTGATCACCGTCATACAGTTACTGAATATGAATGAATTATACCTATCCATGCTTATTATGCAATAGGAAACACCCGCTGGATTTGATTTTATTTGAGAACCTCACTACAGGCTGGCTTGATTGTGATTTCCAAAACAGTTCGCATTTTCAAAGACGACTATTTTGGGGGTTAATCTTTGAATATATAAATTTGAGATTGTCCAAAAAATCATATATGTCTTATTGAGGGTAGCGAGATATCTATAGTAGATTATAAAAAGACCCCTCGTTTTGTTAAGATGGACAATCTTCTTTTGGGACAATCTCAGCTACAAAATTGGCTAATTGTATTACAAATTTATAGGGAGATTATCCTAAAAAATGAATAGAGCGTTTTTATCCTTCCAAATGGGGTAAATTGAGCA
>DHFN01000227.1 GCA_002402275.1 Anaerolineales bacterium UBA4823
GCGGCCGGTGAGGCCGCGAATGATAGGTATGGTTCTAATCTCTAATAGAAATTAACTAGCCCTTATAAGCAATTCCAATTAATGTAGGCGATTCTTCAAGGCCAAGGAGACGGCAAACTGATCTCTCCAATCCTTTTATTGTTCGGGGTGAAGGAGAGAATAGCCGCCTTTTATAAATTTGGAGCTTTGAAAAACCCACATTCTTGAGCAGGAATTCTAGGGAGTCTTTGGTAAAGAAATTAATATGTACTGGTGGGGATCCCAAAACGCCGAAATCACTACCTTGATAACCCTTTCTGTAATAATTAGGTGTACTAAACAAGAATATTCCACCAGATTTAAGAGAATCAAATATCTTTCTTAAATAACCATTTACATCAAATACATGTTCGATTACTTCCCACATGACAACCATGTCACTCTCATCAATGGGTAATGGCGGCAATAAGGATGATGAGAAAACTGTTGCATCCAGACCAATTGTGCGGACATCCTCAACTGCAACATTAGAAATATCGAAATCGGAATATTGCCATCCCCGTGATTTTGCGTAATTACCAAATGCGCCAGTTCCTCCACCTATTTCGATCATCCTTCTACCTGGAATTTTTAGTTCCAAGTAGCGTAGTAGTAAATGGCGATATGGATTATAGGGTGCTCTGCCATTCATTATTTCAGCATATTCCTCACGATGTTGGGCATATGCACCGGTAGCAAACAATTGGTCATAAATTCTACCAATTTCCTCTGAGGTTGGTTGTTCGGCGATCCCAATAGATGCACAATGGCCGCACTTAAACAGCTTATATTTATTTATCTCTCTGTTTATTGGAGCGAATTCAGTCGTATGCCCGCAAAAACGACATGTAGAAGATGTCATAATAACTCCTAAAAAAAATCATGCAGTATGAAAACATGGTAAGGTTACGAAAAAAAGGATCAGGCACTAGCTCTATCAAGTGCTTGCTTTAAGCTATTTAATACCAACATATCGGGTCGAAGGTATTCTTGGTAATATAAAAAGTTTCTTCTCGTCATTTCATATCTTTGTTCTTTGTTGTTTACTAAAAAGGAAACATTATCTATACATTCATCGACGGTAGAAAATTCGTAATAGTTTAGCTTGTTTTGGAAGTTACCAGGAACTTGAAAGTTCAATTTTTCCGATACAATCGCCTTTGACCCTGCAATGTATTCTGCGATTTTTGCTCCGTTCGATTTAAGTAACCCTGACGTAGAAATTCCTATAGAAGCTTGTCTTAGGTGATGGAGATATACATTTTTCTTAGTTGCCATCTTATCTTTTACAAGTAGGTCTGGGTAATTATTTAGCGTAAAATCTGATCTTTCTAGCCCACCCATAAATAAATTCCCAAATTCACGCTTAAGCATTTTAATGATATTTACACGATTCTCATTCATCTGAATTCGTTCGTCAATAAGAGGCTTAGATTTAGATCTATTCGGATCCCACAATCGTGCAAAAAAAATAATCTTCGGTTCTTTGTCAAATCTAGGTATCTGTTCGAAATTCGCAAAATTACTAACGTATCTTCCATTGCTCATATTAAAGAATCTTGAAGCCAGATACGAGTTTCTCATAAATTGAACAACAAGCTCTTTGATTTCCGGTTTTGTGATTTTTGATGAAAGCGCCCAATAGATTCTATGATGATAATGATCGTTTGGACCATAGGCTAAGTAATAAAAACCGAAAGGTAATATCTTGCTTGACTTTATTTCTGAGCAAATCTGTTGCGAATTGAAGCTTCTCTTGAAATATAAATCTGACCAATTTAGTTCATCACTATAAATTGTGTCTCCGTCAAACATATCATAAACAATCTTAATTCTATCGTCGACTAGGACCTTAAGTGTTGGTCTCGACATTCTTCCAATATCAAATGTGTCATCCTTTGTTAATTTCAGGGTTATCATTCCTGCTCTTTCGAGCATGCCAAATCCTGCATAGATCTGAGATAAGTGTTTTGCGGAAGCGCTGCATATTAGTTTACAAGATATTGTCATCTCTTTTTTTTCTATACCTTTCTGACTCCCCCCACCGGTTCCAGAACTTGACTAATCCGCTGAGGAATCCTAAACCGTAACTGATATGGATAATCGCAAAAGCAGCCGGCAGCACGAGCAAATGTCGCCATCCCTTTTTAGAGGCGGTATAAAAGGATGCAGCCACGTTGGCTAATAGATAGCTGCCAAGCACTGGCAATAGAAGCCACTTGCCCCAGGGAGTGAAAATGGCAAGGAGCAAGGATCCTATCAGGCTAAAGACAAACGTAGGGGGAATGAACTGCCGCAGGCTCATTTGGTGGGGGTGTTTTTGAAGAACACGAACCTTATAGAAGCCGTATTGGAAGTACTGTTTCCATAAGGATTTGGGAGTACTACGCGTGGAGTAGATTGATCTAATTTCCGGGTTTAGGACGATTTTTCCGCCATGCTCACGCAAACGGTAGTTGAATTCATCATCCTGGTCGCGGACCAATTCTTCATCAAATAGACCGATTCTATTGAATACATCTTTCGGCCAGGCGCCCATATAGACTGAGTCAGTTTCCACTTCATTTTGGGAGTAATGAAACTGTGAATTGCCAATTCCGAAAGGAGTGCTGGTCGCGAGAGCTACGGCCCGGCCAAATGCGGTTGTGCCAACAGCGGTCATGCAACCACCCGCATTGTCTGCCTTTGTGCGTTGAAGGGTTTCAACACATTTTCTGACATAGTCCGGAGCGATCAAAGTGTGACCATCCACTCTGATGACAATATCCCCTTTGGCATGCCGCAATGCTGCGTTTATTCCTGTCGGGACAATCTTCCCCGGGTTATCAACTAGATGAATACTCGGATGGTCTTGTTGGTATTCCTTAATGACCTCGCGGGTGCCGTCGGTGGACATGCCGTCTGCCACCAGGATCTCGATCTCATCCATGGGAGTATCCTGGGCCAGGATGGCATCTAGGTTCTTTCGGATGAAATTGGCTTCGTTGCGGATGGGGAGAATAAGGGAGATCATGGCCATAGTAATCAATGACAAATTAATTTGCTTGCATTTTCTTGTTGTGCCATGTGACCTTGATCGTCCACCCAAATAATCCTTTGATAAGTAGTATTAACTAATCCAGAATTAATCAATTCGTCGTTATTCAAGGTTTTTACTTGGAGGTCGAAATTGTTTAAGGTAAGGGTAACAAATTCCTTCGGAGTAATCATATCTAATCCATCTGCCCCGTAAATGGAGAAACCGCGGGGTTGAGGGGGACAAGTTCTTGACAAAATTATGCTATTGCCATAAAAATCTTGAGTGTTGCTTATAAGTTCTTGTTGCATAGACTCAATTCGCGCAGCTTTTTCTGCAAGTAGCAAGTTTCTATGTTCAACCGCAACCCACCGGGCAATTAATACAAGTGTGATTGCCCCAAGAACCAGACTTTTCAAAACGATCGAATGTTTATCATCATAATTCTTAATGAACGTGTAAACTAGCAATGCTTGGGAAATTCCCAGGAAAGCGTTGGCAAGATATAAATAGGTTTCTGATGCTTTGGTGCCAACAGCTACAACAGAAACCGAAAAACCAGCAAGGATGAGAAAAACTAGAGGTAGAGCAGCTTTATTTCCCCCCCCCCTTTTCTTTTTAATTAGACTGGCAAAACATCCAATCCCTGTAGCTAAAACTGCTAATGATGATAATAAGTATGAAATCCAAATTCCTGTATTGATTATCTCTTTGAGGTTGGTTGGGATTGTATCGTGAATCGGATTGATCCAAAAAATATGATCCACAGAGTTACCCATTCCAATAAATAACATACCAAAATTCTTAATTATTTGCGAAATTGGTTGGATACCATACCGATCAGACGATGATATTACTGTAAGAGCTGCATTTGTCACTACTATTTGGCGTGCTATAACAAAAAAAGCAATGCCTAAAATAGATGCCAAGCTCAAGAACAGATATTCTCTCTTCTTTTCTGTGGTGAAATATTTCCAAAAAATATAAAGCAAAAAGGTGGGGATCGTCCAAGCATACATTTCAGAAGAAAAAGTTGTGACAATTAATAAGAAGAGACAGAAAGATAGTAATAAAGAATGACGCCTGGTGATTTTGCCAAGCTCAATGTTCAAGATTATTAGGAGAACAAAGAGGATTAAACTTGGCCCAAAAGTGACTGTAAAAATTTCCACACTTATACCGTTTACATTTCCTGGACTTAGGGCAAATAATAAAGTGCCCAACCCTGAAATGAGTGGGTTCTTTGTAAACAGATATATTATTAAATAGACAAATAAGATGCATATTGAATGGAACAATAAGTTACGATAAGCGAAGAACTCAGGATTATTGCTACCCAAGAATACAGTCAAAGCTTTTAACATCCGGTCTACAGGTCGATATCTATCTCCTTCGTGCGGAGTAAGGAAAATATTTGACGGTTTGGGAATGTCTTCAACTATTGCTCGATAGACTTCTTTAAAGTCATCTCCATCTGAATAACCCCGACTCAGTAAGTGATGATATGGTATTAATGAAACAAGCAAAACAGCAAAAAATACTAAAATAGGATAAATGGATTTCCTTTTCATTAATTTCCCCTTTTACATCGATTGATATTTGGGAAATTTCTGTCCCAACCAACATACCATGGTTTTTAGATATTTTGAATTTCTAGCCTTTGCTTGGTAGAGGTATGTTCGATTATTTGCTATGTGGTTCTGCACAATGTACCACCTGCCATCCGTGGACATGCCGTCCGCCACCAGGATCTCGATCTGATCCCGGGGGTAATCCTGGGCCAGGATGGCGTCCAAGCTTTGACGGATAAAATTGGCTTCGTTTCGGATGGGGAGAATAAGGGAGATCATGGC
>DHFN01000223.1 GCA_002402275.1 Anaerolineales bacterium UBA4823
ATTATGTTATGAGTAGTAGCAAAGCAAGACATCTATGAAGATAATAAAAAGATCTCTTGCTTTGCTCGGATTTCTACCCTTCTTTTTGGACAGTTTCTTTTAATTGTTATGGATTTAAAGGGATTTATCAGCGCGATCGGTTTTTGCGGGATTCTCTAGGGCGTATTGATCATGTTCCCCTTTTGCTTCGATCCGAGTAAACCCAAGACGGCCGAGTAGTTTTACGGTGCGTTCATTATTTTGGTAGGTGAGAGCATTTATTCTTTGGAGGTTTAGACGGTTGAATGCGTAGGTAAACACTTCTTTCAATGCCTCATTCATTAAGCCTTGTCCCCAGTATGACTTGGAAAGATCGAATTCTAATTCTGCCTCTTTGCCGATGATCAAATTATCTAAGCTTATCGTCCCGATCATGGTATTATTGGATTTAAGGACTAATGCCCAGGTCAAGCCGCTGGCATCAGTATGTTTTTTACGAAAAGCCAAGATCAGTGCTTCTGCTTGAGAGGGGTCATAATAGGGTTCGTTAAAAAACCATTTAGCTATATCCGTATCCGAATAATTTTGGAATACAGCTTTTGTATCACTGAGATTTGGCTCACGTAAATTCAATCGAGTGGTTTCGAGAACTGGAAAAGGTTTAAATGAGACCATTATCTTGCCTCAAAGATTATTTCATATATTTTAACATAAAAACTAAGATTTGATTCAAGCAACAACAGCGGGGTTCCCACCCTCGAGTTGGAATTTGTAGGATAATAAATCAATTATAATGAATTAAGCAAAACCAAAAGGAGTAAACCAATGGATTATGGCAGATTTATGAAGCGTGCTTGGGAAATTACCTGGAATTATAAATTCTTATGGATATTTGGGATTGCGATGGCGTTTTGCCGAACTAGTGGCGGGACAAACTCAAATGTTCAATATAATGTTAATAACCGCAACTTGACTTCTCAACATAATTTTGGTCATTTCTTGAATTCCAGAATTCCTTCTGCGAAATCTATTGAAAATGTGATTAATCCCGAATGGTTTTGGATTTTCGCCGTGATCTTAATCGGGTTGATTATATTGTTTTTCTTGATCAGCATCGCAGTGGTTGCTTTTGGGCGGGGCAGTTTGATCCGGGGAGTAAACCTGATTGAAAACGGAGCTCCATTGAATTTCCACCTTGCCTGGGCAGAAGGGAAAAAGTCATTTACCCGCCTTTTTAGGTTGGAGTTTTTCCTCAATTTACCCATGTTGCTGTTGGGCATGGCAATTTTCATTATCATATTGATTCTCTTGATTAATTCATACCGCTATGGTGTTCCCCTTTTTAAGGGCAATGAAGAAGATACCTTACACACGCTGTTGATCGCTACCCCGCTTATTCTGATTACATTATGTGGTTCGATTGTAGCAGCGCTGTTGCTGCAAATAATGGTGGGAATTTTTGAGACATTTAGCGGGCGCGCAATTGCTATAGAGGAATTTACAGTGAAGTCTTCTTTTCAGCGGGGATGGCATGTGTTTACAACCAATCTCGCTTCTTGGGTTATTCTTGCTTCGATCTTGTTTGGCATCGGATTGGTGTTGAATTTGGCAATCGGTTTACCCATCCTGTTGCTCCTAGGAATTGGATTAGTATTCATGACGGGATTAACTAACCTAACTACTCCAGCCTGGTTCACTTTTCTTCCAATATTCATTACGATTATATTGGGTGCAGTTCTCTTGAATAGCATTGTAAGAGGGATTTATTTGGTATTCACCGAATCAATCTGGACTTTAGCCTATCGAGATTTTACATTGCCGCGGATGGATAAAGAGTGATTATCTGCATGACGAAGAAAATCGTAATCCTCAAGTCCAGGAGTGCCTAACGTGAATATCGAAAAACGGGGGGAGATTTTGAGGATTAGATTATAGAGAGGAAACATCCCTGGGAGATTGTCCCAAAAGGAGGTTGTCATCCCGAGCGAAGCGAGGGATTATATTACCTTAACTAAGAAATCTCGCTTCGCTTGATATGACCATTATTACTTATGGGACAATCTCACCAAAAATCCAATCATTTTAGTTTGATCCAACATTCTCAGGTAATATTTTTCAAGAGATTATCTCAAATGAGAGCTATCGTCCTGATTGAAGCTAGAGTTCTTTTATCGTAGATGGCATGCTTAGTTTGACATAACCTATAAGACAATTGAGACAATCTCAGTTTATGGGTTTCACTTTATTGAAAAATGTCTGGCAGTCTCAGTCTGACGGGTATACTTAACCTAGTTCGAATCCTTCCTGGTGAAAGATATCTATCAGTCTGCTATCCGCAAGTTGGCGAACCTGTTCCGCTCGTTGAATCACCCGGCGGGTCCATTGGGTAGAAAGGTTTGAATCTTTCAGAATATTCCAGGCTTCATTGGCTGTCACCCATAAATAGCGAGTATGTTCAGGATTTAAATGGATGAAGTCTTGTTCAACCGGTTGGCATAAAAACACTACCCCAATTAATTCGTTTTCTGGCAATTTTGATCCTCGATAAAAATGGGTAGTTCCTAAGATCAGCGATGGTTGAATTGAAAGTCCGGTTTCTTCTCTAACCTCACGATATAACGCATCTATAAAACCTTCCCCTTGCTCTAACCGCCCAGTCACCGGTTCCCAAATAGATTGGGCATAGTCTTTGTGAGGTGAGCGCTGGAGGAGCAAATAACGGCCGTCAACTCTTCGGGTTATCACCGCGGCAACTCCGCCAATGTATTTACCAATAGTCATTTTTCATTTCTCCAAGTTCTGTTCATCAATGAATAATATGATCATTATCACTATAAACATATTCAACATAAAATTATACTCATTAAAATTAATATCTATCAAATTCAATCAAATTAACGCAATTACATTCAAAGAGGATTGTATGATTGATTTTATTATAGGAGACCCCACCTATGGAACGGTCGGACATTATCCAATTGAGTAAGGATTTAGTATACGAAAAAGGCTCGCTTATCCCCCTGTTGCAACGCGTTCAACAAACAGAAGGTTATATCTCGGAAGAATCAATCAGAGAAATTGCTCGTTTACTCAAAATTTCAGAGAACCACATTTATGGTGTTGCCTCATTTTACTCGCAATTTCGGTTTCAAAAACCTGGAAAAAATAAATTAAAGGTCTGTTTAGGAACCGCTTGTCATGTTCAGGGAGGACAATTATTAGCCCAAGAAGTGGAAAAACAGTTAGGTCTCCATTCAGGCGAAACCACTCCGGACGGAAATATTGAATACGAGGAAGTGATGTGCCTCGGTTGCTGTGCTCAAGCAGCAGTGGTGGAAATTAATGGGTTGATATATTCCAAAATGACCTCGGAAAAACTTATCAAAAAAATTAACGAATTGACATCTCATTCTGAAATATCAGCTTCTTTACCGGTATCAGAGGAAGAACTTCCCCAGATAGTGGAAGAAAGTGCTTAATCCAACCTAATAGACAAACGAGTGAATTATGCAACGGTTTAATCAAATTAAGCAAAATGCCTTAAAGAATTGGAAGACAATCACCAATTCCAGCCTTCCGGTGATTTACATTGGCACAGCTTCTTGTGGAAGAGCTGCTGGAGCGTTAAAAACCTTGGAGGCGATTCAAGGGACATTGCAAGAATTAAATCAACCAGCCTATATCCTTCAAGTGGGATGTATTGGACCCTGTTACCTTGAACCCTTGATGGATATACAACTTCCTGGAAAACCACGTATCTCTTATTCTAAAGTGACACCCGAAAAAGCCCACAAAATCTTACAGGCAGCACTAGTAGGGGATGACCTATCGCCCAGTCTGGCGGTGGGTCATTTTGGAGATAAAGAGTTTACAAAAGAAACCGGTATACCTCCTTTTTTTGATTTAGCCATGTTAAAACCACAGGTTCGGATCATTTTACGAAATTGTGGTTTTATTGATCCAGAGAATCTAGATCATTATCTAGCCCATGATGGTTACGCTGGGTTTATGAATGCGTTGGAAAAAGGACCAACTGGTGTGATTGAAGAGGTAAAAGAATCGGGATTAAGAGGAAGGGGTGGAGCAGGCTTTCCTACTTATAAAAAATGGGAAATCTGCCGCAATGCAGAAGGCGAGGATAAATACGTTATCTGCAATGCGGATGAGGGTGATCCAGGAGCGTTCATGAATCGTTCCTTAATTGAGGGTGACCCTCATGCGGTACTAGAAGGAATGCTGATCGCCGGTTATGCGATTGGCGCAAATCACGGCTATGTTTACGTTCGCGCCGAATATCCTCTCGCGGTACTTCGTTTGGGGAAGGCAATCCAACAAATGCGCCAAGCTGGCTTGTTGGGAATAGATATCTTAGGTAGCGGCTTTAACTTTGATATTAATGTCAAAGAGGGAGCAGGAGCTTTTGTGTGTGGGGAGGAAACAGCTATGATCGCATCCCTTGAAGGAGAACGAGGAATGCCGCGTCCACGCCCGCCTTTCCCAGCTGAAAAAGGTTTAAACGGTATGCCAACCTTGATCAATAATACCGAAACCTTTGGTATTCTGCCCAATGTGCTACGCAAAGGTGGCAAATGGTTCAGCCAGTTCGGTACTAAAGGAAATTCAGGGACTAAAACTTTTTCTCTGGTGGGAAAAGCACGCCATACGGGATTGATCGAAGTCCCTTTGGGTATGACTTTACGCCAAATCGTTTTTGATATCGGCGGGGGAACGATCAAACCCTTCAAGGCTGTCCAAACGGGAGGACCCCTCGGCGGCTGCCTCTCAGCAACCCATTTAGATACTCCAGTGGATTATGAAAATATGCGCGCCAGTGGCTCGATTATGGGTTCGGGCGGCTTGATTGTTTTAGATGAATCGACCTGTATTGTGGATCTGGCACGCTACTTTCTGACCTTCTCCGAATGTGAGTCTTGTGGAAAATGTACTCCTTGTCGCATTGGCAGCCGAATTTTGCTCGAAACCTTGGAGAAGATTGCACGCGGAGAGGGGGTGGATGAGGATTTAGATGTATTATATCGGGTGGCAGACACGATGCAAAGGACTGCTCTCTGTGGAGCGGGTCAGACTGCCCCGAACCCGGTGTTGACAACATTGAAATATTTTATGAACGAATATCAAACCCATATTCACGGGCGCTATTGCCCCGCTGGCGTTTGCACGGAATTGTTTGAATATCGGATTATTCCTGAGAAATGTCCTGGGTGCGGACGCTGCGCCCAGGTGTGTTCCAGCGATGCCATTTATGGCAAGAAAAAAGAACCCTATTCCATAGATACTGAAAAATGTATCCGCTGTCGTTCTTGTTATGAGGTGTGTAAATTTGACGCCATCGTACCGGTTCCGGTGAGCCAACCGATGAAAGTAGAGGTAACCCTATGAAGCCGATCCGCATAACGATTGATGGAAGAATGGTGGAAGTCGAGAAAGGAATGACAATTCTCGATGCAGCGCGTCGTTATGGGGTTTATATCCCCACCCTTTGTGATTATGCTCATCTTACCCCGCATGGTTCTTGCCGACTTTGTATTGTTGAAGTAGAAGGTTCACCGAAAACACCCACATCCTGCACAACTCCGGTAGAAGATGGAATGATTGTTCGGACTCAAACACCTCGTTTGCGGAGTTTACGCTCAGAATTGTTACGTTTATTTTTAAGCGAACATCCAGTAAGTTGTCTGGTTTGTCCGGAACAAGATCATTGCGATGAATGTATGATTACCCTTCGAAAAAGCGGCGTCACAACCGGCTGTCGTTCATGTCCTAAAGATGGGCGGTGCGAACTTCAAGAACTGGTTTTACGGATCGGATTAGATAATATTCCCACTTATCCGGTCCATTATCGTAACCTGCCCATTGAGAAAGGCGATCCATTCTTTGATCGTGATTACAACCTCTGTGTACTTTGCGGGAGATGTGTACGTATTTGTGAAGAGACTCATTTCTCAGGGACATTGACCTACCTGGCGCGGGGTAATAAAACAATCATTGGGACTGCTTATGGGCGAAGCCATCTTGAAGTGGGTTGTAGTTTTTGTGGCGCCTGTGTAGAAGTGTGTCCAACCGGGGCACTTGTCGAAAAATATTCCAAATGGGATGGCAAACCTGATGGAGAAGCCCTTGTAACCTGTCCAATATGTTCGATCAATTGTACGATGCGCCTGGAAACCAAAAAAGGTGAGGTGATTAATAGTCTGCCGGCGGAATTGCCTGGAAAAGGACAGCTGTGTGTTTATGGACGTTTTGGTATTCCAGAATTGGTTAACCATCCCTATCGCTTACGTGTGCCTCAAATGAAAGAGGGATTATCCTGGCGCAATTTGGAATGGGATGAAGCCAGCCAGGTTATTGCGGAGAAATTGTTTAATTGTCCAGCTGATGGATTTGGTTGTTTAATTTCTGCCAGCAGCTGCAATGAAGATTTGTACATCGCTCAAAAATTCGCCCGGGTTGTAATGCGTACCCACCAAATCTGCACACCCGTTGTGGATACCTACGGGGGAGGAATGGCAGGGGTGATGCGCTTATTAAAGCAATCTGTTTCGATAGATGCACTCGATACGGTCCGTTCAATCTTCTGTATCGGTTTGGATGCTCGTTATGCTCAATCGGTTGTTGAGTTAAATCTGGTCAATGCGCGCAAGCGCGGTGCCGCGTTAGTTA
The DNA here is from genome assembly GCA_002402275.1 of Anaerolineales bacterium UBA4823. Taxonomy (GTDB): domain Bacteria; phylum Chloroflexota; class Anaerolineae; order Anaerolineales; family UBA4823; genus UBA4823. The sequence continues at coordinate 6,661 of DHFN01000223.1, forward strand.
CCCTTCACCCTAAGGAGCACAGTTTATCGCTTTACGCCGATCAATGGTTACAGCCCAAAGAGGGTGAAGAAGCGCAATTGATTTACGATTTGATCAGGGCAATTCACAATAAACCTATTCCCGTTCGAAAAGGAATGAGCAAAGAAAATGTCAAGCAACTCCAAGGTACTGCACAATTCATCCAAAGAGCACCCTTGGCGATTTTGATTGGACCCTATGCTTTGACTTCGCCGAATAATATCAATTTGATTCCTGCAATCGAAGAATTAAGTAAAGAGTTAAACGCTCTAATTATCCCACTTCCTGCCGAGGGTAATTTAATCGGCTCGATCATGATGGGAACTTATCCGGATATTCTACCCGGCGGGGTTATCATAAGCGATGAAGAACAACGGACAAGGTTAGTGAACCGTTGGTCTGTTCCTATGCCTATCCACGAGGGGGATTGCTCTTTTTGGAAAAAGCCAGGAAAACTGCAGGTCTTAATGATGATTGGAGAAAACCCGCCTGCTAATGTTTCCGAAACGACCTATGTCATTATGCAAAATATTTATCCGCCTCGCCAATCGAAAGTGGATTTCTTGCTTCCATCCGCTGCTTTTAGTGAAACGAATAGTTCCTGGATTAATTATGCGGGTGTAATGCACCTTTCTCATGCAGCGGTACGTCCACCTGGAAAAGCTCTGGCATCTTGGGAAATTCTATGTCGCATTGCGCGTTTGATGGGAGCGCGTGGCTTTGACTTCACAACCCCGGAGGAAATTCAAACCGAAATTGCCCGGATCATGGGCGGTTTTTGGGAAAAAGGTACAGTTGATCGTTTTAATATGGCAACCACTATGAGTTACAAAACCCGCAAACCCAATCCAGAAGGAGAACAAGACTATCTAGGATATCCATTGAGCCATTGGGCGGAAGGGCTGCAAAGCTTAAATATTTAGCCAAGAAATGAGAAGCTAAAATGTTCACGATACTCGAAAATCAAATGCTGGTACCCAATTTACATATGCTAAAGGTAGAGGCACCTGATGTGGCTCGTGCTGCTCAACCTGGTCAATTTGCGATCTTTCGCCCCGAAGAAGATGGAGAACGGATCCCTCTAACCATCGCAGATTGGGACATTCAGGAAGGTTCGATCACAGTGGTATATCTGAATGTTGGGCGTTCTACTGCCAGGTTAGCCAGTCTAAACAAGGGCGCTGAACTACCTACCGTGGTAGGACCCTTAGGGAATCCGATGGAGATCGATCATTTCGGAACGGTTTTGTGTGTGGGAGGATGTTACGGTATTGCCAGCATTTATCCCATTGCGCGGGCATTGAAACAAGCTGGAAATTCAGTTATTTCGGTGATCGAAGGGCGTTCTTCCTTTTTGCTGTACTGGCAGGAAAAGCTCAAGACCGTATCGGATCGGATAATTACCATGACCCGCGATGGCACTCAAGGGAAAAAGGGACACATTGGCAGTTTACCGGAAATCGTACGAACTATTCCGATGCGGGTGGATCGCATCATCCTCAATGGGTGTAATTATATGATGATGCGCGGGGCTCAAGAAACTTTACCATTGCAAATTAAGACCATCGTTTCCTTAAACACCTTGATGATAGATGGGACAGGCATGTGTGGGGTCTGTCGGGTTACGGTAGATTCAGAGACCCGGTTCGCATGTGTGGATGGACCCCATTTTGATGGGCATAAAGTCAATTGGGTTGAAGTAACCCAACGGCGCAAAGCTTACCTACAAGAAGAAATCCAACCTTTACGTTCAACTCGCCCACAATAAAGGATCGATAGAATGGAAAATACTGGAAGAAAAACCCTCGATTTGAGTCGTCGGCCCATGCCAAAACAGCCCGCTGAAGTTCGTGTTCATAACTTCGCTGAAGTAGCCCTTGGGTACACACCTGAGTTAGCTATGGAAGAAGCTGTGCGCTGTATTCAGTGTAAAAGACCAGGCTGCGTGGATAAATGTCCTGTGGAGATTAATATTCCTGAATTTATCAAAGCAATTGCCGAGGGTGATTTTCAACGTGGGGTGCAAGTTTTAAAATCAAAAAATTCATTGCCCTCTGTATGTGGTAGAGTCTGTCCACAAGAAGAACAATGCGAGGGTGGCTGTGCGCTCTTGAAAAAAGCTGGTCAAATCGCCATCGGAAGATTAGAACGTTTTCTGGGAGATTGGGAGGCTACCCAAAGTGAAAGGATGATGCCAGAAATTGCTCCCTCTACTGGAAAGAGAGTCGCTGTAGTAGGAGGAGGACCGGCAGGATTAACGGTAGCAGGAGATCTGGTTAAGCAGGGACATGAAGTAACGATATTTGAAGCATTGCATAAAATAGGGGGAGTGCTGGTTTATGGTATTCCTGAATTTCGTCTACCCAAGAATATTGTCAACCGTGAGGTAGAATATTTACAGAATCTAGGGGTTAAAATGGTGACGGATTACGTGGTGGGAAAAACTCGCACAGTGGATAGTTTCCTAGAGGAATATGATGCTGTGTTTGTTGGAACAGGAGCGGGGCTGCCATGGTTTAGCGAAATGCCCGGAAACAATCTGAACGGGGTTTATTCCGCCAATGAATATCTCACCCGATTCAATTTGATGAAAGGGTATCGGTTTCCCCTTGTGCCAACCCCGGTAAAAGACCATATTCGGGTAGCAGTGATTGGTGGGGGAAACGTAGCAATGGATTGTGCTCGCACAGCTTTGAGGATGGGTGCGGAAGTCTATATTGTTTATCGGCGCTCTCGTGAAGAAATGCCGGCGCGTTTAGAAGAACTTGAGAATGCCGAAGAAGAGGGCGTCCATTTTAGCTATTTAACCTTACCAACCCGTTGTATTGGGGATGAATATGGTTGGGTGAAGGCATTGGAATGTATTCGCATGGAATTAGGTGAACCGGATGCCTCTGGACGACGAAGCCCGATACCCATTCAGGGATCGGAGTTTATTCTTCCCTTTGATGCAGTGATCCACGCGATTGGAAATAGCCCTAACCCCTTAATTCCTCAGACAACTGCGGGACTGGAGATAGGCAAAAGAGGAAATATCGTGGCTGATCCAGGTACCGGGAAAACCTCCAAGGAACGGGTTTGGGCTGGGGGAGATGTGGTAACCGGGGCAGCAACGGTTATCCTAGCTATGGGGGCAGGACGAAAAGCAGCCCGATCAATCCACGAATACCTGATGAACCCATGCGAATGGTAAGCTGTCAACGAATGGGACAACGAATAAACGAAAGATTGGAACCAAAGGGCAATCCGTATCCGTTTATTCTGCCTAATTTTGATTATTGATCCAATATCTGATATCGCAACGAAAAACGCTGATGGGTTGCCCCTACAATTTACTGAGGTTATTCCAAATGTTCCCGTAGGAGATTGTCCCAAAAGTCATCATTGTCATATCGAG
>DHFN01000246.1 GCA_002402275.1 Anaerolineales bacterium UBA4823
CCATTTATCTCCGCCATCTCAAACACGTTGACGGGACAAAAATCAGCACAAATTCCACATTCAATGCAGCGTTCTTCAGCTAACTCAATCTCAGGCATCAATAGACTCCCGAGGATCGTGTTCCGCATTGGGTGGAGTGGTGATCACAACACCGGTGCGGTTTATCCAGTCCAGAGTACGATGGGCCAGGAAAATGCCTGGTTGGCTATGGATTGAATAGGCATTGGCTTTAAGTAATGAAATTGTATGAGCTAAATCACGAGGATTATCAACATCTGCAACCGGCATTAAGCTCGCTACTGGAACACCTCGCTCGGCAGCTTTGTTGATATAAGCGTCTAAAGCCGGAACACCATCCAAATTATAGAATACCCCAGTTGAATCCATCGGCGTATTGGCGGTATATCCTACCAGCGAGACTCCACATTCCTGACAGGGGGCTTGTACAAATCCGCCTTTTGGTGAGTATGAGGTAAAATATTCTAGCCATTGAAAAGCCTGGACTATGTGATTAATTGGCATGGTGGGTAAATCCCCCCCTATTGAAACAACCGAATGATAGCCATCAGCAAAAAGCTGCTGGAAAGCATCATCAAAGTGTTCGTCAAAGGTTTTACCATGATCGTTGATGTATAGGATGGGTTGAAGCCAGGGACCATTTTCATTGAACATGTTCGTTAATATCTTCTGATCTGCTTCAGGCGAACAGCTTACTACAAAATCATAACGATCAGGATCACCACCATTGGGGTTTGCCTGGGCTATCTGGTTCAATTGAGCCAGTGCTTGAAAACTCAATTCAGCCACATCGAGCAAGGAAGCCCGATAAAAATCAGCAGCTTCTTCTGGTGTAAAAATTCCTCCTTTTTCAGTGGTCAATCGTGTTTTGGTTACACCAGGTTTCGGTGCTTTGGTAAATAATAAAAAAGCATGTTTTTTAGCACTCATTGGCTAACTCCATTTTTTCATTAAATTTGTCTATTTCTCCAGCCGATGATATCCGGCAGGGAATACCATTATAAGTCCAAGTACCGATCAAAGGATCTGAAGTCTCAATATCGGCGTTGGTCAAGAGGTTGGCATTGGAGATCCATACTCCTCCTAATTTGGGTTCACAAGCAGATAATTCTGGATACCACCAGCCATATTCAACGCTAACGACATCTTCAACTATATTGGTTAATTTTAGGGTAAAAAGAGCTTTTCCACGTTCTGTTTCGATGCTCACAAGAGAACCTTCTTTTAAACCATATTTAGTGGCTGTTTCAGGGCTCATTTCTGCTAAAGGATGGGGATGAATTGAACGTAAGCTTTCAACTTGACGAAAAGCTGAAGCGTAGAAGGGCTGCTTCCGAGCGCCGGTGATCAATAAAAACGGATAGTCTTGGTTTACCAAATGGGGGTTTAGAAGCTTTGGTTTAGAATGCCCACCGAGGTTTTCTATGATTTCAGGAAAAAGTTCAATTTTTCCACTGGGGGTGTTAAATCCCACTTTAGATTTGGTCGTTGGATTTTCTTGCTCATGTTTTTGATAGGGGCTTGGTTGATAATAAAGACCATTCACACAGAAATCATTCCAACTAAAATTAGCTTGTGAGAGGATATCGGAAAAAGCTTGCTGGAGGGTTTCCCATTGCCACCATTGATCTTGTCCCATACGAAGCCCTAGTTCTCGCCAGAAGAAGTAGTCTGGTTTTCGTTCGTAATATGGGTTTACTGCCTGATCACCCCCATAGGCGATGTTAGCAATCCCAGCATGGGTCTGAAATAAGGGGCGTTCCAAACCACCGGCTGCTGGTAATATATAATCCGCTAACATAGCTGTGGGGGTTTGAAAGTAATCTAACACCACAAGCAGATCAAGGCTTTTTAATGCTTGATAAATAAGGTGCGAATCCGCTTGGGATAAGAGAGGGTTACTTCCCATGACAATCAATGCACGCACCGGGTAAGGATCCCCAGTTAACATAGCTCGCCAGACCAGGTTAGGATGAGCAGAGGTCAAGTAACGTTTGGGTAGACTTCGCCCGAACTGTTTTGTCACTTTGGTTACCCGTTCATAACCCTGGTAAGATTGCAGCAATAAATAGTTCAAATTGAGTTGTTTTTGGCGTTGGTATTCGGGCAGCGCGTCGTTCAACTCAAGTTCAACCTCGGAAATAAAATCGGGCATCTCGCCAATATGCGAAGCGCCGGGGAGATCCACATTCCCAGTAATAGCTCGTAAAATGGCTAAAGCTTGATGGGTTGGGAATGTGTTTTGACCTAATTGGTCAATTCCCCGACCAGTAACTACAGTCGCTGGAGAATTTCTGGCAAATAGCCGGGCAGTTTCGAATATTAAATCCTCTTTTACTCCAGTTATTTGGCTTACATTGGCAGGTGAATAAGGCGCTAAAGTTTCTCCAAGTTCCTCAAAATTTTGGCACCAGCGGGTGACAAAGGTTCGGTCATAAAGTTGTTCAAATAGGATAACCTGCAGGATGCTTAATGCTAGATATGGATCGGTTCCTGGACGAATAGGAAGCCAAAGGGTAGCCTGGGAAGCAGTTTTCGTATGGCGAGGNNTCAACCACAATCAAAGGTTTCCCGGTGCGCCGGTAATCGAGGATGTTACGCCAGAACAAGCTATTATCCGACTCAGCTGGATTTGTGCCCCAAAGAATAGCACACGAAGTGATCTCTGGGTCGAGCTCATTTTCGATTTGCCAGCCGAATATCAATGTATTTACCCAGACTGCTGGGTTCCAACAAATTTGCCCGATTCCCATGTTGTTTGGGCTACCAAATAAATTCATAAAACGATGTAGTGGCCAATAAGTGGCATGTGGACCACCAATACTGGTGGCTAAAGTTTCTGAGCCATAACTTGTTTTCAAATCTTGTAAACGAGCAGCTATATTCTCGAGGGCTTCTTCCCAAGAGACTCGCTGCCAATTTCCACTCCCTCTCGCTCCAACCCGTTTCAAAGGGAAATTGACCCGCTTGGGGTGATCAAGAAATTCCAAAATTGCCCGCCAGCGCGTACAGCCACGCTGGATGGTGATATCGTAAGGGTAACGATTCGGGTCTGGCTTGACATCCGTCACCCGGTTATTTTCAACTGTCGCAATCAACCCACACAGGTAACCGCAGAAGCGGCAGTTGGTGGGAAAGATGCCCTCCTTAGGCATTGGACTTTTCCATGGGCGGTTTTTCATCTATCCTTCCCAGTGATGGGTAGAGACGCTTTCCATCCGATGAGCTCAATTGATAAGCGCAGAAGGGGATCATGTGCCCATCTTCCATTACTTCAACCATGCTGCATTCTTTTAGTCGCTCGAGGTCCATGGTCATGGCGTCCATATAATTCATTACGACAATGGATAAACCAGGATTTAACTCCGGAAATCTTCTTGTTGCAATATCAGGGAAAACGGATCCTTGTGGGCTTTCGGTATCAAACGAATGGATATACTCGTTTGAGGTTAGCCAGCGGGTGAGTGGTATGTAACCACCATCCTTCTCAACAATGTAGGTACCACAAGAGCATAGAGGATGCGAACAGCCTAAAGGTAAAAAATCGTACGGGTTGAGGAGATTATCGCTTTGTTCAGCCAACATAAATATCACATCACCCATGGTTAATCGGCGTTCCAAGGAAACATCAAAACGTCCCGAGGTAAATGCTGGTTGGAATGCCACTCCAGCGATCACATCCTGATTCTTTAGAGCAAAATTCAGTACGTCACCGAGCTGATTATGGTTGATTCCCCAGATCACTGTCATCGCCAGAACTACCTGCACCCCAGCCTGACGGCAATGCTCGATAGCCTTGAGTTTGTTATCGAGTAAGTCGCATCCCCGAATTTGCTGATAAACCTGACTAGTAAGACCATCAAACTGTAAGTATATGCCGCTTATGCCAGCTTCAGCTAGCGAATGAATATAGCTCGGATCACGACTGATCATGACCCCATTTGTGTTAATTTCAATCGCATTGAAACCGGCTTGCTTTCCAAGGCGAATGATCTCAGGAAGATCCTTTCGGACTGTGGGTTCACCACCGGTCAATTGGATGGCTGCCTGCAGACCTACATTCTGGCGAATTGAAGCATACATTTCCGAAATGGTCTCTAAAGAGGGATCAACCTGGGCATCTTCGGCAGCCATAAAGCACACTGGGCAGCGGAGGTTACAACGTAAGGTGACTTCGATCTCTGTCACTGTAGGGTGTTTAACATGAACTGGACATATACCACAATCTACTGGACAACCCATTGAGTAAGGAACCTGAACGACTGGTTTACGGGAGGGAATGGAAAATGATTGGAACCAGCGATAATGGTTAGCATCAGGCCAGAGATAAGCACTTTGTTTGCCATGATCGGGGCAAGTTTTTTCCAAAAAAACCTGCCCATCTCTTACGATTACGTTGGCTGGGATGGTTTTCAGGCAAACTGGACACAAACTTTCAGTAATATTTAATAGATTAGATAGACTGGTCATGGATTATAAACTCTAATCTCTTGAAGGGAGTACATGGGCTTGAGCCAGGTGTTGTAAGTTGATCTCACCTTGGCTACCTTCCCATAAGGATTTTGCATTCTGATTCACCTGCTCGTAATCTATCTGGATATCAAAGACAACTTCAAGGCAGTGTCTGATCTGGGATGGCTGACTGATGCTGGAGAGACGTTGGGCACAACCCATACAGTAGGTGATACATGTATCCGCTCCGCTACCATTAAATTCCGCCATCCTACGTATAGCGCGGGTAGAACACAATTCTGGATCAATCATGGATACAATCCCGCCTGCTCCGCAACACATGGCATCTTTCCCATGACTAAACATTTCAACCTGTGGATAACCTGATAAAATGTTGCGAACATTTTGGGGATTCTTAGGGTTGTACCGGTCTGGGCAAGAATCGTGAAATGTCAGCCGGGTAGTGCCATTTAATTTATATCCCATCTTGACTAAGATGTCATAGATCGAGTTAATCTCAATATTCGGTAGTTGAACAGATCTTAAATGACTTTCACAGTTCGGGCAGGCAGTGATGATTTTATGAGCTCCAGAGCTATCTAACAAAGCTCTTAAGCGATCTAGGTAATGGTCGGCTTCAGCCGAGAGACCGATACTATCCAAGGGTTTGGTGCAACATAGATCAGTAAAACCCACTTGCATTCCTTGCTCTTGGAGCCAATGATAGGCAGTGCGGGTGAGTTCTGGAGCGTAGGAGGATAACGAGCAGCCAGGGAAAAACAAGGTTTCGAACTGGTCGGTTTTTAGATCATCATAGTTGATTCCATAAGTATCTCGATAGATGGTAAAGAAATTCCAATCCCGGTCCACCAGCATGGCATCATAGGCGGATAAATCAATCCTACCTTTCTGGATCAGAACTTCTCTGGCTGCTTTAATCATATCGGCTGGGTTCATGTTAACCAGGCAATCCTGGCTGCAACGACCGCAAAGGTCACAGCGTTGGATAGCTGCAATACATTCAGCGTCAATCTGGTCATTATTAATAGCTCGGGCAATTTCGCCAGGCGATAAACCTAAATTGTTGAGCAGTTCGCAGCTGCTCTGGCACATCCCACAATCAATACACTCGTCAGAAAATCTTTCGAGTGTTTTAATTGCATTATTACTATTCATTGATTGTACTCCAGCTCTTGAACTGAAGATCCTAATGCAGTAATCGCTGGACCAGAACGGACTTCGTAACCGGCTTCAACCAGAATCTCTTGGCAACGGAGAACATCCCAACCCCGCGAAGCTTCGGTGTTCGGTTTATCATCGCGTGGATTGGTTCCTACCTCAGCCCAAAGAAGGTTTGCCCCAGCAAGAAGGGACGGTAGATTTGGTTCATGAGTACAATGTCCCAAAACTGTATTTCCCATCACAAGACGGCAGACCGCCACCGTTCTGGCAAGATTCCACCAGGTGATAGTTCCTTTTTCAGCTGCTGGAGTACCAGGAACGCATACCCGGCGCATCGCACCGCTAAAGGTTGCCCCTAGCTCTTTTCCCAGGAACATGAGATCCACCAATTCTCCGGGTGTATGTTCTGGTCCAACCGGCTCCACACAGAAGTGAATCTTAATTCCTTCTTTCTTAGCTGCTTCGATCGTCTGGATGCGCTGTTTAACTGGCAACTTTGTACCACGGCCTTCGTTTAATCGCACAGCATGATAGATTGCTTTAAATCCTATCGAAGCCAATTCTTTAGCACGATCTATATTGAAATCAGCGATGTTTGCCACCAACGGCAAATCGGGCAATACAGCTTCTTTTACTGCTTTGGCAACCTTGATAAACTTATCAAAGGGATAACGTGCAGTGGTCATTAAGTAGATTCCATTTGCCCCTTGGTCTTCGCCTAATTTCGCAGCCTGGATAATGTTTTCAATTGGATATTCAATCACTTCTTTGAAAATTCCGTGATTCGCTCCGAATGAGCAAAACTCGCAATTGCTCGGACAGGGAGCGGAATCAAGTCCAATTTGAAGATAGACCTCACCCAGGTTTTCGAAATGGCGCCGTGAAAGCTCGTTGGCAGCTGCACAAAGGGAGTACATTTCTCGTGAAAGCAAATCTATTCCCATTAAAGTTAGGGCTTCTTCCCGACCGATTGGCTGCTCATCCAGCGCTTTATCTAAAATTTTTACAATATCCTGATTAAGTTTCAAAACTATCGTCTCCTAGATAAAAAATATTCAATCCTTCAGCCAGGCTTTGAGGAATGCTTCGTCACCAAGAGGCAGTCGTCCACGGTAACGTTCCTCCCCTGGTAACCATGTGCGTGTTTTACCAGCATGGATGACATTAATTCGCATCCAGAGTCCAGCAAGCAGAACGAGGATGACCCCGATAAGATATGAAATGGCGCTAGGGATTAGCAGCAATACAATGGGGATAAGGCTTCCGGCAAACAGGAAACCACCCCAAAACCCGATACTGGCATCTCCATTGATCCAGCTTTGTATGGCTTGGGCTTCACGGTCAGTCGTGCCAGTTTTCTTCATCCACATATAGAGAATCCAAAATATCAGTTGAAATGCTAACAAACCAGCTGCTAGGTAAGGCAAGATAGTGCTGATCTCTAATTTTGCTGGGGGTAAGATTAGATTACACAACAAATGAGCGGAAGAACCAGTTACTAATGAGGAAGTCAAAAATAGGGTTACCATTCCAAATCCAGTCCAGAAAGGACGTGATTTATGTCGCCCAAGTAAAACTCCTGGATAGGTTGCAACCACTAACCCGAAGATTACACAGAACACCGCTACAAGTTTGCGGATAACCACCCAACCACTCCACGGTAATGCTTTAATGCCAAAGGTAGCGTAGATTAAACCGAAACCAATCGCCATGAGCATGCACCAAGCCCCAATGGTGAGAATTGCTTTTGGGTTTAAAAATACCCGCCAGGCTTGGAAGGGTCTTCCTAATTCCAGGATCAATAGAAGTGCCCCTAGTGCAACAAAAAGCGGGGCGATGAAATTTGCGATTAGAGAGGTTCTACCCTCGCCAAGGAACATTTCAACAACGCCGATGATGACTAACATGCCACCACCCATGCCGGCGAAAAAGAAATCAACTGCCAGCATCCACCCCCAAATATCCTCTTTCGGTTTCATAAGTACCCTCCTTAATCCATAATATAAAAAACATAAGGCTCGGTGCCCAGCTCGGGTAACAGGCGCACGACGTTTTCCTGATTCACAAGCCGATACACTTCACTGGATTCATCATCTAGATCACCAAAGATGCGAGCACGCTGGTGGCAGGTTGCCACACAGTAGGGCTCTTTACCCAGAACTAAGCGATCCTTACAGAAATCGCACTTTTGCACAACCCCTTTCTCATGGTTGGGAATGCGCGCTCCATAGGGACAAGCCATCACGCAAGCCTTACACCCCACACACTTATTCTCGTCAACCCATACAATGCCATCTTCTCGCTGTTGGGAAGCGGTAGTTGGGCAGCATTCTACACAAGGTGGATTAGCGCAATGCATGCATAAGAGGGGGATAAACTCCATGTGGACATGGGGAAATACACCCACTGGTCCAACTGTCGTCACCGGGTTATAGATCATGTCCACGGGAAGGTCATTATGAACCTTACAGGCGACCGTACAAGAATGACAGCCAATACAGCGGCGAGTATCTAGAACCATTGCGTAACGAGCCATCTTATTTTCCATCCTTTCCATTCGATCCTGAGGTTATGGTAGAGGATTCGACTTTATAAACCCGGCATAATAAACCTCGATTTGCCCAACTCCCGCCAATTGGGTCGCAATCTTTGTCAGCAACACTGGTTAATACGTTGGTGTTTGATTCCAGGCAGCCTCCCAGTTCCGGTTCGCAGGCTTCTCGTTCGGGATACCACCAACCCCGTTGAGTAACAATCACGCGTGGGTGAATCCCTTGAGTCAGATTGGCTTTTTGTTTGATGCGTCCTCGTTCGGTTTCGATCCAGACCCAATCTCCATCCTTAATTCCTAGTTTATCAGCTGTGGTCGGATTGATGTCCATATAAGGCTCATACCGCAGGAAGCGTAACTCTTCAATTTGAAAATGCTCAGAATGGTGAAATGGCATAAATCCACCGCCAGTGGTCAGAACTAGAGGGAATTTCTCAGCTAGATCGGGATCATCGTTCTCATTTTCTGCTGGCCCGATATAGGTGGGCATGGATGGGTATCCAAGTTCAGCCAGTGTGCTAGAGACTAATTCAACCCGCCGGGAAGGCGTGGCGAAACCGATTCTTCCATATTTATAATATTCTCTTTCGGGGAAGTGATAAAAAACTTTTTCGACAAATTCATCATAACTGCTCACGCCATATCCTAAAGGATAGATGCGGTAATAATTTGCCTCTTCCAAAGTTTCCCAGGGCCACATTTCAGCTTGCCCTAGTCGAATGCCTAAATCACGCCAAAAATCAAAATCGGTTCGGCGTTCATACATAGGTTGAATAGCTCGTTGGGTGGCAATTACAAAATCGGAGCAACCATAAACGCTATGGAAGGTTGGGCGTTCCAGTGCTCCGGCAATGGGCAGCACATAATCTGAAAGCATCGAACTGGGAGTCATCCAATATTCACACGTAACTAGAAAATCTACTTTTCGTAATGCTTCCAGAACTTGCAGACTCTCTCCATAAGAATTTACCGGGTTAGTGGCGGAGACCAATAAGGCTTTTACCGGGTAAGGTTCACCGGTTAGGATGGCTCTATAGACTGAAGGCGGATGGGCTTCACACATCCACTCAGCAGTTGGAGCTTTGCCCCATACATCTTTACAAAGCTGGGCGATTTTGCCATAGCCAGGCCAGGAAGTTATTTTATAACGATCCGAGCCAATTTGTTTAGCCTTCTGCTCCTCTGGTAACCATTCATTGGCTTCCATTTCTTCGTCGGTTATGAACTCTTTGCTTGGTCCGGTCAATAGATCCGAACCAGGTGCATCCAAATTACCCGTGACCGCCCGCAGCAAAGCCCGGGCATGCATGGCAGCACCAGCGGGAGTACCCGATTGATCAATAGCTACACCCCATTGAATGTTGCCGGGTTTGTTAGTGGCGTACATCCGGGCACCTTCTCGAATTAATTCGGGATCAAGCCAGGTAAGCGGGGCAGCCCATTCGGGTGTGTAATCCTTGACGTGTTGCGCCAGTTCGTTAAACCCAACACAGCAATTTTCGATGAAGGCGGCATCATACAATCCTTCCCAGATGATTACGTTCAGCCAGGCTAATGCAAGGGCTAAATCGGAACCAGGTCGCAAGGGCAGCCAAAGATCAGCTTTAGAAGCGGTCTCAGTAAATTTTGGATCAATGACGATGACTTTCAAGCCTTTTTGTTTCAAATCGTTGATGCCGCGCATTTCCGGCATTCCCGAGGCGCCTGGGTTATGACCCCATTGCACCAGACACCGGCTGGAGGTGAGGTCAGTTTCAAAAGGGCACCAACCATAGATAGCCGTCTCCACCATGAAGGTTGGTATCCAACATAAGTGCGCGTTGTGAAAACCATTAGGGCTTCCATAAAGGTTCATAAATCGGCGGCGTGCCCAATCATCCGTGCGTTGGGTGCCTCCCGCGGTGGTAACCGCCTCAGCCCCAAACTCATTGCGAATCTGGTCTAGTTTTGCAGCGATTTCATCGAGGGCTTGATCCCAGGAAATTCGCTCCCATTCTCCGGACCCGCGCTTGCCTTTCCGTTTTAAAGGGTAATTTACACGAGCGGGGTGATCCAGATGTTTTAATGCGATGTTTCCACGGCAGCATAATGCACCCTGGTTAGTAGGGTTATTGGGATCGCCTTCTATCTCCAGGATACGTCCATCTTTGACGTATGCAAGAACCCCGCAGTTTTGGTGACAAAAAAAACAGCAGGACCTTTTAACCTGGATACCTTCTTGTGTGAGATCAATATTCTTGCTCAAAGCTTCCCTCCTAGATTAAATTTCGATACACAACCCGTCATAAGCCAGATGGAAATGCTCTCCAAAAGTCTGTAAATAAGTTTCCAGTTCGTGGTTTGTGACAGGTGTATCGTGATGCATAGATAAATGAGTTATATAAAGGTTTTTGATGTTAAGGATTAATCCAATCTGCACTGCCTCGGCAACAGACAGGTGATCCTCTGGCATGCGGTTCGTACCCCAAAATGTAGCTCCGAGAATCAAGGTATCAATACCCTCGAGCTGTTGGGCTGTTTGAGCGGGTAATGGACCGCTATCAGGAATATAGGCAGTTCGCTTGCCAGCCGGAGTTTGGAGGAGTACCCCAAGCGTACCAGGGGCATGGGTTACTTCAAGAGCTGTAAACATAACCTTGTCCAACTCAAACTGCCAATTTGGCTCGACAGTTTGAATGTATAAGCAATCCTCCATGAAATTAAAGGAAGTTTGCAGCCATGCTTGAGTTGCTGGAGTCAGATAAGTTGGGATGGCTTGCTGACGTTGAACACGGACATAGAACTCCAACTCCCCGATCCCGCCGGTGTGATCATAGTGAGAGTGAGTCAGGATGAAGTGGTCAATTTGATGAATGCGCTCACGATTGAGCTGAACACGTAGATCGGGTGGAGCGTCAATAAGGGTATTTCGCTCGCCTCGGACTAATAAGGCACAACGGGTGCGTTGATAATTTGGATTAGTGGAAGCTTCGCGGCATGCCACGCAATTACAATAAAAAGCTGGCACACCGCAACCTGCTCCAGTTCCTAGAAAAATTAACTGCGAACCCATACCGAAATACCCATTAATGACATAACCACTACCTCTAAATATTTAAATTACGCCGGCAACTTTCCGAATGCTCTTCCGGGTATATTCTGTTGTGTAAATGGATTAGGTTATATAGTTAACCGAAATCTTCTCCAAATACAGCTTATTCACCCGGTTTTTTGGGGGGTGCCGGTGGGGTCGGGGGTGCCTTGGGAGGTGTTGCTCCACCAGGTGCACCAGGAGGCGGGGGTGTAGCAGGGTTAGCACCTGGAGGTGTCTTGGGTAGTTCAGCACCACAGTTCGCGCAAACGGTTGCATCCGGCAGATTGATGGTACCACAGTTAGGGCATTTGTTTTCTTTTTTTGCAGCAGCTGGGGGTCTAAAGCACATATTGTTTCTCCTTTTGTTGTTAAATAAGATAATTTATTTTTCCTGAATGGATTACCCCTTTTATAGATCAAAATACCCATTCGAGGATTCCTACTGTCTAGGATATTTGGTTCTTAAATGTCTAATATAACAGATTTCTAAAAAAACATTGTAGCCTAGACTACAAATCACCCTAGAAAATCCCATTTTTTAAGGTTTTTAATCTTATTCTAATTCATTCTTTCTTTACATTATTGTGAAGGAAGTTATATTAAGAAATAAATTAGGATAAGGATACCTTATGATTTAATGGCACATGGTTATTAAATCGGACAGCAGTATATCCGATTGGGATTATCTGCTGTCCGATATATTAAAAAATATAGCTACTTCTCAGCGTAGACAACCTCAGGGCGAGTACGTTCCCAAGCCGGCAATT
>DHFN01000102.1 GCA_002402275.1 Anaerolineales bacterium UBA4823
TTCGGCATGAGCTCGAATTAATTTTTATTGAACAAAATGCAAATTCTATTTTGGAACGTTTGAATGGATTGGGAATATTGAAGATCATCCACCCCGAACTATTATGGGATAATTGGGCTATATCCAAAAGTAGGCTGATTGACCAAGATTTTCATATTCAAGGACTCGAAATCGATATTCGTGATATAGATACTCGCCGCAAACTTTATTATATTTTACTGACAATCCGTTTAGATATATCTTCTATCGAAGAATTATTAAGTATATTACGGATTCCGACCAAAACAAAACGGGTGATTTTAGAAACAAAGAAATTATGGGATAATCAAGAAATATTAGCTGGAGAAAATATTCGAAGTCTCATCGAAATTTTAAATGGTATCTCTTCATTTTCTATGGTAGCTATAGCCCTTTTTATGGATAATGAGACAGGTAAAAATAATATCGAAAATTACATTAATCATTGGTCAAAAATCAAAAGTGATACTGATAGTAGAATTTTAAAGAATATGGGTATCCTTCCTGGACCGATCTATCGGAAAATATTTAGCGAGTTACGAATTGCGCGAATAGAAGGAAAGGTGATATCTGAAGCCGATGAATTAAAATTAATTGACGAGATTCTTCAAAAAGAAGAAAAGTGATATGGAAAAAACTGGAATAATTCGATTTGTAGAAGAAAGCGACCTTATGGCTTTAGAATGGAATGGTGAGTATTCTCGCTATCGGAATATGTATCGTGAAATATATTGCCAATCTTTAACTGGTAACACTCTTCTGTGGGTTCTTGAAATAGATAAAATTGGAATTATCGGGCAAATATTTGCCCAGATAAATAGCGGGAATAAAAAATTTGCAGATGGCAAGCAGAGAGCCTACCTTTTTTCCTTTCGAGTAAAAAACCAATTTCAAAACCAGGGGTGGGGAACACAGTTATTGGACAACACCGAATACTATTTTACTAAAAGAGGTTTTCTATATACCACCCTAAATGTCTCAAAGGATAATCAAAATGCGCTCCGATTCTATTTGAATCGTGGATATAAAATTGTGGGAGAAGAGAAAGGGGTCTGGTCTTATGTAGATCCGGAGGGAAATAATCAAATAGTAAACGATCCATCATGGCGAATGGAAAAAATGTTGTTTATGCAAAAAATGACACTTGCGAATGAAGATAAATTATGTTAAAATAGGATTTGCTAGATAGCGGGTTATGTTGAGACAACATAGTAGAAAAGTGGGTCACCCCCACTTTTCTTCTTGTATGAATTGTAGTGTTTGGAAAAGCATGGAGAGAATGGATAAATGAAGAACGAGTTTGTTTTAGCCTTTAACGAGGTTCTTGAAGAAAAACAATTACCCAAAGAAATAATCGTATCAGCTTTGGAAGCAGCTTTAGCTTCGGCATATCGAAAATCAGAAAATGCTTCTAACGCCCAACCTGTGGAAGCAAAAATAGATTTGCAAACCGGACAGGTAACTATATATGCGGAAAAAGAAATTGTAGAGGCAGTTCAAGATCCCCGAACGGAGGTTTCTTTAGAAGAAGCACGAAAAGTAGAGGCGGATGCTAAGATTGGAGGAATGGTGCTTGTAGAAAGCACGCCAAAAGATTTTGGCAGAGTCGCTGCTCAAACTGCGCGGCAAGTCATCCAACAGCGTATTCGCGAGGCAGAGCGAGATGCCCAGCTCGAACACTATCGCCACCAGGTAGGCGAGATTGTAAGTGGAATGATCCAAGCAATTAACCAGCAAGGGTTAACTCTCGGTTTAGAGATGAAAGCGGAAGGTTTTATGCCGCGGAAAGAGATGATTCCCGGCGAACGATATCGCGTCCATGAACGTGTTCGAGCTATTTTACTCGAAGTAAAAGAGAATACTAAGGGACCACAAATTATTCTTTCTCGGGGGCATCGGAACTTTTTACGTCGTTTACTTGAAAATGAGGTGCCAGAAATTTATCATGGCATGATCGAAATCAGATCCATTGCCCGTGAACCAGGACAACGTTCAAAGGTTGCAGTCTCAGCGCTCCAAGCTGGGGTAGACCCAGTTGGAGCTTGCGTCGGAATGCGGGGGATGCGCATCCAGGCAATTGTCAGAGAATTAAATGACGAGAAAATTGATGTTATTGAATGGAATTCGGATCCTGCAGTTTATATCTCGAAAGCATTAAGTCCAGCCCGTGTAACCGGTGTTTACCTCAATGAACGTTCAAAAGGCACGAAAACAGCCACAGTGGTTGTTCCGGAAGATCAATTAAGCCTGGCAATTGGTAGAGACGGTCAAAATGCTCGACTGGCTGCTCGGTTAACATCGTGGAAAATTGATATTAAGAGTCTGCCAGAAGCTGCGACCGAGGCTCTCCATAAACTGCAGACCAATCCAGAATATGAGCCATTTGCTGAGATGGAAAAGGAAGTCGTTCCACAGATCGAAAATATTTTAGCTAAGAAAGCTGAAGGAAGACCGGTAACTCCGGAAGAATATCAGGTTTTAAGCCAATTTGTTGATCGGATTGAACGAGGAATTTTACGTCAAAAATCCGGCGAAAAATACATTGAAGAAGAACGTGAGCGAATTGAGGCTGCTCATATTCCGGATGAGGCATTTGATATTCCTCTCGAAGATTTAGGATTACCCGTGCGGTATACTAATTTATTAAGCGGAGCGGGTTATTTAAGTGTTGGCGATTTGATGCTGCAACTCAAGCTTGACCAAAACCCCATTCTTAAGTTAGAAGGTATTGGACCAAAAGCGATGGCGGTCATCGAAGAGGCATTAGAAAAATTACCTTTTGCTTCCCAGCCTGAAGAAATAGAAGAGCAATCAATAGGATTAATTAATGAGACCATAGCTGAGGAAGTGATCATTGAGGAAAAATTAGAGATTATACCTAATGAAGAAGAAGGGTTAGAAAAAATACCGGAAGAAGGTGAACCTTTAAGCCAGGAAATAATAGCACAACCTTCCCCTCAAGAAGAAGTTCAAACCGAAGAAGAAGTTGAAGAAATAGAGACTCCTTCAGATAAAGAGCCTTCCTTAGATGACTTATTCAAATGGCCTCCGGATAAAATCGAATTCGAAACGGTTGAGTCTGAAGAGGATGAGGATGAATCGGACGCTGAAAAGAAGAAGAAAAAGAAAAAGAAAAAATTTGTCGAAATGGAATTCGATCCCGATCGAGATACGACGATCGTTAAGAAAAAGCGTAAACGAGATGGATCCCAATGGGAAGAGGATTGGGATGTATAAGAATCGGTTTTAAGATATGCCCAAAAAAGGATTGAAACCTAAGCATATACCGTATAGAACTTGCGTGGGTTGTCGTGAAGTGCAACCAAAAAGAAATCTTATCCGTATTGTTCGAGGTACTAATGGTGTTGAAATAGACTCAACTGGGAAAATGCCTGGTAGAGGAGCTTACCTACATGACCAAAAAAGTTGTTGGGAATTAGGTTTAAAAGGAAACCTAGCACGGGCATTAAAAACGGAATTAACGGCAGAAGAACATGAGCGATTAATAGAATTCGCCAGGAATTTACCTGAATGAATCCGTAAAATCATTTTCTGAAATCGCTTGTTTGAATCAGCTTGGAATATTGTTGTTGCGCCTGCCTTCTTGCTGATAATAACCGTAAAATTTAGAGGAGGTTAAATATGAATAATACTGGGCAGAGCGTAAAATCCATTTACCTACCCGCAACGATTACCATCCGTGATCTGGCAAAGGTCATTGATGTAAGTCCGATTGATGTAATTAAGAAATTAATGGCAAATGGTGTAATGGCGAATATCAATCAACAGATTGATTTTGATACTGCTGCGATCGTCGCTGCTGAGATGGGTTACGAAGCTAGTCTTGAAATTGAAGAATTGGAAAAGAAACAAGACTTTGGAGAAATTCCCTTGTGGAGGCAAATAATTCTCTCCGAAGATTCCAGTCAGCTGACCAATCGGCCACCCGTAGTTACAATTTTAGGTCACGTTGACCATGGAAAAACGACCTTATTAGATGCTATTCGGAATACGAATGTTGCCGGCGAAGAGGCAGGGGGTATAACTCAACATATCGGAGCGTACCAAATTGAACACGACGGGCGTTTAATTACTTTTTTAGACACCCCAGGACATGCTGCTTTTACGGCGATGAGAGCTCGGGGAGCCCAAGGAGCAGATGTTGTGGTCTTAGTGGTGGCAGCAGATGATGGGGTTATGCCGCAAACCAAAGAGGCAGCAGCCCACGCCAAAGCAGCTCATGTTCCAATTATTGTTGCCTTGAACAAGATAGATAAACCAAATGCAGATGTTGATCGAGTAAAACAGCAATTAGCTGAAATTGGATTGGTTCCAGATGAATGGGATGGGGATACAATTGTTGTTCCTATTTCTGCAAAACAAAAAAAAGGATTGGAAGATCTAATGGAAGCTATATTGTTGGTAGCAGATAATATGGATATTAAAGCGAATCCCCATGGGAAAATAATTGGTACGGTTATTGAAGCTAGAATTGACCGCGCCAAAGGAGTGCAAGCTACCCTGCTGGTGCAAAATGGGACTTTAGAGGTAGGCGATGTAGTGATTGCGGGTACTTCTTATGGGAAATTAAAAGCGATGTTCGATCACACTGGTAAAAAAGTCCGGAAAGCTGGACCATCTTCACCTGTTTCCGTAATGGGATTAAATGATGTACCTCATGCTGGTGAAATGTTCGAGGTTGTGGAATCGGAAAAAGACGCCCGCGCAAGAATTCTAGCACGGTCTCAAAGCCAACAAACCACTGACGCAGGTACGAAAAAACCGATCACTTTGGAGCAATTGTTTGATCGTTTTCAAGCTGGTGATGTGAGGGAATTACGCTTAATCATCAAGGCAGATGTCCAAGGTTCCCTGGAACCCATTGTTTCTTCTCTAAAGGAATTGAGCGAAGGAGATATTGCAGTAAACATTCTCCATGCTGAAACGGGAAACATAAGTGAAAACGACGTCATGTTAGCCTCTGCTTCTAATGCGGTGATCATTGGATTTAACGTACAAGCGGATTCAGCTGTAAAACACATGGCTGAAGCCGAAGGGGTCTCCATCCGATTGTATGATATTATTTATCGCTTAACAGAGGATGTTGAGAAAGCTTTGAAAGGGATGCTTGAGCCAGAAGAAAAAGAGGTCATTCTTGGACACGCAGAGGTGCGAGCAGTCTTCCATATTTCAAAAGTCGGAAATATTGCTGGAAGCTATGTTACAGATGGCGAGATTCGACGAAATGCTCGAATAAGAGTTCTACGCAAAGGTGAGACTGTAGGTGTAGGAGCAATTTCTTCCTTGAAACATTTGACTGAAGATGTTCGGGAAATTAAACAAGGATATGAGTGTGGTATTGCTGTGAAAGGTTTCGATGCTTTCGAGAAAGGGGATATTTTGGAATGTTTTGCAATCGAGAAAGCCATAGTCAATAAGGATATATTTTAGAAAGGATTAGCGGTGGTCTCAAAGGTTAGGTTAGAAAGAATTTCTGATCGGATTAAAGAAGGATTGTCTGAATTGATAATTAAGAATATTTCTGACCCTCGATTAGAAGGGATTTCGATTACAGATGTCAAAGTAGACCGGGCTTTAGCGTATGCGGATGTATATGTTTCAGCAGTTGAAGGAAAAGAACGATCAGAAGAAATATTAGCAGGATTGGAACATGCCCAAGGATATTTGCGCTATACATTATCTCAACAAATAGAATTAAGAATATTTCCTCGTTTACGTTTCCATTGGGATCCCACTCCTGAAAAAGCTGAGGCAATCGAAAGAATCATTGCGTCACTAAATGTTCAAGATAAATCTTAAGATCAGAATTAGAGGTTGTCAATTTTGTTGGATATAAGTCATCAAGTAGGAAAAAAATTGCAGGAGGCAAATTTAATTTTAATCACCACCCATATCAGACCTGATGGAGATGCGCTTGGCTCATTAATTGGTCTAGGCATGGCACTGCTAAACGCAGGTAAAAACGTCCAGATGGTTATTGATGATCCAGTTCCTTATAATTTCCATCACTTGAATGGAAGTTCACTAATAAGTAATAAGATAAATAGGGAATTCGATCTATCCATTGCGGTAGATTGCTCAGATGTTTCTCGAATTGGAGATATTGAGAAAAGTGGAATACATTGGGATATTAACATAGACCATCATATTACGAATGAAAGATACGCTGAGATCAATTTGATTGATCCAGAAGCAGTCGCGACCTCGGAAATAATTGCTACACATTTACAGGAATGGGGTCTGCAATTCAACAAAGACGTAGCGGAAGCTCTTATGACTGGAATCTTAACCGATACCATCGGTTTTCGGACATATAATATGAAACCATCTGTCCTCAGGATCGCAGCGGATTTAATGGAATATGGAGCAGATTTACCCAACCTTTATGCCAATGGTTTATATCTTCGCTCATTCGAGGCGATGCGATTCTGGGGGGCAGGATTATCCCGTCTGGCTCGGAAAGGTCCGATAGTATGGACATTATTGACTATGGAAGATCGAAAAGCTGCTGGTTATACTGGTAAGGACGATGCGGATCTTATAAATGTTTTGTCTTCGATTAATAATTCTAAAGTGAGTGTTATTTTCGTTGAACAACCAAAGGGAAGGATTAAAATTAGTTGGAGAGCGATCTCTGGATTGGATGTTTCAAACATAGCTATGCAATATGGAGGTGGAGGACATCCAGCGGCATCTGGAGCTGAGGTGAGTGGTGAAATGGATGCAATTGTTAAAGAAGTTTTGGAAAAAACTTATCAGCAATTATTTGGAACAGAGAATTCTCTGTAAACATCAAAACAAATAGGGTGAAAATATGAGCATGGAACAAATAGAAAATATCGTATCAGGTGTTCTAGTGGTAGATAAACCGATCAACATGACCTCGCACGATGTTGTTCAGATTATAAGAAAAGGAACCGGCATTAGGCGTGCTGGACATACTGGAACATTAGACCCGCGTGCATCAGGCGTATTGGTTGTATTGATTGGACCGGCTGTCCGCTTAAGTGAATATGTTTCCGCCTCGGATAAGAGGTATCAGGCGACTATTCGCCTTGGAAGCTCTACTGATACTTATGATTCGGAAGGCTCAATCACAAATTCAGCTGATTGGGAAACGATCACCGAGGAACAATTTAATGAGGTTCTCCAAAAATTTGTTGGAGAAATTGAACAAGTACCACCCCCTTATTCTGCCGTGAAAGTCAAAGGAAGAAAGGCGTATGATCTAGCACGAGAAGGGGAAGAAGTTGATTTAGCTCCACGCTTAATTCAAGTTTACAGTTTGGAAGTGATTGAATGGGCTCCACCGGAAGTGGTTATTGACGTTTATTGTTCTTCTGGTACGTATGTGCGTTCACTAGCCAATGATTTGGGAAAAGAGCTAGGATGTGGAGCTCATTTAATAGGTTTACGACGTACTAAAAGCGGGCGATTTACATTACGTGACGCTATCCCTCTAAGAAGATTACAAGAATCCTTCGAAGCGGGAACATGGTATCGGAACCTAATTCCCGCCGCAGAAGCGTTGGCTGAGTGGCCTATGGTTGAATTGGATGCAGACCAGGTTGAATTAATTCGCCATGGACATCGTGTGCCTGGCGAACCAACACCAAAAGGTTGGGCAAGAGGAGTGAGTGAACAGGGCGATCTAGTTGCTTTATTAGAATTTGACTTTGAAACAAACGAATGGCAACCCCGAAAAGTCTTTTTCTTATAATTTATGCTCGTTTTTATTTGAAAAAAGATAACGGTAGCTGAACAGGTCAGCAAAAACAATGCAACATTTTCGGTCACTTGAGAATATTAATGTAGCCGATTCTTGGTTATCCATTGGTACATTTGATGGAGTGCACTGTGGACATCAGGAGATTATCCATCAACTAACTCAGGGGGCTCATGAGAATCAAAAACCAGCGATCGTGGTAACTTTTTTCCCTCATCCTGCCATGGTGTTAGGCAAAAAGGAAGGAAGGTTTTACCTTTCCACACCTGAAGAGCGGGCAGAAGATTTGGGTAATCTGGGTGTTGATATTGTGATTACACATCCATTCGATGAAAAAGTTGCCCTCTATACTGCAGAAGAATTTATTAGTCGGCTGAAAGAAAAACTAAATTTTTCAGAGCTAATAGTTGGGTATGATTTTGCATTGGGTAAAAATCGAGAGGGGAATGTAACTCGATTGCAAGGGTTAAGTGTGAAATATCGTTATCATTTAAAAATTATCCCAGCTTTCAATGTTGATGGAGAAATCGTCTCATCAAGTTTGATTAGAAAACTATTAGCAGAAGGAAATATTGAGAAGGCAAATCAATTATTGGGTAAACCTTTCAAATTAAAAGGAAAAGTTGTCTCAGGAGATGGCCGTGGGCGATCTTTGGGAATTCCAACCGCTAATCTAGAAGTACTAGCGGAAAGAGTAGTACCGTTGGGGGGGGTTTATATATGTGAGGCAAAAATTCATAATCGGATTATTGATGCTATAGTAAATGTAGGGATCCGCCCAACATTCGAAGAAAAACCGGTTGCCCCACGGGTTGAAGCTCATTTATTAGATTTCGCGGATGATGTATATGGAGAATATCTTACGCTAGAATTTTTACATCGTATCCGAGAAGAGAGAAAATTTCCATCAAAAGACGCTTTAGTTGCACAAATTGAACTCGATATCCAACTGGCTCGCCAATATTTAAATAAATATAGTCAATCAAAATAATCACTATTTTGTTAGAATTAATTTATAAAGGTAATTCATGAAAAACTATCTCGAGCTATTAGAGAAAATAATGGCAAATGGTGTAGAAAAAGAGGACCGCACAGGTATTGGAACGCTATCTTTATTTGGATATCAAATGCGATTCGATTTGCAAAAAGGATTTCCTATTTTAACAACTAAAAAAATTCATCTAAAATCAGTGATTTACGAACTTCTATGGTTTTTAAAAGGGGATACAAACATTCATTATTTGCAAGAACATGGGGTGCGGATCTGGAATGAATGGGCAGATCAAAATGGAAATTTAGGGCCCATATATGGAAACCAATGGCGTTCTTGGCAAGGTGCAAATGGGAAGATAGTTGATCAAATCCAATGGGTAATTAAAGAAATCAACCAAAACCCAAATTCCAGAAGGTTGATTGTGAGTGCCTGGAATGTTGCCGAATTAGAATCAATGGCGTTACCCCCTTGCCATGTTCTTTTTCAATTTTATGTGGTAAATGGAAAATTATCTTGTCAACTTTATCAAAGATCTGCAGATGTTTTTTTAGGGGTTCCATTTAATATTGCATCTTATGCCCTTTTGACGATGATGGTGGCGCAGGTAACTGATTTAGTTCCGGGTGAATTTATCCATACTTTTGGTGATGTCCATTTGTACCTGAATCATCTTGAACAAGCAAAGTTACAATTATCTCGTGAACCTTACCCGCTACCAACTATGAGGATTAATCCAGATGTAAAGAATATAAATGATTTTCAATACGAAGATTTTGAGTTGATCAATTATCAAGCTCATCCACCAATTAAGGCTGAGGTGGCTGTGTGATCATCTCAATCATTGTTGCCATGGATGAAAAAGGGGGCATTGGGATTAATGATCGTTTACCGTGGCATTTACCCGATGATTTAAAAAGATTTAAAAACCTGACAATGGGTCATTACCTGATCATTGGGCGAAAGACATATGAATCGATTGGTAAAACTTTGCCAGGTAGAAAAATCGTTGTGCTTACTCGTGGTCATGAAATCAAAGCGGGAAGTGAAATAGAATCTGCAGAAAACCTTGATCAAGCTCTTCAATTAGCAAAGAGTCGGGGTGAAAGTGAAGTTTTTATAGGCGGGGGGAAAGAGATCTTTCAATTGGCATTACCATGCACAGACCAGATGTATCTGACAATTGTGCATACAATTTCAAATGCTGATGTATTTTTTCCTCAGTGTGATTGGACCGAGTGGGTTGAAGTTGAACGCCAGGAACACGATGCAGATGTAAAACACGCCTTTTCGTTCACTTTTAAAATTCTTAAGCGAGGTTTATAACTTTGAATAAATATTATTTGGTATAACGCGGACTCTTGACTTTCTATCATTTCTGGATATAATCAAATCAATAAATAAAAAAACTCTGAAGAGAAATAGTAAACATTGTAGGTTATCTCAGAGAATGAGGAACAGGTGGAAGCCTCATATAAAATACAATGTTGAATGGGTCTCGGAGTTGCAAGGTGAAAAGGTTTCCTGATTAGCTTTTGCCGGCGAAGCTGCCGTTATCATAGAAAAGAGTATCGGAGATTTTCCTGTACTCAAAAATGAGTGAGGCTGGCATATTTCCCGTTGCAACATCAACGGGATTTTTGTTTAAACTAGTCTAATCGGGGTGGCACCACGGATTGCGCGTTCGTCCCCAACAGGGATGAGCGCGTTTTAATTTAATTCTAATTTCTGGAGGCACATTATGAACGGACAAACAAAATTTATGTTAGCAGAAAATGATCTACCAAAATACTGGTATAACATTAATGCAGATATGCCGGTCGCTCCTGAACCGGTTCTAAATCCGCAAACATTAGAGCCAGTGACACCGGAGTTCTTGTCAATATTATTCCCCATGGAATTGATTCAACAAGAAGTCAGCACCGAACGTTATATAGAGATCCCACAAGAGATACGCGAGATCTATAAACTCTATCGCCCCACTCCATTAATCAGAGCCAGACGCCTAGAAAAGGCTCTCGATACGCCAGCTCATATTTACTACAAATATGAAGGAGTATCCCCTGCTGGTAGTCATAAACTCAACACGGCCACTGCTCAAGCATTTTATAACAAAATATCTGGTACTCATGCTTTAACAACCGAAACTGGAGCTGGGCAATGGGGATCGGCGTTAGCATTAGCTTGCAATTTCTTTGATCTAGATTTGGAAGTCTATATGGTTCGGGTGTCCTATGACAGTAAACCCTATCGGCGAATTATGATGCAAAATTTTGGTGCAAAAGTGTACTCTTCCCCATCTAACATTACCGATTTTGGTCGTTCGGTATTAGAAAAAGACCCAAACTCACCCGGCTCTTTGGGAATCGCCATTTCTGAAGCAGTTGAAGTTGCGGCTTTGTCGGAAGGAAAAAAGAAATATAGTTTAGGGAGCGTTCTCAATCATGTACTCCTTCACCAAACTGTAATAGGGGAGGAAGCTTTAATGCAAATGGATTTGGCTGGTGAATATCCAGATGTTGTGATTGGATGTGTAGGTGGTGGATCTAATTTTTCGGGATTGGCTTATCCATTTCTAAGAATGAACTTGAAGGAAGGGAAAAAGACACGATTATTAGCAGTCGAACCAACCGCCACACCATCTTTGACAAAGGGTGAATATACATTTGATTATGGGGATTCAGCTAAATTAACCCCAGTTATGAAAATGTACACTCTTGGCCATACATTTATGCCAGCACCTATCCACGCGGGCGGTTTACGGTATCATGGAATGGCTCCTAGTCTAAGCGCGCTCTGTAAAGCTGGATATATTGATGCAATTGCAGTTAAACAATTGGCAACTTTTGATGCTGCTGTACAATTTAGCCGGGCAGAAGGAATTATCCCAGCTCCAGAATCTGCCCATGCAATTAGAGCGACAATAGATGAGGCTTTAGATGCCAAGCAAAAAGGAGAAAAGCGAACGATTCTTTTCAATTTATCGGGGCATGGCAATTTCGATATGTCTGCTTACCAAGCTTATTTTGAGGGAAAGTTGGATGATTTCATCTATCCAGACGAA
The DNA here is from genome assembly GCA_002402275.1 of Anaerolineales bacterium UBA4823. Classification (GTDB taxonomy): domain Bacteria; phylum Chloroflexota; class Anaerolineae; order Anaerolineales; family UBA4823; genus UBA4823. The sequence continues at coordinate 11,821 of DHFN01000102.1, forward strand.
GAAATAAAACGAGCGATGGTTGACTTACCTCAAGTCAATCTATCCAAATAATGATAAGTTTGTCAATTAAAAAAGCTATCCTGAAATTAAGGATAGCTTTTTTGTGTATAATAATAATATTGAATTCATTGTAACTATTAGGGTATGGTGTGCATCAAAAGTTTGGAATTTAATTGTGAGGAAAAGTATGGAACTAAATTTTAATGGATTGAATTCGATAAAACCTTCTCACTCATCTGAGATGGAATTCGTAAAAGTTATAATAATCGGATCTGGGCCAGCAGGCTTAGCAGCCGCTTTGTACACTGCCCGGGCTGATCTTAATCCAGTTGTATTAGCTGGGATGGAACTAGGTGGGCAGGTGTCCCTTACTCATTTAGTGGAAAACTATCCAGGTTTCCCTGATGGGGTGGGAGGATCCGAATTGGTTGAACTGTTTCAAAAACAAGCCGAGAAATTTGGTGCTCGCATTGAATTTGACTCAGCAATACAGGTCAATCTTGATCAACAGCCTTTTGAAGTAGTTACTTATAATAAAGTTTATAAGGCTGCCACTATCATTATCGCGACAGGAGCTGCTGCATTAAACTTAAATATTCCCGGTGAGAAAGAATTTACCGGTAAAGGAGTATCTTACTGTGGGACGTGTGATGGCTGGTTTTTTAAAGATAAAGAAGTGATAGTAGTCGGTGGAGGTGATTGTGCATTAGAGGAGGGTATTTTTCTTACTCGGTATGCAAAACATGTCACGATCGTCCATCGGCGTAAAACATTTCGAGCAGGAACACTGTTGCAAAAAAGAGCAAAAGAGAATCCAAAAATCTCGTTTCTAAATAACACAATATTAACGGAGATACTTGGTGAGGATATTGTGAAAGAAGTAAAGTTGAAAAACGTTGTAACGGGGGAAGAATGGAGACAGCAAATTGACGGAATTTTCGTTTTTATTGGGCATGCACCCAATACCAAACTGTTTGAAGGAAAATTAAATTTAACTAAAGATAATTATATAGTGACTGATAGTTCCATGAAAACAAATGTTGAGGGGGTTTTTGTGGCAGGAGAGGCAGCTGATCCAATCTATAGACAAGTAGTTACATCCGTGGGAATGGGCGCAGCAGCTGGGATGCAAGCAATTCATTATCTTCAAGAGTATGCGCTTCAAGATCAAGTTAAATAATTTTATTAAAATGGAGGATTGCGATGAATAATAAAGTTTCTATAATTGGAGCTGGGATGACTGGTGCAACCACAGCTCATTGGTTAGCTGAGAAAGAAGTAGCTGATATAGTTTTGGTAGATGTAGTTGAGGGTTTAGCACAAGGGAAGGCTCTTGACCTTCTGGAAGCCATGCCAATAGCGGGAATAGATATCTCTATCGTCGGTTCTAATGATTATCAAGCAACTGAAGGCTCAGATGTGGTTGTGATTACAGCTGGATTGCCCCGTAAACCAGGAATGAGCCGGGATGATCTCCTATTCGCCAATGCTGAGATAGTCAAACAAGTTGCTTTAAATACGATAAAGTATTCGCCGAATGCTATTTATGTTGTTTTAACAAACCCTTTGGATGTTATGACTTATTTAACCATGAAAGTCACAGGTCAATCACCCCAAAAAGTAATTGGACAAGCGGGCATTCTAGATTCTGCGCGAATGAGAACATTTGTAGCCCAGGAACTCAAGGTGAGTGTTGAAAATATCAATTGTTATGTGCTCGGTGGACATGGGGATGATATGGTCCCTCTGACCCACATCTCCAATGTCGCAGGGATTCCTTTAGATGAGATTTTGCCATCAGACAAATTAGAGAAAATCGTTGACAGAACGCGAAAAGGAGGCGGAGAAATTGTTAACTTATTGAAAATGGGAAGTGCCTTTTATGCTCCAGGATTATCGGTGACACAAATGGTTTGTGCAATTTTACAAAACAAGCATTTAATTGTTCCTGCTGCTGCTTATTTAGATGGCGAGTATGGATTAAAAGGTATCTATTTTGGAACACCGGTCCAATTGGGAAGGAGTGGCGTAGAAAAAATTATTGAATATAAATTAACCGAAGTTGAAAAGAATATGTTGAAGGTATCTGCTGCGGGTGTTGCAGAAAATATTGCAAAACTAAATTTACCCTAGTATAGGAGCAAAAAATGAACCTGAAACAGCAAATTGTTCAACAATTACCGGAATGGCGTGCAAGACATCAAAGGCTAGTTAAAGAGTTCGGGGGATTCAAAGTATCTGAAGTTAGCATTGCACAAGTATTAGGAGGGGTGAGAGATGTCAAAGCACTGGTAACTGACATTTCCTATGTTGATCCGAATGAGGGGATCCGGTTAAGAGGTTATAAAATTCAAGAACTTTTAGAATTATTGCCAAAAAGGAAAGGGGACACAATCCCGTTTAGTGGGGGAATTTATTATTTGTTATTAGTAGGACGTATTCCTACTTATGAAGAGGCAATGGAAGTTGAAAATGAATGGAAGCAGCGCCAGGAAGTGCCTCAATCCGTCTATGATGTTATCCAAGCGATGCCAACGACAACTAACCCGATGACGCTTTTTTCTATGGCTATTTTGGCATTGCAAGGTTCGTCGCAATTTGCCAAAAAATATGACGAAGGAATGAAGAAGGAAAATTATTGGGATCCAATGCTAGAGGATAGCCTTGATTTAACAGCCAAAGCTCCGGTTATCGCTGCTTTCATTTATAATTATAAATTCCGACAAGGGGAGATTGTAAAACCAAGAGACGAATTAGACTGGGCAGCTAATTTCGGTTATATGATTGGTGTTGAGGATAAAAATTATTATGAGCTATCCCGGCTTTATTTCCTGATTCATTCTGACCATGAAAGTGGCAATGTAAGTGCCCATGCAACTCATCTCGTTGCTTCAGCTTTATCGGATATTTACTATTCTACATCAGGTGGAATGAATGGTTTAGCGGGTCCTTTGCATGGGAGAGCAAATCAAGAGGCTATGGCGTGGCTGTTGGATGTCTATGAGAAATTTCAAGGGGTACCGACTCGAGAACAACTTACAGAATTTGCTTGGAATACTTTGCAGTCGGGAAAGGTAATTCCAGGCTATGGACATGCTGTTTTAAGAAAAACCGATCCACGTTTTATTGTTCAACTTGAATTTGGAGATAAATATTTCCCAGAGGATGATCTATTTAGACTAGCTAAATTAGTGTACGAGGTTGTCCCTCAAGTGCTCCTCCAACAAGGGAAAGCAAAAGATCCTTGGCCAAACGTGGACGCTATCAGCGGTACTCTACAGCATCATTATGGAGTATTAGATAGTAATGGAAAAGGTTCGGGGGGATTTTACACGGTTTTGTTTGGAATAAGTCGGCTGTTAGGTGTCACTGCGAATACTGTATGGGCAAGGGCTTTAGGAGCCCCTATAGAGAGACCAAAATCTGTTACGACAAAAATGTTGGAAGAAATGGTGGAGCAGTAACTGGGGGTAAAAAAGCTGTAGTTCACCCCCGCCTTAGTCCTCCCCCCTCAAGGGGGAGGAAGTTCATCTATGGGGAGGGGGTGCCTCCTACTCCGCTCCAACTGAAATCACGCTGCACACTCGCTGCGCCAGCAGTATCCCAAACTGGATTGCCATTCTCATCAGTACCGATTTGACGAACGGTTGTAATCCACCAGCGAATTATATGCGGTTTCGAATCAGAGGGTCGAAAGCTAGTTGGGATAATGTATTTTGTATCGGTGACATAGGCGACCAGTTTACGCTCATTTCCATCGGTGACATCGATTATATTTACTTGATATGCTTCATTTTCCCGGAGGTTGCCAATTGATGCCCATTGTAATGTAACGGTTTGGTCAGCAAGGGTGAACGATGTTCCATCAGCTGGTAAGAGCAGATTTGGGGCAGGGTAAGGTGGAGGCGGAGTAAAAGTTGGTGTTGGACCAGGGGTGCCCATCCTTTCACAGAGTGGAATAATGATTGGTTGACCCGACCGAACGGTATCATTAACTAGCCCATTATAAGATTTAAGGACAGAAATGGGCACAGCATAGTTTGCTGATATAGAACTTAATGTGTCATTATCCTGAACCGTGTACTCTATCTTTGTACAGGCGGCTTCAGTGGCTTCAGCAGAGCTTAATGTTGCGGTTGGATAAGCTGTGGGTGTGGGCGTTGGCTGGGGAATCAAGAGAGGTTGCCCAGCATACAATGTGTCACAGGTTGCTGGAAGATTATTCAATAACACAATACTTTGGATAGAAACCTTGAAAGCATAAGCAATCGAGGAACAAGTATCTCCTTGGGCTACCTTATAAGTAAGTGGGGTAGGGCTAGGCTCTGGAGTATTCGTTGCGGTTGGAGTAAATGGAGTAGCAGTGAAGGTTGGTGTAATCGTGGATGTAATTGTAGGGGTTAAGGTTGGTTCAATAACCTGACCACTCCTTTGTAGAGCAAAATACACAAGAGCTGCACCAATTGCTAAAAATAATGCCAAAAAACCAATCGCAGCAGGTAATGTCAAGGTGATTTCAGGCATACGACTACCTTGAATTGGTTTTGAAGAAGAGGTTAGATGCTGGGAAACTAACTCAGTCCCACAGACTAGACATCGAGAAGCATTTTCAGGAAGACGGGTTCCACAATTAGGACAAACTTTAGTTGGTTTAGATATTTTTTCGACAGTCATGTTTTATAATGCACCATTGGTTTGACTTAGACGGAAAGCATTATACCAGTCTTAAACGATTGGTACAGGGCAGATTAAGTCTGCCTAATGATATACTCATACTCATGAATTATACAAGTATCTATATCCATATCCCTTTTTGCAAGAGGCGCTGTTACTATTGTGATTTCAATACATATAGTGGGATGGATTATTTAATAGAAGATTATGTAGAAGCATTGTGCCATGAAATTGAGTTAGTAGGAGGGTTAAGCTCCCAAAAGGATGTCATTCACACGATATATTTTGGGGGGGGAACACCTTCATTGCTCAAATTAAATTTGATCGAAAAAATAATAAATAAGCTGAAAAAATCCTTCTCATTTAGTGAATCCGTAGAGGTCAGTATAGAGGCAAACCCGGGAACTTTGGATTTTGAAAAAGCCAAAGCATACCAAGAAATGGGCATAAACCGAGTAAGTATCGGAGCACAATCCCTGAATGAAGAAGAATTGCAGTTATTAGGAAGAATTCATAATGTTAATGATATTTTTCAAGCGGTGGATTGGTTTCACAAGGCTGGGCTAGATAATCTCAACCTAGATCTTATTTTTGGGTTACCCGGGCAAACGATGGATAAATGGGAAAAAACAATAACAGCTGCTCAATATTTTGAACCAACCCATTTTTCGTTATACTGTCTGACAATTGAACCGGGTACCAAATTCAATCATTGGTTAACCGATGGAAAAATATCTCCTGGTGATGATGATTTTGCAGCAGATTGTTATGATTTAGCTTGTGAATTGTTAGGTGGACGAGGATACGAGCATTATGAGATCTCTAATTGGGCGAAGTGTGATCAGAATAATGAGTTATTGATTTGTCGGCACAATGAACAATATTGGGAGAATTTACCCTATTATGGATTTGGAGCGGGTGCTCATGGGTTTATTCAGAATATGCGCATAGCCAATATACCAAATCCAAAAGATTACATAACAAAAATGAATATATCTTTATTCAATAATTACTCAATATCACCAACAACGATAGGAACCCATTTCGTGAATAAAATAGAAGAAATGAATGATACATTAATGTTAGGATTGAGATTGTTGATAGAAGGTGTTGGAGAAAATAATTTTCGGGAACGCTTTGGATTGGAGATAAATGACCTCTATGGGGAAAAAATTAATTCACTAATCAAAAAAGGTTTATTGGAATGGGTTGAATTAGATCAAAAAAGAGTCAGATTAACCAAAAATGCATACTTTTTGGGGAATATCGTCTTTAGGGAGTTCGTATAACAGTGGATTTCATTTATTTTTGCCTCTGACTAAGCTGGTGAGTTAATTCATATAAGAGTTCTGCTGCAATTCCTTGAGGTTGAGCTAAATCGAGTTCCTCTAGAGCTAGTTTCGTTAGGGAATCAGCTTCATTTTGAATTGCCTCTTGAATACCCTCAGCAACCAAAAGATCCGCAAGCGGTTTTACTTCTTCAGGTTGAATATTACCCTTCCGCCAACGTTTAGCAAAGTTGGCGTTATTTTGTAATCCAAGCAATACGGGTAAGGTTTTTTTGCCAGAACACAGATCGCTAGCGGTTGATTTTCCAATCAAAGCTTGATCTCCCCAAATTCCTAAGATATCATCCACAACTTGGAAAGCTAACCCTAAAGATCTCCCAAAATTCTGGTAATGTTGCACTGTCATCGGATCACACTGAGCTACGATTGACCCAAGTTGTGTACAAGCTGAGAAGAGGGCAGCTGTTTTTCCTTCGATCATTTTCCAATACTCTTCAATGGTTACTTCAGAACGAATCTCAAAGTCAATATCCAGATATTGTCCTTGGGTGAGATGTAAACAGGTCTGTAAGAGTAATTCATGAGATTGATTGACAACTTGGCATGGTAGGTGGGGCGAAAGTTTTTGGATAGCTAAATTGGCAATCGTTAACATTGCGTCTCCAGCATTAACGCCTTGCGCCAAACCCCATTTCGACCAAACCGTAATACGTCCACGCCGATATTGGCTATTGTCTTCAATGTCATCATGGATTAATGAAAAATTATGGACTAATTCAACCGCGACAGCAGAGGGTAAAGCGAGTTGCCAATCGGTTTGATTAGCAGCTGTGACTAATAACAATAATGTTGGGCGTATTCTCTTTCCCTGAGCTTGTTCGCCTGCACCATCTCCAATCCATCCCATATGATAGGCAAGCATTTGATAATACCTTTCATAACTATTTTGATTTATTTCCGAAAGGGTGTTTTTTAATGATTGTTCTATATCTAGGCGAATCCTCTGAATTAATTCATCTTTTAGCATTTTAATCTCTCTTAATTAATGAAAAAGGGTTGAGCAAGGAAGTATCTGGGATTCCACAAGCAAACAAAGTAATTTTGAGTTCTTGCTTAATTGTCTGAATTGTTTGAATTACAGAATCAACAGAAATAACAGCAGCTTTTAAAAAAGGACTGGCCATACCCGTTAAATTAGCTCCAAGTGCAAGACATTTTGCAATATCAATTCCATTACGAATCCCACCCGATGCAATGAGAGGAATAGAAGGGCTAATTGAACGAACCTGTAGGATGGATTCAGCAGTTGGAATTCCCCAATCGATAAAATCAGCTGCGATTTTCGCTTGATTATCTGAAATTGCGCGATACATCTCAACTTGTGACCAAGATGTTCCCCCTGCTCCAGCAACATCTATGGCAGTTACCCCTAGTTCAATCAATCTTTTAGCGACTTTAGCCGAGATACCCCAACCTACCTCTTTTATTACCACTGGAACCGGAATTGATTTACAGACAATTTCGATTTTGTTACTTAATTCTTTAAAATGAGTGTTTCCTTCGGGCTGTAATGCTTCTTGGAGAGGGTTCAAATGCAGGATTAATGCATCTGCTTCAATCATATCCACTGCTTTTTTACATTCCTCCACACCATACCCATAATTTAATTGAATTGCACCTAAATTCGCAAAAAGCAAAGTATTCGGAGCAAATTTACGAACTTGGTAAGTGTTTGCTAAATGGGGGTGGTCCATTGCGGCTCTAAGCGAACCCACTCCTAGAGCTATCAATTCCTTTTCCGCAGCTTCTGCTAGAGCAATATTAATTGAAGCTGCTTCAGAACTTCCCCCAGTCATGGAAGAAATTAATAACGGAGCTGAAAGTTTTTTCCCGAAAAAAGTTGTGGATATGTTGATTTCTTCTAAGTTTAACTCTGGCAAAGCGTTATGAGTAAAGTGGTATTTCTCTAAACCAGTAGTCAATCCAGATTGCACATTCTCATCGAGGTTGATTCTGATGTGGTCGGTTTTTCGTTGAATAATGGGCGTATCTTTTTTCATAGGTAAGTGTTTTTTAGGTTTGGAATTATCTTACCAGTCTGGAACTCAAGTGTCAATTTTAAAGACTTGACAATATACAGTCTGGGAATACAATTGCCGTAAAACTTGCAGAGGAGATAATGTTCATGTCTGATACTTTTGAACAGATTAAAGCGATTGTGATTGATTTACTTGGGGTTGATGGAACCAAAGTGACCATGGATGCCCGCTTTCGGGAAGACCTAGAAGCCGACTCATTAGACTTAGTCGAATTAATAATGGCTTTTGAGGATAAGTTTGGTGGACAAATATCCGATGAAGATGCGCAAAAAATCGTTACTGTGGGTGATGCGGTCAAATATATCGAAGAACACATGTAGTTTTCATCATTTCCAGATAATCAGATTAAATCGACCGGTAATTTTAACTATCCGGTCGATTTAGTATCAGAAATATTATAATAAATGAGGTATTTCTTCAGGATGGTGGGCTACTTTTACACCAACTTCCTCTAGAGCATGAATTTTATCCTTTGCACTACCTGAGCCACCTTCGATAATCGCTCCAGCATGACCCATCCGTTTTCCTGGAGGGGCAGTTTGTCCAGCAATAAATGAAACCACCGGTTTAGTCATTTTTGAAGAGATATATTCCGCAGCTCGCTCTTCATCATTTCCTCCGATTTCTCCGATCATCACAATTTTTTCAGTGTGTGGATCCCCTTCGAACATGGAAAGAACATCAATAAAATCTGTACCGTTGATTGGATCCCCACCAATTCCCACACAGGTACTTACTCCTAAATGATTTAATTTAAGTGCATAGAGTACTTCATAAGTCAGTGTCCCGGAACGCGATACTACACCAATGTTACCCGGTATTGAAATATTCCCTGGAATAATTCCCACTTTAGATTTGCCTGGAGATAATAAGCCAGGACAATTTGGACCAACCAAACGCGATTGCTTTTGATCAAGGTAACCACGAACGCGCATCATATCTTGAACTGGGATACCTTCGGTAATACAAACGATCAGGGAGATATCCGCATCAGCAGCTTCAAATACCGCGTCAGTAGCAAACCGAGCTGGAACAAAAATAATACTGGTGTTTGCCCCAGTTGCTTCAACAGCAATTTTCATTGAATCAAATACGGGTATTTTCCCATCTAAAACCCATTCTCCACCTTTTCCAGGCGTAACACCGGCGACGACATTTGTTCCATAACTCATCATTTGACGAGTATGGAAGATTCCTTCATTTCCAGTAATCCCTTGGACAATTAAACGGGTTTCCCGATCAATTAATATGCTCATGCTATACCTCCTTTTGCAGCCATAACAGCTTTTTGAGCTGCTTCAACTAATGTTTGAGCGGTCATCATTTGGGCACTCGCCAAAATTTCTCTCCCTTCCTCAGCGTTGGTACCTACTAAACGCGTCACCATTGGAATATTTGGTTTTATTTCATTAAGGGCACTGACGATTCCATGAGCCACTTCATCACAACGGGTAATCCCTCCAAAAACATTTAATAATATTGCTTTGACATTTTCATCACGCAGAATAATTTTTAAGGCAGCTGTGACCTTTTCAGCACTTGCTCCACCACCGATATCCAAAAAGTTCGCGGGTTCACCATGGTTTAGCTTAATAATGTCCATAGTTGTCATAGCTAATCCAGCTCCATTTACCAGGCATCCGATATCACCCTCTAATTTAATATAAGATAAACCATATTTCCGGGCTTCAGTCTCAAGGGGTGCTTCAGTATCCAAATCGCGCATCTCTGCAAAATCAGTGTGTCGAAACAAGGCGTTGTCATCAATCAGCATTTTCCCATCCAACGCGAGTAGTCTCTCATCCGACGTAATTACAAGGGGATTGATTTCTGCTAAGGTAGCGTCTGAATCGAGGTAGGCTTGCCAAAGTCCATGAGCGATGGCGATAAAGGATTTCCAATGCTCTCGAGGCAAATCAATTCCCGCGGCAACATCTCGTGCTTGATAATCACGTAATCCCAAAAGGGGATCAATATGCACTTTGATGATTTTCTCAGGTGTCAAACGTGCTACCTCTTCAATCTCTACACCACCGGCTGCGGATGACATCATAACCGGTTTACGTGCTGAACGATCATTGGTAATGCCAAGATAAATTTCCGTTTCTATATTGGCTGCTTCATCAATGAGTATCTTTCGAACCGGTAACCCTTTGATCTCCATAGATAATATTTGAGCTGCTAAATCCCTTGCTTCATTGGGATGTTTTGCCAGGCGAATTCCTCCCGCTTTACCTCTCCCGCCAACTAGAACCTGAGCTTTGATAACCACTTTACCGCCTAATTCTTCAGCAATTTGTTTTGCTTCATCGGCAGAAGAAGCCACTCTTCCTTTCGGGATAGGAATGCCATAATGCGAAAATATTTGTTTAGCTTGGTATTCGTGGATTTTCATTAATACAACTCCGTTTTACTTTTCTAGAAATATGATTATATCGGGTTAGTCGTACTCTCTTATTATTATTATAACTTTAAGGCAGAGAGAAATGCATAATCCTGCCATTACCAGCATCAGTTACCCAAATACCTCCATTCGGATCTACCGCGGCTGAAGCCGGTAGGTTGAACCCATCGGCACCTTGAGAGAAGTCCCCAAAATAGCCAATGAAATTGCCTTCGGCATCAAATTCCAATATTCGATAGGCTTCAGGATCCGTCACAAATAAATTCCCTTTTTGATCAATCGTTAGATAGGGCTTATTATCTAAGGATTGTCCATACCAGCCAAAAATTTCCCAATTTTTAATATAAGTGAAGTTAAGGTTTTCATCTATTGAAAATTCTTGTATTCTCTGATTCCAAGTATCTGCGACATATAATGAACCATTACCTGAAAACGCTAACCCAACTGGTTCGTCAAATTGGCCTGGTTGCATACCTGCCTCGCCGAAGGATGTTAGAGAATTTCCATCGGCATCAAATACTACAATTCTTTTGTTTCCCGTATCCGTAATGAATAGACGGTTAATTTGGTCGATCGCGATATCACGTGGTCCCCAAAAAGCGCTAGTAGTTTCACCCTGCCCAAAATAACCCCACATCTTAATAAATTTACCATCAGATGTAAACTTTTGGATGCGGTGATTCCAGGTAT
>DHFN01000130.1 GCA_002402275.1 Anaerolineales bacterium UBA4823
TCTGTTTAAGATTTCTCGCTTCGCTTGAAATAACAAGGAAGGAAAACGATCGGTTGCTCGAATAATTTACTCTTATGTTACAATCTTTAATAAGAACCTATATTCTTGCGGAGGTGATAGGATGTTCTATCGGCGCTTTGGTCGTTGTAATTGGATGGTAAGTGAGATCGGTTATGGAATGTGGGGTCTGGCGGAATGGACTGGTTCCGATGACACTGAAACGCGGCTTTCTTTGCAACGCGCAGTCGAATTAGGGTGTAATTTTTTTGACACTGCTTATTCCTATGGCGAAGGACATAGCGAAAAATTGTTAGGGGAACTGGTTCACCAAAATCCAACTACGAAACTTTATACTGCGACAAAAGTTCCGCCCAAGAATCGCATCTGGCCCAGTCGCCGTGAGTTCTCCCTTGATGAATGTTTCCCCCCTGAGTATGTGTTGGAGTTTGTGGAAAAAAGTTTGTCTAATCTTCAACTCGATTCGCTAGATCTCATCCAATTCCATACTTGGGAAGATGCCTGGTTAGAGGACAAACGCCTCCCCACCCTGTTAGAAAAATTACGCCAGCAGAAGAAAGTAAAAGCAATTGGAATCAGCGCGAACCGCTGGGAACCTTGGAATGGAGTGAAAGCGGTTCGGAGCGGGTTGGTGGATGCCGTCCAGGTGATTTACAACATCTTTGACCAAAACCCTGAAGATGAGCTGTTCCCCGCCTGCCAGGAGATGGATGTGGCAGTGATTGCCCGGGTTCCATTTGACGAAGGCTCTTTGATTGGCAGCCTTACCCCTGAATCAAGTTGGGCACCGGATGATTGGCGCAACACTTACTTCGTACCCGAAAACCTGCAAGCCACTGTGAAAAGAGTAGAAAAACTCAAGCCGCTCGTTCCGGCTGGAATGACCATGGCTGAGATGGCATTGCGATTTATTTTGTGCAACGACACCGTCAGCACCGTCATTCCAGGAATGCGCACAGTGAAACATGTGGAAACCAACCTGGCTTGCAGTGATGGCAAAGGACTGCCTATCGAACTTCTGAATGAATTGCACCATCATCGCTGGGTACGTCAACCCACGTCCTGGTCTCAATGAACAAGTCCTCACTTGAGATATTGCTCGGTTAATGCCTGGACAAGGATTTCAAAAGCGTTCCCATTCTGGTAATGACCGCTAAAAAGCCAGGCTGGTTGAATATAATAAGATGATGGATTGTCTCCTTGGTTTTGAATAAAGTACAGATCCTGGGTGTAATAAACCAGTTCGATATTCACGATGGTGGCAATGCCGCTGTTTAAGGAAGAGCCAAGGTCAGCAGGGATCACCTGAAGCGCGAACGGGTCATTTTCCTTTTCTTGTACTTGCGTTTCACTATCGTTCTTTATAATGTTGACCACCCGAGAGCTCACTTCCCGAATTACCGGGTATCCACCAAAACTTGCATCCGGATAAATAAAACCCGTGATCATGATTTGATCCTGGAGTGTACCTATGCTGTTGTCCGGATCAAAGTCAATCGAGGATTTCAACACATATTGCTTGCCTTCCTGATCGGTGAAAAGAAGGACTTGTTTTCCCTCTATGGCGGCTTCCTGTTCCGTTCCAGTCCAGGTTTGTGGTTTCAGGTCCGGGTAGGTAGGTTCAAACCGCTCAACGGTGAAGAGATAAGGCGGTTGGGAGTTGTCTTGCAAGGATCCCCATAAACGAACAGGGTATTGATTATAAGCTTCCATTTCACTCAGGTTTCCACTGAGCTTCAGACTTAAACCATCCGGATATTTCTCACTGGGGTCCAACCACCAAAATGCTTCCAAAACCTGCTTACCATCTGAATATTGGCGAATACCCATTGAGAGGATCCCACTTTCTCCTTCCAACCGGGTTCCTGCCATTGGGGTGGGCACCAGAATCGGAATGGGTGTAGGGGTTGGAAAGCCAGTGCGGTCACCGCTCAGGTTTAATTCACGGAAGGGTGCTGAACTACCCCCACCTCCTCCGCCTCCTCCAGAGCTGTAACCGCAGCTGATCCAGTACCAATCTAGAATCTGATTTTGAACGTCTTGTAGGATACCCGTTGCGTCAGCCTGGCTACCAACCGGTAAATTCGCAGGCGGGTCAATTAAGCGCACTTTTTGAGTCTCGTTCACAATATATATTTGATCTCCCTCTTGGGTTATTTCGCCAACAATACTGGTCCATTGGGTTTCAGATTCAGAAATTTTCTGCACTTCGAAGACCGGCTTTCCGGTTTCATCTTGGTGAAATACACCTGTCAATTTAAGCAATTTTCCGCTATTTGCATATGATTCCAGGTTTTGAATATTTCCTTGCAGGGGTATGTTATTGAAAGTGAACAAAGTCGGGATATCTGGTTCGGCTGGCTGTAATACTTCCAAATTTCCGTAAATCTCTAACCCAGTATCCAGCGGAAAAGCGCGCTGCCAGCTTTGAGGATTTCCTTCCAATTTAGAGTTATAGCTGCTGTATTCTTCAACACCCTGGATCGGGTTGGCAGAAATGATTCTCTGCCAGGCTTCTTCAGCGCTGATCATGGGAAATTCTCCCACTTTTTCCAAGTCAATTCGATTATATTCGACCGTTTTGACTTTCCCATTAGGATCGACTTCGATATAAACCGAAGGTGCATCTGAATTTGGATAGTGAAGTGGTAGACCGTCTACCATCCAAACCAGGCGAACCGTGCCAGGGTAACGATTGACCGCGGCTTCCAGGCGATAGGACAAGTTGAGCAAGTTGTGTGTTTGTAGAAAATCCAGAGCTGCCTTGCGGGCAGTTTCTTCATCAGGGGGCTCTCCTTGACGAATTAATTGATTGGCATAATCAGCAATGTAATAAAAACGGCGGTTGCTACTAACAAACACACGGCTTATTCCATCGCTGACAATCAAATTCTCCTTTCCCGATTCACTTCCTAGCGGGCGATAAACATGCCCGTTTACCCCTAGCTGAGCAGCAATCTGACGAGCAGCGTCAACCGTAATGGGCTGCTCGACTTGTTGGAGATAAACATTTGCAGATTCTGACGCCTGCGGAAAACCAGCCTGTAAAACTATCTGCAAATCATTGAACAAGGGACTGCGTATTGCATTCGGAGCTAAAGTTGGTTCAAGCTGAGCAACAACAGGAGTGGTTGTCGGAATGAGTACATTAGTGGGAGTAGCCACAACAGCACTCCCCGGTTGAGCAGGTGGTTTGGGTAATAAATGCTGGATGGACCAGCTCAATCCCCAAATAAATAATAATGCCAGAGCAGCAAAAGCCAGATCGCGCAGAAACCCGGTTACTTTATTGGCTTCTTTTGGTTGTCTGGCTGGTTTGAATTGCAAGCGCAGTTTCTCTTCTAGTTGGCGAGCAAACAGTACCTCTGGTGTCCAGTTTGAAACCATCTGGCGAATCGATTGAGCTAATTGAGCTTCTTCCTCCGGTAAATCGGGTAAATTTTCTTTCTTATTGTCATGTAGAAAAGTATCCAGAGCAGCAGCTTTTTTATCAAGGTCAGAAGGGATCATGATATTTCCTCCAGTGAGCTGAGGGATATGAGTTTTCGTAAGTCACGTAATCCCCGAAACGTGAGCATTTTTACTGCAGCGGGGCTTTTTCCCATTACCTCGGCTGCTTCGTTGCTGGTAAGTTCAGCAATGACACACAGGTAAATTGCTTCTGCTCGGTCAGGCGAGATCTGATTTAATGAATTGAGAAGAGCAGTGCGATTTAACCGAGCAGACACTGTCCGTTCTGGCGAAGGAGCGGGATCAGGTAAATTTTCCACTTCTTCCAGATTGGCAACCAGGCGTTTAGACCGAAAGTATAAGGCAGCTTTGTGGCGGGCAATCCCCATCAACCAAGCTAAAAAAGAGCCCCTGCCGCGATAACTAGCTAAACCTTCTAGGGCATCCATGAAGGTTTGGGCTGTTAGGTCTTGAGCAGCCGCTTCGTCGCCGCTGCGGGCGAGAAGATAACGATAGACTTGCGGTAAATAGCACTGGTAGAGTTCTGCAAAGGCTTCGGAATCCATTAATGCTGAGCGGGCTAAATTCTCACTTTTTCCCGGCGCATACGACTCAACGGAAAAGTTCGGCAAAGCAAAGTACCTCCTCGGTCTTTAAAAATCAACTCACTGTTAATATGTTGCATAAAGGGTGAATAAAGTAACACTTGATCTAAAAGGTTGTTTCCTAAATGACGTACGAGGATAGTGAATTCTCTGTTTTATGGGTTGCGTTGAATTATACCCTTGCTCTTTTGAAGCTTAACCAGTTCAACAATAAACCACCTTGATTTAGAAATCTTCAACCTCTCCTATTCCTGATCACTATGGTCATTTATCAATATTTACTGTTGA
>DHFN01000046.1 GCA_002402275.1 Anaerolineales bacterium UBA4823
GCTGGTCAGCGGGATTTGATAGTGACGAGTGTTATTGCGAAACATGATGTTACTCCTCAAAATCGGGTTGCATACATTATATTGAAGTTTGCCCATTTTGAGTAAGGTATTTGGACATAATTTGTCCCCTCGTTTTGCAGGGGAGTCAGTTCTTAAAATCTATTTAAATTCTGAATCTGGTTCAATTCCTCATCTAAATAGCAATTATCAATTAATAGCTTGTAAAGATCAAATTTATGAGGGGAGTACTTTTACTTATTATCTATTCAAAAGAATCAATTAAGTTTTTCTCATTTAATCATTACGGGCAAGTGTATAACTAGAAATAAGATTTCATAAGCATTTTTAACATCTTACTCTATACACCTTATAGATCTCCCCATTAACCGGAATCCGGCCAATTAATTCCAACTTTTCCAGAGGTAACGGTATAGAAAAATTTTCCCCTTCCAAGTTTGGTTTTAAGATAACAGGTGGATCTTCTTCTGTTATAACATGGTCAAAAGAATAACCACAAATATTTCCACTAACAGGTATTTTTTGCCCCATGTCACCATAATATACATTAGGTAATTGGAATCCTTGTTGAGTTAAACCCACATCGATATTCATATTAATAGGAAGTTGCTTGTTAATCCAGACAGATTTAGCGTGATCTGCATTTAGTAAAGTTGTTAATTCCTTGACTCCTGGATCCCTATACGAATATTGGCTGCCTATCGGCCGGATTAGCCAGGTCAGCAGGATGATTTGGAATGCTGAAATACCCAGATAGAAAGTTAAATTCAAGGGTTTCTTATTTTTTTCGTACTGATTACTTATTAAACAGTATAACAAAATCGTCAATGCCATGAAAAATATCGCTCGGGCAGGTACCCGAAAGGTATCAAACAAGTGATTGCCCCGATAAATTAGTCCGCTGGCAAATAGAGATAATATGAAGAGTGCAGTCAATAAAGCTTTCCGTTCATCAAAGATTCGAAAAAATTTGATTCGTTCCTCATTAATCTCTAGCCAGAGTAATTTAACAAATAAAACTCCCACCCCTATTCCCACCAACCCCCAGGTCTCCCAAGAAACCGGTAAAGCAAAACCTACGATAAGTGAACTAAGGATACCAAATAAGTTCATACTAGATATTTGAATCATTATCAGTGAGTTTGCTCTTTGAACCCCTATGAGATAAGCTACACTCGGTAAATGAAGTAGTCCGATAGCTGCTCCTCCGATGAAATAGGGGATGATCTTTTTGTTTTTTATTCCTGCTAGGAGTGGGATGAAGAGAATAAAGCTAAAAAAAGAATAGTAATTCGATCCGGTGAGCGGGATCACTCCAAAGCATAGCCCACTCATTAATCCACGTTTGCGATCTGATAACCGAGGATTGAGTAAGAAATAGAGGGCTAAAAGCACCCACCCCCAGGAGAGAATTTTCTCGACATGCCCAGCGAGATAAGCCGGTAAATTTGGGGAAATAAAAATAATCGCAGCAAAAATACGCTGGAATTCATTATCCAGATAGAGGGCTGCCAGTTTCCACCCAGCATACAAAGAAAAAAGGAAATGTCCCACAAAGATTATCCGGGTTGCCCAATCCAGAGGAAATCCGAGCCAGATCAATGTGCCTGGAAGATAGAGGAAATTCCAGAGCGGATTCTTCCATTGCTCTCTTCCCCCATACCATTGATCAGTATTGAGCGGTAGTTGATGGTCTTCTAAAATGGACTTTTGATAATGAATTACTGGCAGTAAATCCGACCAGGTATCATTGCCTCCCCAGAATGGCGCCGTCATGGCTGGGTAACAAAAATAAAGCGTGAACCCGATCAGAATAAGGAAACTCCATCTGTATTTCCTTAAGGTTGCCATCTTATTTTGAAGAGGAAATCTCCAGTACCTTTGCACCGCGTATCTGCCGGTTCTTCAATTCCCAAAGAGCCTGATTCGCCTGTTCAAATGGGTAAGTTTGGACTTCGGGTTTCAAGCCAATGCGAGCTGCCAAATCGAGGCATTCTTGCACATCCTGCCTAGTAACGTTTGCCACGCTTTTGATTTCCTTCTCCATCCATAATTGGCTGGGATAGTCTAACTCCGCCAAGAGCATGCGATCGCTGGTTTCTTTACGAATGGCATTGATGACCATCCTCCCACCCGGCATCAAGTTGACCATCCCAGCTAAGATCGGTTTCCAAGCTGGAGTGGTGTCAATAATGGCATGTAACAACTTCGGTGAGCGTTCCTCGGTGTTGCCTGCCCAAACTGCCCCTAACTGCCGGGCGAATTGCTGATCACCTTCACTACGTGAGAAAACATACACTTCCGTATCGGGGTACATTTCTTGTGCCATTTTCAATACCAAATGTCCCGAAGCGCCGAAGCCAGTCAATCCCAAACGCAATCCGTTTTTTAGTCCGGTTAACATTAAAGAACGATATCCAATCGCCCCCGCACATAATAAAGGTGCAGCTTGAAGATCGTTTAAATTTTCGGGAATCCTATAAGCGTAATCCTCGTTGACCAACATATATTCCGCGTATCCGCCATTTGCATCTCGTCCGGTGGCTTTGAACTCCGGGCATAGATTTTCTTCGCCCCGTAAACAAAATTCACAGTGTCCGCAAGAGGAATAAATCCAGGCAACTCCAACCCGATCCCCAATTTTAAAACGATGAGCGGTTTCTCCTAGTTCAACTACCGTTCCAACCACTTGATGACCGGGTACAACTGGAAAATGGGAAGGTGGGGTTCTGCCTTCGATTTCGTCTAATTCGGTATGGCAGACTCCACAGGTGTTTACGTGAATTAATATTTCCGGTCCTGTAGGATGCGGAGTAGGCAAATCTACCCAATCCAGAGGTTGAATAGCCTCTTTAATGTTCGCGATTTTGGAGATAACGAATGCTTTCATTTTTCACATCTTATCCTATAAATCATTTTAGGTTCAGCCCTATCCCAACCCTCACTGCCTGACATGGAGAAAAATTTGTGAGGATGACAATTATGAATTTTGAGACCATCTCGGTTAGGAAGGGGTATTTCTCTTTAATCTAAATGCAAAATATAATTACGATGCCTTTTGTACCACTTTATCCCAATTTTTTCCAATTCCGAGAAACTGTCTGGATTATTTTCATCNNGTATAAAGGATAGTGGTCGCACCAGAGCCTTGGTATTCTGGCAGTACACCACCACCATTGATATTCAAATTTTTTGTCTTTCGCTTATCCCACAAAATCCAAATCCAACCAATCGGCATAATTTTACCTTTGGCTCGCTGAATGCCGCGTGACAAATCACGATAAGTAATCAGAAATCCTACTACGTTATCCTCCCTCATCACCACTTTAATCAAGGGTGGATCGGCAATACTGATAATTGAGTGGGCAATCATTTCGATCTCAGCATCAGTTGGATAAATAAAGCTGTAATTTTGCGCAAATGACTTAAAATATACATCGGCTACACGATTGATCGATTCTTCGAGTTCTCGTTTAGTATGGAAATCCTTGACCGTGAAACCTTTACGGTTTTTTACCTTTTCAGCTATGCGCTGGTATCGTTCTGGTACCAGGTGATTTGCAGCAAGGTAACCAGAAACATGGTCCGTTTCTTTAATGTATCCTGCTTTAGTAATCAACGTATCATAATAAGGATAGTTATATGCAACGGATATTGCTGGAAGATAAGAAAAACCATCCACTAATATTCCCCCTGCTTCGGT
Source organism: Anaerolineales bacterium UBA4823 (assembly GCA_002402275.1). Taxonomy (GTDB): domain Bacteria; phylum Chloroflexota; class Anaerolineae; order Anaerolineales; family UBA4823; genus UBA4823. The sequence goes on from DHFN01000046.1 coordinate 3,722, forward strand.
ACTCAACAATCCCTTTGGTCCACGGATCTGATTAAGCCCGCGAGCTCTAGCCCAATTTGTGGCAGTTTGAAAGATCAATTCAGACACTTGTTCATCTTCAACACAATCAAAATAACCAAAGAATGCTGTTTTTGTATTGCGGAACTCGTTATAACGCTTATTTTCTAACATGGCAATCCTTCCAACCGGTTTTCCATCCCGGATCGCCATGAAAAAATTTGCTTCTGAGTGTTGATAAAAAGGGTGTCGGTTGGGATCAAGGTTTTTCCTCATATCGTCTACCAAAGGGGGAACCCAATATTTACATCCTTTATAAAGTTTAAAGGGAAAATAAATAAACCTATTTACATCTTTCTTGTCCTGAAGATTAATTTGAATAATTTCCATAATTACAATTCCTCGATATTAATAAATATTAGTGTCCTGCTTGAATAAATATGCCAAATAAGACACTAGAATTACAAAAATAAACTATTACGGAGTACCGGTAATTGCAGGCGTCTCACTAGGGAATGGGGTTACGCTGGGAACTGGGGTATCCGTTAAGGTAGGGATCAGCGTTGGCGTTTCGGTGGGTTGCGGAGTGGCAGTTGGAGCGGGAGTGGGTGTCGGCACTTGAAGATTAAGGTGTATCTTTAATTCAGCAGAGGTATCTTGGGTACTAATAAGGGTAATCCTTAAAGTGATCAATCCGGAAGGTAATTCACTGATATCCCAACTAGTAAGTTTTTCTTGTCCAGTTGAAGGATCATTTCCGGCAGTTATATTCTCCCAATGGTCTGGATCACTGCCAATACCAAAATCTACTTGGTAACTTTTAAAATTCTGAGTAGCGTTGATAATTGCATAGATATCCAAAATTGATGTATTAATTGTATCACCGTCTTTTGGATGAATAAATTCAATTTTTGGATGGGGATCAGTTTCCTGACAAGCTCGTGGGGGAGTAAAAATAAATGGTTTCTTGAAACCCATTTCTTTTGCCCAGGCTTTACCATCCGGATCTTTTGAAACCCATTTTATTGCAAACGGATCCGTAATATTGATTACAAATAATTCCTGTCGAAATTCCCCGCAAGCATCCGATGCTCTTAATCTGGTCCAGGTATCAATCCAAATTTTTTGCCATAAATCTTGTTCTTTGGGTAAAGGAGGTTGATCCGCAGCGAAAATCTCGGAAGTTTGCTTTGGACACCATTGTGAAGGTTCAGTTCCTGATATTGCACAAATTGTTTTTTCAATGATCCATTGTGGACGGGTAAAAGGTGGAGATTGATCTCCATTCAATTTTGGGATCACCGTTTTCATAAATTCCGCCCAAATTGGTGCAGCACCGCTAACTCCACTGACATCATTCATCGGTTTATAGTTAGCGTTCCCCACCCATACGCCCACCGTTAATTGGGGGGTATAACCAATCGTCCAATTATCGCGAAAGTCATTGGTGGTACCGGTTTTTACTGCAGCTGGAAAAGGTAGTTTGAGAACCGAATCCGATCCGAACATCGGTGTCCGTGCTTTATTATCAGATAGAATCGAAGTGATCAGATAGGCATGTTCAGGTCGAATGACTTGAGCGGGAGGTACCTTAGATGCTTCAAAAACTGTATTTCCTTCTTTATCTGTGATTTTTGTGATGGATACTAAGGGAACTTTCTGCCCTCCATCAGCGAGAATTGCAAAGGCGCCAGTCAACTCCAATAAACTTACTTCACCACCTCCTAGGGTGAGAGATAAACCATAATCGGGGCGGGTAAGAGTGGTAATGCCTAATCGTTTAGCCATGGCAATAAAACCCTCTTCAGCTGGTGTATTGGGATCATCATAAATACCAACAAATTGGAGAGTTTTTACCGC
>DHFN01000143.1 GCA_002402275.1 Anaerolineales bacterium UBA4823
TCAGCCAAATACTGATCCCCAAATAAGCATATGCCAATACACTGATCATCAGTATAGGAAGCACCAGATTCACTTCTGTTAGTCTCTGAATTAAATCATCCACCCAACCCCCAAACCAGACTCCGGTTGCGGCCAATGTCATGGATAGAAAAGTGGTCGCTAATGAGCCAAAAACCCCAATAATCAAAGCAAAAGGCATGCCCCAAAATAATGGGACGGATAGATCACGACGCAAATAGTCTGTCCCCGCAATTCCATATACCTGTCCAAGCATCACCAATTCGGGGTTAATTTCACTGTCTTGTTCAAAAGTGATCCCATTAATCCTTAATTGATAGAGCCCATTCATAACTTTGGGGGAATTGGAATCGGGATCAGCAAATAACAAATAAAAATATGGCGTTGGAAATATTTGCGTGAAATTAAACCATTCTTCCCAGTTTTTGTTTTGTGCTACCAGACGACGTGCTGGAATATTCTCCTCAAAATCATAAACTCTCTCAGCATCAACCCCCAAACCTTGTAGGTTAAATTCTCTTCCGTCTGGTGTTATCCATTTTAATGAGACGAATGGCGTTTTTTCTTGATAAATTCCTTTCAGATATAAGTTCATCTCCGTAGGAAAATCTGAGAAGTAATAGTCAAATAAAAACACCATACTTACTTGCTTACCACCATTTTCTAATGTTTTTTCTTCACGTATTACATTTTCACTCTGGTCATTTATGTTGAAAATGGAAAGCTTTTCTGTCGAATCAAAATAATTGAACCAGGCAGGTCTTGCCAATTTAGGGATATCTGTTCTTCCGGTTAAAGTCGATCCACCCCAAGCTGCACCAATTTTTTGATACGGTAAGGCAATAACTGCGTATAATGAGCCAATCAATAGCAAAAAAATAATAAAAAAGCCCAGAATAGCAGAGGGAAAGCGTTTAACCTCGAGGACAAATCGTTGAAAATTTGAAAAACTGGTTTTGAAATCCTGTCTTACAAATACCCACCTGTCTTGCAAAGAAATTTTTCTTTTTGAACTTAGTTTGTGAATTTTTTGTTTTTTATAAATTTCTTCATGGAACTCAGGCCAGGCATCTTTTGACGTCTCAGAACGAGTCTTTATAGAGCGTAGTGTTGGCTCATTTCTTACTAATCTGATACGTGGATCAACAAACACATAAACGATATCTAAAATAAAAACTGTAATACCAAGCAAATACGCGAATAAAACGATTAACGACAGGGCGATAATCAATTCACCAGGATACATACTTTCGCCCCAAAAATTTGGTAATCCTAAATTAATAAACAACCATCCAATCCCTTGCCATTGAAAAATCACTTCCAATGCCATTGTCATTTGCCAGAAACTCACCAGGGTCAGAGAAAAACTGGTAATCACAAATGGCAATGTGGGTTTAAGAATATATTCTTTTCTTAATCTTCGAGGAACCAGACCCAATGCTTTTCCTAAATCCACATAATCTTCATTGCTGAAAGTTACAAAAACGGTTCGCCAGGAATAGACCAATTGGAAGAACAGGCTTAAGAAAATGGCTGTTACCGGTAAAATCATGTGTTTTACGACAATCGGTATATAGCCCCACTTTGTTTCTGGAGGTACTGTATCAAAGGTTCCAAATGCTGGAAGGATTTTTAATTCAACCGCAAATAACATGATCAGTAAAATACCAATTACCCAACTGGGAACAGATGAAATGGGGGCAATCCAGGTAAGCAAACGATCAAACCATGAGTTCGCTCTTTGACTGAGTAACAAAGCGAGCGGTAATCCAATCACAAATAGTAAAAAATACGCTGCACCTACCAACAACAATGTCATTGGTAAAAATTGCAGTATGATTTCATTTAAATTAAAACGGGTGTACCCTTTTCCCCACCAGGATTGAGGACGCGCATCCGTTATAGTAATATCTCCCCAATTAAATTTAAGGGCATTCATAGTCCAGAGTAAATGTTTAGGAAAGTAAGGCAGATTAATCCCACTCTTTTCAATTAATTGTTGGCGGTATTCCTCCAGAACCTGATCCCGATCTTCTACAGATAGTGAGCTAAAATATTGATTCTCAATTTGATAATTTAGAACACTTCTTGAAATACTTTTTTCGATGGTTGCGTCCAGCTGAGGAGGATTTGTGACAAATCCCAGTACTACAGGTCGATTTATGATAATAATCGTAATAAAAGTACCAATAAAAATCGTTAGTGTAATCAAGAATGCTTTCTTAAATAAATAACGCAAAGCTCCTTTCAAATCAATGTTCTTCTGAAAGGTCTGGATTTTGTTTAATGAGAGATCTATGCCGTTTTTTTCTTTCATTTGATTTCCAAATGGATGTGAATTAATTCATTATACGACAACTCGGAGAAAGATTTAATTAAATCAAAGAAAAAGAATAACGGATCTAAACTCAGAATATAATTATATTTATTCAAAATCTCCCTAAAAGGATTTTCCATGAAAAAATCTTCCGCCCAGCGAACACCATTATCGATACGCACCTGGTTTGTCATCGGCTTACTTTCTCTTTCCGGGCAGATTGCCTGGGGAGTCGAAAACGCATGGTTTAACACCTTTGTTTTTGATACGTTAACCCCTAATCCACGACCAATTGCCTGGATGGTGGCCATCAGCGCAATCACAGCCACTGTCACGACACTTTTAATTGGTACGCTGTCCGACCGAACGTTTACCCGTTTTGGACGCAGACGTCCTTATATTCTGTTTGGTTATATTCTTTGGGGAATTGTGACAGCGCTGTTTCCGACGGTATCCCTGATCCGTCCCATTGGAGTAGCTGTTTTCATGGTAATTGTCGCGGATGCGGTTATGACCTTCTTTGGGTCCACCGCAAACGATGCCAGCTTCAGTGCCTGGACAACGGATATCACCGACACCACCAACCGCGGACGGGTGGAAGGACTGATTCAAATGAGCGTATTTGTGTCTTTCATCTTAACAACTGCTCTGGCAGGGATGGTAATTGAACAGTTCGGATATTTTGTGTTCTTTTACGGATTGGGTGGTTTTGTTGCACTGACCGGTCTCATTGGTGGCTGGCTTCTAAAAGATGCGCCTGTCAGCCAGGAAGAAATGAACCAGGTTCGACCTCCTTACTGGCGCGAGGTTCTTAAAACCTTCAGCTTTGAAATTGTCCGTAAAAACCGGATTCTGTTTCTATTGTTTTTAGCAATCGCCATCAACGGAGTTGCCTGGCAGGTGACCTTTCCCTATTTATTGATCTATATTGAACATTATCTGGGATATGATAAGGGTACTATGGGGTTGATTATGGGTGGTGTTCTGATCATCACCGCGCTCAGCACCATTCCACTGGGCATCCTGGTCGACCGTATTCCGCGGCGCACGTTTATCCTCTGGATGGCTTTTGCAGCTGCAGCTACAGCTTTGGTTTTCTCTTTTGCCCGTGGTATCCCGTTCCTTTTGGTGGCGGGTGTTCTCCAGACGGTGGCTATGGCAGCCTTTGGCATCGTTTCCGGTGCCTGGCTGAAAGACCTTTATCCCACTCAACAACGCGGTCAGTTCCAGGGTGTGCGCATGGTCTTTTGGGTTTTATTACCCATGGTAATTGGACCGGCTATCGGTTCCTTTCTCATTCGCTCTTTTGGGATTCCTACTATATTGAATGGTGAAGCTGGCTTTATTCCCACACCGGTCATTTATTACGCTGCAGCTGCCATCAATTTATTGGCTCTGCTTCCTTTACTGCGGATCCCCAAACATATTCGCCTGGCAGAGGTGGAAGCATGACCCATTCGGATTGGTCTCCGGTTTCAGGCAAGATTCAAACCCGTTGGGCCCAGGATGTGAACCCATCCTGTCCATTGCCTGAATATCCCCGGCCGCAGTTGGTTCGCGAAACCTGGTTGAATCTGAATGGGCTCTGGGAGTACGCCGTATTACTAAGGGAGCAGGAAATGCCCGATGAGTATCATGGAAAGATACTGGTGCCCTTCCCAATCGAATCCTCACTATCGGGAGTCGGAAAACCCCTTCTTCCCACTGAATATCTCTGGTACCGGCGAACTTTCGAGATCCCCATAGAATGGAAAAGCCATAGAATCATCCTTCATTTTGGCGCAGTCGATTGGCAAACGGACGTGTGGTGCAACGGACACTATCTGGGTCAGCATCAGGGTGGTTATGATCCATTTTCGTTTGAGTTAACCACTTTTTTGCGTTATGGCGCTGAGAATGAGTTGGTGGTAAAAGTTTATGACCCAACCAGCGAAGGCCGTCAGGAACGCGGCAAGCAAACCCTCAAACCTGGTTTTGTCTTTTACACAGCTGTTTCCGGTATCTGGCAAACCGTCTGGCTGGAGCCATTGCCTGAGGTATATATCAAAGAGATCAAAATCACTCCCAGCATTGAGCCAGCCCGGCTTGCAGTTCAGGTTTCTCTTTCGGACGAGCTGGAGGAGCATGGGATCCAGATAGAATTATCCAAAGAGGGCATCGTTTTGACTCAAGCCATTTGTGTCCAGGGAGATCCAATCCTCCTTAATTATCCGGAAGCACATCTATGGTCACCCGAAAATCCCAACCTGTATGACTTAAAGATAACGCTTGTCCACAAAAACCAGATTGTGGATAAAGTCGATTCGTATTGCGGTTTCCGTGAAATTAGTATGCAACCGGATGAAAAGGGAATTCCACGGATATATCTCAATCAAAAACCTATCTTCCATTATGGTCCACTGGATCAGGGCTACTGGCCGGATGGACTCTACACCGC